>DATJLH010000167.1:0-57714 GCA_035490615.1 Cellvibrio sp.
TGTGTTACCGCTTGATCATATTGCTTTTGCTCAAGCGCTACATCGCCCAATCCGATCCATGGCCCGGATAAGTTTTTATCCTCTTCGGTCAGGGTTTTGAACAGTTGTTCGGCGTGGCGATAATTTTTCTGCTTCAGCGCTCGCTTGGCATCGATGTATTTAACAATAGATTCCTGCTTTATCTTGCCCCGTTGCGCAAGATACGGATTCTCGCTCGGCTCATAGGGCAGATAGGCGCCGGCGTCATCGGTCTTGGGTACCGGCAGGTATTCCAGAGTAGACACCAGAGTCGCTTCCTGGTTTTTATCCACCACGAGCCCAACCTTTGAACCGGAGGTTGTCGCGCAACCAGCCCCGATCAGGATACCGCCTGCCAACAGTGTGTATGCAATTACATTAACGTATTTCATCGCCGTAACTCACCATAATTTCCGTCTTGTTATATCTTGCCGGATTCAGCTTCATCATCTCGGCAAAACTCCGGTCGATCCACTCGTTAAATTTACCTTCCCAAGCGCGGTCTATATTGGCCTGGTGCAGCTCAATGGCTAAACCATCGAAAGGCACTGCCTGCTCTTCAATAATTTCCGCGTAAATAGTTTGCTCGTCCGGCGATAAACCGGCCGGTTTGGGTGACGCCCGTAACTCCGTAGCAAACTGTTGGTACAGGTTCGCAATCTTGAAGCTGGACATGGTGACAAATTCCAGAATGCCGTAATCAGCTGATGACTGATATTGTTTGATGGCACTTTCCAGAGATTTGTTTTTAGCGGGTAAGCTTTTCACCAAAGGTAGATAAAGCTTGTGCGATGAAAATTCAGCCGCGTAGTAATCCCCGTATTTAATGTTTGCCCACGCCCCAAGCCATCGGCTGCGATCCGTGCGTTGAGGGCCCGCTTTCTGGTCGCCCTCGATTAAACGCTTTAGCCAAAATAATTGCTTTTCTGTATCGCCTAACTTCTCGTACTGGGTCGCCAGGTGGTAGCGCGCTTCCATCCGGGAAGTAAAGGGTTTTTCGTAGGTAGCATCGTAGCTCTTAAAGTGTTCGATTGATGTGGCGTAGTTCTTGTTTTTCTCAAACATTGTGGCCGCCAGGAACAAGGCCTCCCGACGAACTTCTGCATCGGGATCCTTCTCACTCAGCCCCAGATAACTTTCAGCGGCCAAGGCCCAATTTTCATTTTTCTCGTAGGCGAACGACAGTTTGCGCGGGAATTCCACCGCCAACTCATGCTCCGGATACAGTGCGGCCAGCTCTTTCAATTCGGTAATTGCGCGGTCCCATTGTTCAAGTTCCAGCAACATGCTGGCCGCATCGAATTGCGCGGTAACCCGCACGGTGGAGTCTGGAGTCAGGGTCTTGATCTTCAGCAACTGTGTAATAGCCGCCTCTTTTTCTCCGCTGTCGACAATACCTTCCGATTTCTTGTAGATAGCGGCGGCGAGACGCTCGGAAATCTGGGTGTATTCTTCACTGGTCCGGTCTACCAGTTCACGCTGGCTCAGGTAATTATTTTCCGCACTCTGGTAATCACCCAACTTGAAATGCGAGTGGGCAATGATGCCGTATGCGGTTTTCTTCAGGGTTTTATCCAGTTGCGGATTGTTAGCAATCAGGTTCCCCGATACTTCCAGGGCGCGCTGGTATTGATCCAGGCTGAACAGATATTCCGCCGCGTTGGTCAACACCATCGGTGACCGGTTATCGGTGTGGAAGGTCTTGGCAAACTGCAAGCTGCTTTCCACCGCCTGGGCTTGCCACTTTTTCACGTCCTGGCTGTCAGCCGGCAGGGTATCAATGTGTTTTTGATAGGAAATAATCGCGGCATAACCGGCATTGGCCGCGTGTTTCTCCGCACTCTTGCCTTTGGGCCGGTAGGCCACGCGTTCATAGTCGGCCACAGCCTCTGCATAACGCTTGGCCAGAAATAAGGCTTCCGCTTTCAGGAAGTAAATTTCGTCGATGCGCTCATCATTGGGAAAGGTTGCAACGTACTGCTGGTAAAAGTCGGCAGCGCGATCAAATGACGCAATGGAAAGGACGGACTTTTCAGCGATCTCTTTGTCGTCGCGGTTTTTCTTCTCCGAAAGCTCCGCCACCAGCTCCTGGTAATCCTGACCTTCGTTGTAATAATGACGCGCCAACTCATCGAGATAAACTTTAATGGAGCGGCTCACATTCTCCGGCATACCACCACGGTTGCCCTGGTAGTCCGAATGTAAGCCGTAGGCATTAACATAAGCCTCTTTTTCATCCAGCGCCTTGCGCGGGAAACCGCCCTTGATGTAGGTGTTGATCAGCTTCTCATGCAGCATAGGCGCCTGTGAGGCGTGACGATGATTGCTGACAAATAATCTGAAGGCGTTGGCCGAATCTTCATAAAGTTCTTTTTCCAGATAATGCTCACCAATGTCTTCATAGATCATCCAGACATAGCTTTTTGTCGCAATAGATTCCAGGGAAGCAATAGATTCTGCGCCGCCGATCCGGTCAAGCGCCAAGGTCATGGAGTGCAATGTGTCCTTCACCAACGGCTTCTCAGCCTTGCCCAGATTTTCAATCGACGACTGGTTAACCAGCAACTGATCGAGCACATAGGTAAACGCATCAACGCTCTTGTTGTATTCGGTTTGCTTGTAATAAGCCCAGCCCAACATGTAGTGCGCATTGATCGCTAATTTGCTTTTATCCAGTTTGGTGACAGCAAGATAGGATTGTTCTGCGTGCCGATAATCCTGGTTATTGAAATGGATATCACCTTTGCGGAAATAGGCTTCCGCGATATTGGGATAGGTTGGATGCCGTGCGGTCAACTGGGTCAGCATCTTTAAGGCTTCTTCCTGGTCGCCTTCCATATCATAGGCTTTCGCCAATTGATAAAGCACCTCGGCGTTGTCGGGCGAATCCGGGTATTTATCCAGAATGTTGCGATAGGCTTTGATCGCATCAACGTAGTAACTCTGGCGCTGTGCCTGCTGATTCTGATCGTAGACCCCTTCCATCATATAGACGTCTGCAATGCGTCGCTCGATCTGCTCTTTCAGTTGCTTGTCTTCAAACAGATCCAACAGCTCCTTGTACTCTGCCCTCACCTCCTGGTGATTGAGTTTCTGGAATTCAATTTCTTCTTCTTTTTCCTGGGGGGTATATTTCAGTGCGCCCAAGGTGTTGCTTTTATTGGAAGCACAACCGAGCGACAACACCAGAATGCCGATCAAGGGTACCCAGGTTTTTACAGTTTTCATTATTCATCCCCCTGTGCGTCCGCACCTACATCGTCTTGTACTGTGGATTTTGCTTTTTCAAGCGATAGCAGTGTCATATCGTATAAACGGGCCTTGGCCAGTTTGGATTGCGCCGCGTAGTAGCGCATACGTTCTTCGTGTTTATCCAGCTCCACCTTGACCAGGCCGCGCATGATGGTTTCAAAGCTCTGGACAAACTTTTCTGTCTCCGCCAATTGCCGCTCAATCTCGCGATGTTTTTCGGCAACCATCTTTTTGTAGTACGCAGGCTGTTCGTAGGGCCGCTTGTAATCTTTCAACTTGGCGACTTTTCCATCCAATAATTTCAATTCACGTTCAGTGGTCTCAATCAACGCCTTAAGGCGATCCTGATCTTCCTCATTGAGCGCCAGGGAATGTAAGCGCAGCTCGGTATTCTGGTCGGAAAATTGCTCGTTTAACTCGGCACTGGTTTTAACCAGTTCCAGAACAGATGTGTCAAAATTTTTCTTTTTATTGGCGTTTTCAAGAATCAGCAGATGCTCGTTGGCCTGAATGGACCAGTACTTGAGATTCTCTTCAATTGCATAGAGGTCGGCCAGCTCGCGCAGGGTTTCATGGAAAGGATGGCTTGCCATCAAGTCAATCAGAAACGGGGTCAATTTTTGGTAATCCACCGAGGGACGCGTGCTATACCAATCACTGTCGTCCATCATGGCATCCAGGTTCTTGATAAATTCACGCGGGACATCCTGCTTTTCAATAACCCGACGCGCTTCCGCGATCATCTCAACACCTTCGTGAAATTCTTTTTCAGCGATGAGATTGCGCTTAAGGGCTTTGCGCGGCGCACCTTCCTGTTCATAGACGTGCGCCAGCAATACCTTGGCCTCCTGCACTTCCGGGATGGCAATGGAGCGTTCGTTTAACAGCTCAAGCGCGGGGATCGCCTGCTGGTATTGTTTCAGGTTGATTGCGGCCCAGGCATAGGACAACAGTGCACGATTGGAATATAAGCCGGTGGTACGGATATCTTTCAGGTAAAGCCAGGCTTGCATCAAATTACCATGCTGCAGCGCCAGTTCCGCCAAGCCGTGCCGGGCACGGTCTGACAAGAGGGAGAGCTCCTCGCTTACGCCAGAATACTTGGTCACCGCCTCTAGATTGCCTACCGCCGCATCCAACTTGTTATCTTTCAATTGCAAGATAGCCATGTTGAACAATAAATAGGGGAAATAGGGATTTTCCTTCGAAACCGCTTTGAATTTATTCTCGCTATCGCCCAGGTGATTGCCTTCGTGGTTCAGCAGGGTTGCCAGATAGTGGTAGTCGGTATGCAGATCATCGGGCATCTTGCCGCGAATTTGCGCCAGGGATTCCCGCGCGTTCATTACATCTGATTTGCTGTAGAAAAGTTTGGCCAGGTAAAACCAGGCCCGGTTTTTAACTTCTTCAGGCGCCGCAGAATCCAGCAAGGTATCAAACATGCGTTTGGCTTCATCAGCCATGCCGTAAGACAGCATCATGCCACCCTTGAGCACCTGACCGTGCGGACTTTTAGCAGTGGTATTGTTAATCGCCTGAGCATACTCCTGCTCAATCAATGCCGAAAAATAATCCTGCTGAAAATAGTCAAATAGAATCACGCCATACTCAAGGTCTGTCGTGGACTTGTTGACGGAGAGCGCGGCAAATGCAGGCAGACTTACAACCGGGAACACCACACATAACATCAACCCGGCCGCAGCAATTAACTGTTGCCCTGGCTTATAAAAACGAGTGACTACAACCTTACGTAACATGTGATTACCACTGTTTGATTCCAAAGACTGGTTCTTGTGTAACACTGTCGTCGCTGATGGCAACTTCCAGATACTCCCCAGCCGGACCCTTTTCAAAATCAATGGTCGAGGCACGTTTATATGCGCGGCCGTTAGGGCCTACACCGGTAAAAAATATCGTTGCCGTATGCTGGCCTTCATTCAAATTCGTAATATAAAATTTGTGGATGCCGCCACGTATCAATGCCTGGCGCTGTTTCTCGGAATAGATGTGCGTAGCCACCAACTTGCCATCCAGCTTTAACTTGATGCTCTCAAGCGAGAAGAACTGTCCGGAGCTCATGGAAACAAAAACGGAATATTTGGTGCTTGACGGGAAGAGTAATTTTTCCTCCATCAAGCGCAAATCTTTATTGAGATCAATAACCTGCTGCTTCAGTTGTTGAATATTTTTCGAGACTCTATTGACCTCGATACTCGCATCCTGAGTAGCCGCCGAGTCGTTCTCACTGGTGGTGTCGGTCTTTTTTCCTGCAACCGTCTCAGTCCACTTGGGTTCTGCTGGCTGCTCTGCAGCCAGTGCCAGCAGCGATATGCAAGTTAGCACCGCCACGAGACAAACCGTCGATATTCTGCTTACCAGAGATGTGTTGGCCATAAGTCGTTTACCCATTTCATCCACTCTACAAACCAGGGTTTGGCACCAAATATCCAATATACGAGATAAAACAGATCAGGCCCGATGATTTTTTAAAAACTCAAACACCAGTCACACTTGATGTTTTGATTTTATGAACTAATCACCAAAACGATGGTCGCCGCCAGGCGGGAATGATGAAAAAATACACGCTGGGAGAGGTGAATCACTCACAAAGGAAAGTGGCAAAAACAGAAGCTGTGTCGCACACCGATCCATAACTTGATCAACAAAATATTGTGATGCACTACCGAAAAAAATGAACATACACGAACCCTATACCACCGCTCGATAATCTACTGATTATGCGATCCAACTAACACCATCAGATTGTTCATTCAGGTGCAAATTCAGGTATAGTTATCGGCAACACTGGATATGTGCTCCGTCCGATTCACGGCCGCCGATCATCATTCGCGACATATCCTCTCTTCGTTCCATCCTTACCCGCGAGAAAAAGAAGATGTCACGCTCTGTCAAGATTTTGGCTTGCCTTTTAAGCTTGGGGACTACCGCCTACACCTACGGCAACGACGACAATCAACCTGTCACGGTCATTGAGCCGAACAAGGACATGCCAAACATTCAGGCCGCCGCCATTGATACCGAAAAATTCGAACTGGGTGCCTATGTCGGCCTACTCTCCGTAGAAGACTTCAACACCAACCCGGTGACCGGCGTTTCCTTTACCTACCATATCAATCGCAAATTTATTGCCCAAGCCAATTACGGTGTATCGACCGTCGGAAAAGCCGCCTTTGAAGAAGTCGCCGGCGGTAACTTCCTCGCAGACGACGACTATGACTTCGAATACGTGAACCTGCTCGCCGGCTACAACCTGCTGGATGGCCGATCTTTTTTAGGCAAACGCCACAAATTTAACTCAGCTATTTATTTACTCGCCGGCGTCGCCGACGTGAGCTTTGCCGGCAACGACAAAACCGGCATGGTCATTGGAGCAAGCTACCGCGCCGTTGTAACCGACTGGATGACGATCAATCTGGACCTACGCGACACCATCGTTGATCGGGAATTTTTGGGTGATAGCAAGAAGACGAATAACACCGAGATGTTGATTGGTGTAAATGCTTTATTCTGATAGCAAAAAAGACTTAAACCACTGACGTATTGCAACAGGCGAGCTTGGCGTTAGGCCCTTTGTTTCGAAACCCTCAAGTCAGGGATGACTTGAGGGAGCTACAGGGATGTATACATGCGATTTCGAAACAAAGGGCCTAATGACAAGCGGATTACGAAGCACTGTCCGTGGAATACACAAAAAAGATTACATCAAAACAAAAATTTCACACCAGAAGATATCTGCGCAGCACCCACAGTGCGCTTCTCATCCGACACCAGCGTCGAACGGTAAATATAATCCCTGAAATCAAAATGCAACCCGATCCGACGGGTCAACGCCACCTGATAACCAATTCCCAAGGTATACGTCAGACTCGATTCCCCACCAAACTCCGTATCACCCACACCTGCCACCACATACAACGTCGACAGATTCGCCTTGGGAGGCGAAGGAAAAAACTCCCCCTGAAACAGGTTATAACCAATCAGCAAATCGTAATGGGTGAAGGTGCGATCATCACCATCAAACAGCTTGCCCTGATTTTTTTCGTAAGACGAAGGCGACACATCGGTTTGCAGATAGTTGTATTGAATAAAAAAATCTTCCGACGCGCGAAACGTTGCACTGATGCCCGGCACAAACTCACTGCCAAAATCTTCAATGTTGATGATGCCGGCAAAAATACCCAACTCAAACACTTCGTTATTGATATCCGAAATATCGGTCTTTGCAGACTCATCCGCAAACACTGCCGGCACAAAACACAAAGCAGCTGCCAGGGTTGCGGCCTTTACCTTTAAAAGAACGAATTGAAACCGATTGTCCATGCTTCTAGACTCACATTGTTATCGTCAGTGGAAACGGAGTAAGAGCGATACTCGCCCTTGAACAGGAAATTTCTGCCCAGGTAGTAATTAAATCCCAAACCATAATGATTGAAGTCTGAATCATCGATCTGCAACGGCACCAGCTTGGGTTGTGAATCGATCTTCATCACGCCGCGCCCGATCAGTACCGTGGGGGAAATACGCCAGTCCGAAAAAGGTTCCAGCACCAGGTTAGCTCCGTAGAGGTCGCCCTTGATGTCCGTGCCGAAGATTTTTCCTGCTTCCAGCTCCACCCCCAGCCAACCCAGGGGGCGATACCCGACAGTTGCACTGAACAACTCGCTGCCTTGCAATTCGCCGTTGGAAAATTGTCCGGTATTAAAGCCGGCGCGCCAGCTGTTTTTCAGGTAATCACCATAGCTCACTGACGGCAGGTCAGCCGGTTCACCGGTGGTTTGAATGGTGCGGGAGATCTGTGCAGCAGTCGTCCATCCGGTTTTGCCGTCCTGGGTACGCACTTCGTACCAACCCGGGCGACGCGTGATTACATCGACGCGTTCTCCCTGCTCAATCACATAGAACACGGGATAACCGCGCCCCGGACCACTGTGCATCTCAACATAAGGATCGATAACCTCAAGCCATAGCGGTTCCTTTGCAGAACCCGCCAATGCAGAGTCCGCCAATGCCTGAGCTGCGCCTGATATCCCCAAGGAAAGGCCCACTAACATCATTAACAATCGCATTCGAACTCCCTACTCTTATCTTTCATCAAGGGTGCTGAACCAGAAGCCGGAAGGCTTTCATTTAGCAAGACATTCTACGCCATTATGGACAGCGATTAATTTGCGGCAGGTAGCATTAATAAAAGTTGTGATGAATCACTACCCATAATTGCGAACTTTACATCATCCGCCGGGCAGCACTCACAGAGAGAAAATAATCCGGAAAGGAGCCGGCGATGCAATTCCGCTTCACCGGCCGCAGACTTAACCCTGCGCCAACAAACGCCGCAAGTCGATAATGGCCGCATTGGCACGGGAAATATAAGAAGCCATTACCAGCGAGTGATTGGCGAGCATACCGAAACCACTGCCATTCAATACCATCGGGCTGAACAGGGTTTGCTGGGTTGCTTCCAGTTCGCGGATAATTTGCTGCACACTGACCTCGGCATTTTTATTTTTCAGCACATCAGCAAAATCCACTTCCACCGCCTTGAGTAAATGGATCAACGCCCAGGCCGAGCCACGCGCTTCAAAAAAAACATCATCCAGTTCGTTCCAGGGCGTCTTCACCACACCGTCATCCCCCTGGTGCGAAACAAAACCTGACTCTCCCGCCATATCAATGCTCAACCGCTGCTGACCTACGCTGGCGCTGAGACGCTGGGACAAATTGCCCAACCGGGTTTCAACGGTAGATAACCAATAATTCAGATTATCCGCGCGCGCGAAAAACTGGGCATCTTGCGGATTGTCATCCGCCAGGCGATGCAGGTAACGGCGCAGGTAATCCGCACCTTCCTGATACTGCGATTCCGAGGCAGGAAATATCCAACTGGCATTGTCAAAATTAAAACGCGGTTCAGCCAGGATAAGGTCTTTATCTTCGCGGGATTGCGACTGCGAACGGCTGAAGGCTTCGCGCATCGCCTTGCTCATATCGCGCACCTGAATCAATACGCCGTATTCCCAATTAGGCATATCGTCCAGCCACAAACCGGGTGGCATGATGTCGTTGGAAAGGTAACCGCCGGGCTTATCCCAGAGGGTTTCGGCCACGCGGATCAGGGTTGCCGTGGTCACGGTGCCCACCGCCGGCGTGTGCTGTTCGCGGGACAATGCCTGACGGGCGTGGTCGCGCACATCGAATAATCCCGGCGATAAACTCCAGTAGATACCCACTGCAACCGCTATCAGCAAGTAAATCGCCAATACAATCAGCACGACACGAAACCACAGGCTGCTGCCCGCAATATCTTCCTGGGTATCGGAATATCCATCGCGCGCCTTGCGTACACCACGCACCCATAAATTCCTGAATTTCGGTAACGCCATGTTTGCTATTCCTTTCCGTTGTCCCGCCGCACTCAATGGTGATGGTGCGTCTTATCAAAAATACTTTTCACCTGTGCAGTTGCCACCAATTGTTTGCCGTCTGCAAAGGTTAATAACAATTGTAGCTCTTCGCCGGTCTGGATGCTGCGCTGCAAATCGAACAACATGACATGGTATGAGCCGGACTCAAATGCCACGCTGGAGCGAGGAGGAATCAGCACCGTTTCTTCGCGGCGCATTTTCATCATGCCGTCTTTGGTGGTGTGGCTGTGCAGCTCGGTCCGTTGCGCCACATCTACTGCCACAGACACCAGGCTGACAGGTTTGTCCGACAGGTTGCGCAACGTGAAATATGCCGCCGTATGCCTGGTGCCGGGAACCGGAACATTGATATAGGCTCCGGAGACACTGACCTGCGTAGCTATTTTGATCGACTCCTTGACCGATTCAGCCTTGGACACAGTATCAGCCGGCACCACCGGATCAGGTTGATCTGCATGGGCCGAAACAATTGAAAAAAGCAGAACCATAAACACACATTGCATGATCTTGGGCATAGGGAGAAACTCCGGCAGTAGGATTATTGCAGCCGCGGCACAAACTGGATGCGCGGCTGCTGGGTAATTCGGATATCACCACGCAACAGGAAACCCGGTACAGCCTCGCGCATCCGCTGGTAGATCCATCGCCCTTCTGCGTCGTTGCGCGCGTGAATCATAACCAGGTCGCCACTCTCCCTGGCCACCTGAGCCAAATCATTCAACTGCGCGATGAGTTCCGGATCTTTAGCTGATAATGCTTTCGCATCCAGCATATGTTCATTCGGCCCCGGCTTATAGGGTGTTGGAGGTTTCTGATTCGCGATCTCTTTGCGCAGGACCACCGCAAATTCTTCCACGAGCGGATTATCCGGGTCCATATCACGCGCGTTTTTCAGATGCGCCTGGGCTTCGGCGTAACGACTGCGCGCCGCCGCACTGCGAGCCAGCTCCAGATAACGCAGGGTGATTGCCTGCAAACCGGTTTTGGCCTCACTGTTACCAGGATCGAGTAATAACACGGCGTGATAGCGGTCATGGGCATTGTCACTTAGCGGCATCAACAATTGGTCCTGGCTCAACGCATAATCCGCATCCGCCAGTAAACGCTTGATGTTTTGTTCACGGGTATTCACGGGCTTGGGCGCAGGACGAGACTGGGGAGTAACTACCTGGGGAGCAGGTTTTTTCGGGGAAGGTTGCGGCGCTGTCTGGCATGCAACCAATGACCACACTGACAAACTGACAACGCACAACTGAGACATCACTTTACGCATAAAACCGGGTTCTCTGATAAAAGAAGTTCAATTACAGCCACGCTATATGATACGAATCTATCGAAATTGCCTGAACAGAATGACAGACGGAGTAAAAAGTTGTGTGAACCAACACACCAAAGTCTGTCTAATCCGCTAGAATTTTCCGGGTGTCTTCTACCGCCATGGATATCTTTTTCGGGAATCAGACCGGGGCCTATACTACTAGGCAGCAGGACGCATGACACCCCCCGGCGATTTTTATCCCGAATGCATACCCAATCCACAACAAGAAATTGCTGACTATGCCCGCTCTCGTGACCTTGCCTTATCACTACCCTTCCCGACTCCTGGCTTATCTCGCCCTGATGCTCAGCTGCTTGCTGTTTTCATCGGCAAGCCAGGCCCAGGATATCTTTGATACCCCCAAACAAAGTGGCCTGGACACCAGCATTCTTGCACCAGACGATGAATTCCTGCTGGTAACGGAAGCTTTCCAGTTGGAAGCACGCCTGGAAGGTAACCAGTTGATATTGGAGTGGCGTATTGCACCGGCTTACTACTTATATGAAGAACGCTTCAAATTAAATGCCAGCAATGGTCTGACGCTAACGCCGCAATTTAATGAAGGGATAACCAAGTACGACGAGTTCTTCGCCAAGGATATGACCGTGTTTTACGACAAGGCCGTATTGACTGTTGACCTGCCTGCCGACACCGCACCCTTTAATCTGCAAGTAGAATCCCAGGGGTGCGCCGACGCAGGCTTATGCTATCCACCCTACACCGATTACCTGCAAGTAGATCCGGACAACAACCAGGTCGTTATCCTGCCGCCACCGGCAGACCCGCTTGCAGAGGCACCACCGGCCACAACACCCGTTGCAGAGGCACCAAGCTCGCTGGCGAAGATCGTGCTCTTCGCCATCCTCGGCGGCATCATCCTGAACCTCATGCCCTGCGTTTTTCCGGTGCTGTCGATCAAGGTTATGAGCCTGGCCCAGGCAGACCGCGAGCGTTTACCCATGCACGGCTGGGTGTACACCGCCGGTATTGTGTTGTGCTTTGTTGGCTTCGCTGGTGCCCTTTTGCTGGCCAGGGCCGGCGGTGAAGCCATCGGCTGGGGCTTCCAACTGCAATCACCGCTGCTGATCGCCGCCTTGACGTACCTGTTTTTCGTGATGGGCTTAAGCATGTCGGGGATGATCAATATTGGTACCCGCTGGATGGGCGCAGGCCAATCCCTTACCCAGAAATCCGGACTGAGCGGTTCATTCTTCACCGGCGTGCTGGCCGCTGTCGTGGCCAGCCCGTGTACCGCACCTTTTATGGGCGCGGCACTGGGCTTCGCCCTCACCCAGCCCGCCATTGTGTGCCTCGCCATCTTTGCCGCGCTGGGCCTGGGCATGGCATTGCCGTTGTTACTCTTGTGCTATCTACCCGCCCTCGCCAACCGTTTGCCCAAACCCGGCGTGTGGATGGAAAATCTCAAAGAATTCCTCGCGTTTCCCCTTTATCTCACTGCCGTCTGGTTACTCTGGGTGCTGGGCCGCCAGGCAGGCATTGATGCCAGCATGATCGTCGCGGCTGGCGCTGTGGCTATCGCCTTTGGTTGTTGGCTACTCAATCGCTCTGCCAGTGGGGCCTGGCAATGGGTACGCCGGAGCCTGATCGCCGCCGCCTGGGTTGGCGCTCTTGTCCTTCCCTGGCAGATGATTGGCCAGCCCACCGAATCCTCGCGCTGGCAGGCGTACTCCCCGGAGCGCTTGCAGCAACTGCGAGCCTCCGGAGCGCCGGTCTTCATCAACCTGACAGCCGACTGGTGCCTGACCTGCCTTGCCAATGAGCGCTTAACCCTGCATACCGAAGAAGTAGAACAGGCATTTGATGATTATCAGGTAGTGACCCTGAAAGGCGACTGGACCAACCGCGACCCGCAAATCACCGCGCTGTTAGCCGAGTATGGCCGTAGTGGCGTGCCGCTCTACCTTTGGTTTCCCGCCAACGGCGAAGGCAAAGCTGAGATTTTGCCCCAATTATTGACCCCTGGCCGGCTGATTGAGTCAATTAGCGGCCAAAAGACTGCTTTTAACAACTAGTTTGCCGACATTGGCGGATTTTTCGCAGAGCTTCTGCAAAAGTCCGTCAAATAGCCCGGATCAGGACCACAACGTGCTGGCTTCGTGATGGAATGCGAATAAAAGCGAGCCGCTCAAGGCGGGATTAATAGGCGAACTTCCTTAATCGTGCCGCCATTTTGCAGCAATTATGCAAAATCCATGTTGAGCCGTGGACAGCAGGTTTTTTTTACGGCAAACTCGCCACACTTTCGCAGATAAATGGGACTGGTTTTACCATTTCCGGTTGGATTTGCTCATAAACCGAACTAGTCTTAGCCGATAAGCTCAAATTCGACGAAGTTTGATAAACACCCGGCGTGACGGCAACGCCCATTGGCCAGACAAACATCAAGAACAGGATCAACTGAATCCATGGCTACCATTCTGGTACTTCACGGCCCTAACCTGAACCTGCTCGGACTGCGCGAGCCGGGGATTTATGGCGCTGCAACGCTGGATTCCATCAATCAGCAACTGTCTCAACTGTGCCACGACGCCGGCCACCATTTCCTGACATTGCAAAGCAACGCGGAATACGAGTTGATCGACCGCATTCATGACGCACGCAAGGAAGGGGTAGACTTCATCCTGATCAATCCCGCCGCTTTCACGCACACCAGCGTGGCGCTTCGCGATGCACTCCTGGCGGTGGATATCCCGTTTATTGAAGTGCATTTATCGAATGTCCATAAACGCGAGGCATTCCGGCACCATTCCTATTTTTCCGATGTCGCCCAAGGCGTCATCTGCGGCTTTGGCGCAACCAGTTATGAACTGGCCCTGCGCGCCGCCTTTCAATCCTTGAAGCATTAAACCTATTTCACATACAACCCTTGTTCTAGAGAGGACTCTATGGATATTCGCAAAATTAAAAAATTGATCGAACTGCTGGAAGAATCCGATATCGGTGAGCTGGAGATCAAAGAAGGCGAAGAATCAGTGCGCATCAGCCGCAACTACTCAGGCCAACCGCAATTTATTGCTGCCCCCATGCAGGCATCCTACGCCCCTGCCCCGGCTGCTCCCGCCGCCGCGCCAGCCGCATCTGCCCCGGCCGCCAGCAACGAAGCACCCGCTAAAGCTTCTTATGACGGCCATGTAGTGAAGTCTCCCATGGTGGGCACCTTCTATCGTTCACCGAGCCCGGGCTCACCGGCGTTTGCAGAAGTTGGCAAGCACGTCAAGGTAGGCGATGTGATTTGTATCATCGAAGCCATGAAGATGATGAACCAGATCGAAGCCGACAAAGCCGGCGTTATCGAAGCCATTCTGGTCGGCGATGGTGAACCGGTCGAATTCGACCAACCGCTCGTGACTATCGTTTAAGTTATCCAAGCCAACAAACACGCTCCGGCGCTGTTTATACGAACGAGCTTAAGGAACTGGTTATGTTTGAAAAAGTTCTTATCGCCAACCGTGGCGAAATTGCGTTGCGTGTGTTGCGCGCCTGCAAAGAGATGGGCATCAAAACAGTGGCCGTCCACTCACAGGTTGACCGCAATTTAAAACACGTCCGCCTGGCCGACGAATCTGTCTGCATCGGCCCCAACCCTTCACCGAAAAGTTATCTCAACATTCCGGCCATCATCAGCGCCATGGAGATCACTGACGCGGTGGCTGTGCACCCCGGTTATGGGTTCCTGGCTGAAAATGCTGACTTTGCCGAACAAGTGCAAAAGAGCGGCTTTGTCTTTATCGGTCCCGATCCTGACGTTATCCGTATGATGGGTGACAAGGTCGAGGCAATTAAAGCGATGAAGAAAGCCGGCGTACCCACCGTGCCCGGTTCTGATGGCCCTTTGCCGGCGGACAATGCGGAAAAATGCCTGGAGATCGGCCGCCGCATCGGCTATCCGGTCATCATCAAGGCAGCGGCCGGTGGTGGCGGGCGCGGTATGCGCGTCGTCCATACGGAAGCCGCCCTGATGAGTTCTATCCATGTTACCCAAGGTGAAGCCAAAGCGGCTTTTGGCGATGGCACGGTGTACATGGAAAAATTCCTGCAAAACCCACGTCACGTCGAAGTCCAGATCCTGTCCGATGGCCAAGGCAACGCCATTCACCTGGGTGATCGCGACTGCTCTTTGCAACGTCGTCACCAGAAAGTCCTTGAAGAAGCGCCGGCCCCCGGCATTCCCGAAGATGTTCGTCAGGAGACCTACGCGGCGTGCGTGAAGGCGTGCGTGGATATCGGCTATCGCGGTGCCGGCACCTTCGAGTTCCTGTATGAAGACGGACGCTTCTACTTTATCGAAATGAATACCCGTATCCAGGTAGAGCACCCGGTATCCGAGATGGTGACTGGCGTTGACCTGATCAAAGAACAGATTCGTGTCTGTGCGGGTGAAAAATTGTCCATCAAGCAGTCCGACATCGTGATCCGTGGCCATTCCTTTGAGTGCCGTATCAACGCGGAAGACCCCAAAACCTTTATGCCCTGCCCCGGTCTGGTTAAAAACTACCATGCGCCCGGCGGCCTGGGTGTGCGGGTCGATTCTCACCTTTACAGTGGCTATACCGTTCCGCCCAACTATGATTCCATGATCGCCAAGGTCATCACCTACGGTGAAACCCGCGAGATCGCGCTGAATCGTATGCGCAATGCCCTGGACGAGACTATCGTCGACGGTATTCGCACCAACATCCCCCTGCAACAAATGCTGGTGCGCGATACGGAGTTCCGCAAAGGTGGTGTGAATATCCATTACCTTGAGAAGAAACTCGCCAATTAACATCCGGCCGGTCACCCCTCATGGGTGACCGGCTTATCCCCGATTCGAGATTCCCATGCCCTGGTTACAGCTCAAGGTCAAAGCAACACGCCCCCAAACTGAAAAACTTGAAGATGCGCTACTGGCCAGCGGCGCCGTGTCGGTCACCCTGCAAGATGCCGCCGATCAACCCATCTTCGAGCCCGCATTAGGCGAAACACCCCTGTGGGACGATATTCGCGTGACCGGCCTTTATTCAGCAGATATTGATACCGCCAAAGCCAGCCTGCAGGCACAAAAGGTCTTTGGTGGTGAATTGCCCGAACACAAATGGGAATTGCTGGAAGACAAGGACTGGGAACGGGAGTGGATGAAAAATTACCACGCGATCCGCTGCGGGGAGCGGCTATGGATTTGCCCGAGTTGGCAGCAGCCACCCGAACCGGACAAGATCAACCTGATGCTCGACCCTGGCCTGGCCTTTGGCACCGGCACCCATCCCACTACTTTTATGTGCCTGCAATGGATCGACCAACAGGATCTTACTGACAAGCAGATTGTTGACTACGGTTGTGGCTCCGGCATCCTCGGTATTGCCGCTTTATTGATGGGCGCCAGGCAAGTCATCGGTGTTGATATCGATCCTCAAGCCTTGTTAGCCACCACTGAAAACGCTAAACGCAATAACCTGCCGGCTGATGCTATGCCGGTGTATCTGCCGCCGCGCTGCCCGAAGGTGCAGGCCGATGTGGTATTGGCCAATATTCTTGCGGGCCCTCTGGCAGATCTGGCCACGCAACTCAATGCACTGACCAAACCTGGTGGCAAGATTTGCCTTTCGGGTATTTTGGGCGTGCAAGCCGAGAGCGTAATGGCAGCTTATGCCCGATGGTTCGATTTCGAGCCGGTGGTCAGCCAGGACGAATGGGTGCGATTGACAGCGACCAAAACCCGCCCATAATTCGCGACCACTGTTGGCGCGTGCGGTAATGCGTGATACTTAACAGTCCTGCGCGGAAAAATTTACCGCGCTGGCACCAGGAGCTACACTGATTCCACGCTGCACCTTGTCGATAACACCAGGACAAACACCAACCTATGAGCAACATGGTTACCCGCTGCCCCAAATGCGCCACCTCGTTTCGCATCACCAGCGCGCAATTGCAATCCGCCAAGGGCGCGGTGCGGTGCGGTTCCTGCCTGCATATCTTCAAGGCGCAGGACCATCTGATCAGCGGAGCACCGGCGCAAAGCCCAGTCAAAGCGGCACCGTCAGCGACAGCCGCCGTTGCCAAAACAACCCCATCGACAAAACCGGCCGCTGCCAAACCTGCTGCCAGACCACAACCTGGCAGGGAGACACCAAAACCTGCTGCCAGGGAACCCGGTTCACATCAAACCGCCGCCAAACCGACCAGCCAGGCGGCTGCGCGCCCGGCTTCTCAAACAGCCGCGACAACATCCGCGCCGCCACCGGCAAAGCCTGCGGAACAGAAATTGGCCTTCAGCCAGGAGGATATTAATCGCGAGCTGGCACTGAGCGGTGACGACGACTTTTTGATCAGCGATGACATGGATGAACCGGATGAGCCGAAACG
The DNA here is from genome assembly GCA_035490615.1 of Cellvibrio sp. GTDB lineage: Bacteria > Pseudomonadota > Gammaproteobacteria > Pseudomonadales > Cellvibrionaceae > Cellvibrio. Next base: position 17,395 of record DATJLH010000167.1, read on the forward strand.
CTCCGACTATGAGTTTGATGGTTTTCTGGATCTCGAAAAACTACCCAAGAGCACCTCTTTGTTTGATCGAGAGATCCGCCAGAAAGAGCCTGAAAAAGATGATATTGACCCGGACGAATCCTGGGCCATGGAATTACTTGACGAAGCTGACGAAGACACACGGCTGTCGTCCATTCAGAAAAAAAACCATGAACCAGAGGATGAAGAGTTCAGCGCTGATGAACGATTAAGCGATACCCGCAATGCGGATGATTCAGACGATTCGCCCGAACCGCACAGCAGCCGCTCGTCAGCCGTTCCGTTTAAAGGTCCGGTTTTTAATATCGTGGCCGAAAAAGATGAAGTGCCGGAGGAAACCGAAGAGATTCACGCCCAGCCTTACAATGAAAACCAGCTTTACCAGCAGGCATTGGCAGACAATCACAAAGACGATTCTCGCCTGCGTGCGTTTGACACGTCCCGCGCCGCTCTGCTGATGAATATCATGCCGGAACCCGTGGAGATGACCACGCGCTATGACCGGCAGCGTTCAGCCAAGCGTTTATGGGGTGGGCTATCGGCGCTGCTGGTGCTGGTACTTTTTATCCAGATCGCCTGGCTACAGTTCGATAACCTGAACCGCACCGAACCTTACCGCAGCTTTTACGCAAGCGTATGTTCAATGCTGGGCTGTCAGCTGCCCGCCCTGGTCGACCGCAGTAAAATCCGCGCCTACAACCTGGTGGTACGCAATCATCCCAAGCTGGAAAACGCGTTGATTGTAGATGCCATCCTGTTGAACAACGCCAGCTTTCAACAACCCTTCCCCGACCTCATCCTGGCGTTCAGCACGATTGATGACATACCGGTCGCGTCACGACGCTTCAAGCCTCAGGAATACTTGCGCGGCGAGTTGGCCGGCAGAAGTCTGATGCCGCAAAACCAACCGGTTCACCTTACATTGGAGCTGGTCGATCCGGGCTCGGAAGCTGTGAATTACCACGTATATATTCCTGAATAATCTACCGGCAATATTGACAAACCGCTCGCCTGCACCCGCTGCTGTCGAGCGCTCAAAAAAACGCCACTTTGCGCAATTTCCACGTTCCCATCAGCGATGCAAACAGGTATCATGGCGACCCTTTTACGCAGGTGCCTTAACGCAGAAAATCCATGGGCCAGAGGTTGTGAGTCCTAGTGCGGGATAACAGCTTTGGCACAACGCTGGCGACAGCGAGATCCTCCATCATTTTTTTGCAATCTGCTCATCCTGTGGAGCGCCATGTGTTCCGGATAGGTCCCTATCAGATCGACAGCCAGGTCATCCTCGCGCCCATGGCCGGGGTAACCGACCGCCCCTTTCGGCAATTGTGCCGCCAACTGGGTGCGGGGTTGGTTGTGTCCGAAATGGTGACCGCCAATGCGGAACTCTGGGGCAGTCGCAAGAGCAGTTTGCGCCTGGACCATCGCGGTGAAGTCGCGCCGATATCGGTGCAGATTGCTGGCGGTGATCCGGAGATGATGGCCGAGGCAGCGCGCCTGAATGCGGACAACGGAGCCCAGATTATTGATATCAATATGGGCTGCCCCGCCAAAAAGGTCTGCAAGAAAGCCGCCGGCTCGGCCTTGTTAAAAGATGAACAATTGGTAAACGATATTCTGCGCGCTGTTGTCTCAGCCGTGGATATTCCGGTGACGCTGAAGATTCGCACCGGCTGGAGTATGGAAGACCGCAACGCCCTGCGCGTTGCGCGAATCGCACAGGACAATGGTATCGCCGCCCTCGCCATCCACGGACGCACCCGCGCCTGTGGTTTTACGGGAGCGGCGGAGTACGACACGATAGCCGCCGTGGTGCAGGCTGTTGATATACCGGTGTTTTGCAACGGTGATATCGACTCGGCACCCAAGGCGCGCCAGGTGCTTGAGCAAACCGGCGCGCAAGCGGTGATGATCGGACGGGCCGCTCAAGGGCGGCCGTGGATTTTTCGCGAAATAGCACATTACCTGCGTACAGGTGAACAATTACCTGAACCCTCTCTGACGGAAGTCAGGGAAATTCTTTGTAGCCATCTGCGTGAACTGTACGACTTCTATGGCGATGTAATGGGGCCGCGTATCGCTCGCAAACATGTGGGCTGGTATCTGCAAACCGTCGCCGGCAGTGAGTCGTTTCGCCAACAGTTCAATCGTCTCGACAACGCAGAAGAACAACATGCCAGCGTTCAAACGTTCTTTGAACAGCTGATTACGAAAGAGGATATAGCGGCATGAACACAGCAACTTTTATGACAGAAGCCCCAGCCACCACCAGCCCCGCCAACGGCTTTGCCCAGGCAGCGCAATCACAATCTCTGCGCGGTTGCGTTGAACAAGCGATGGAAAATTATTTCCAGAACCTGGACGGCCAGCCGGTGAGTGATGTGTACGATATGGTAATGGCTGAAGTGGAGGCGCCCATGTTGGAGATCGTGCTCAAGTACACGCGTCACAACCAGACCCGCGCCGCACAAGTGCTGGGTTTGAACCGCGGAACCCTGCGTAAAAAATTAAAGCAATACGGCCTGCTCTAAGGCGGTATCGCGGAGCGCGAGCCTGCGTCTCCCATAAAAGGGGTGGAATAAAAACCACCCCTTTTGCTTTTTAACAGTTTGTCGATTTCTGTTTAACCATGGGGAAATACCACCAATATGTCCAGCGTTAATCTTGTTCCCGTCAAGCGCGCTTTGATCAGCGTCTCCGATAAAACCGGTATTGTGGAATTCGCACAAGCCCTGCACGCCCAAGGCGTGGAAATTTTATCCACCGGCGGCACCTACCGCCTGCTCACCGACAACAAGATTCCTGCCATTGAGGTTTCTGATTACACCGGTTTTCCGGAGATGATGGACGGTCGCGTTAAAACCCTGCATCCCAAAGTGCACGGCGGTATCCTCGCCCGTCGCGGTATGGACGATGCGGTAATGAACGAACACGGCATCAACGCCATCGACATGGTCGTCGTTAATTTGTATCCCTTCGAAAAAACCGTGGCCAAGGCTGATTGTTCTTTGGAAGACGCGGTAGAAAATATTGATATTGGCGGGCCCACTATGGTGCGCGCGGCGGCCAAGAATCATGCATTTGTGAATATCGTAGTGAATGCATCTGACTACGCAGCGATTCTGGACGAATTAAAAACCAATAACGGCAGCACCACCTATAAAACCCGTTTTGATCTGGCAATTAAAGCTTACGAACACACCGCCGCTTACGACGGCGCTATTGCCAATTACTTTGGTCGCCTGGTTGAGGGGGGTAGCGAAGATTTTCCGCGTACTTTTAATACGCAATTTATCAAAGCCCAGGAAATGCGCTACGGCGAGAACCCGCATCAGAAAGCGGCGTTTTATGTTGAAAAAAATCCACAGGAAGTCAGCATCGCCACCGCAAAACAATTACAGGGCAAAGAACTTTCCTATAACAATGTGGCCGACACCGATGCGGCATTGGAAACGGTTAAATCCTTTACTGAGCCAGCCTGCGTCATCGTCAAACACGCGAACCCCTGCGGCGTAGCCATCAGCAGCAATATCAAAACCGCCTACGACCTGGCCTATGCCACTGACCCGGAATCGGCCTTCGGCGGCATTATTGCATTTAACCGCGAACTGGATGCGGAAACCGCTAAAGCCATCATTGAGCGTCAATTTGTGGAGGTGATTATTGCACCGAGCATTGCCGCCGATGCTATTGAAGTTGTGAAAGCCAAACAAAATGTGCGCCTGCTGGCTTGTGGTGAATGGGGCACTGAACGCATTGGCGGTCTGGATTACAAACGCGTTAATGGCGGTTTGTTGGTGCAGGATCGCGACAATGGCATGGTGACAGAAAGCGACCTGAAAGTTGTGACCAAACGTGTACCCACCGAAACCGAAATGCGTGATTTATTATTCGCGTGGAAGGTAGCCAAGTTTGTGAAATCCAACGCGATTATTTACGCGAAGAATAACCAGACCATCGGCGTGGGTGCGGGCCAGATGAGCCGCGTTAACTCTGCGCGCATCGCCGCCATTAAAGCGGAGCACGCTGGCTTGCAAGTCGCCGGTTCCGTGATGGCTTCCGATGCCTTTTTCCCCTTCCGCGACGGTATTGATAACGCCGCTAAAGTCGGCATCGCGGCGGTAATCCAGCCCGGTGGTTCCATGCGCGATGAAGAAGTGATCGCCGCTGCCGATGAACACGGCATGGCCATGGTGTTCACCGGCATGCGCCATTTCCGCCACTAAAAGTAGGTCGGATTAAGCGCGCAGCGCTGTAATCCGACAAGCGGCCTATTTAATAAAAATGTCGGATTACGCTTCGCTAATCCGACCTACGGGTAGAGAAATAAGTTATGAACATTTTGATTATTGGTAGCGGCGGGCGCGAGCATGCGTTGGCCTGGAAAGCGGCGCAAAGCCCACAGGTTGAAAAAGTATTTGTTGCGCCGGGTAACGCAGGAACCTTGCTCGACAACAAACTCGCCAATGTGTCTATCGATATCCTCGACTTCTCCAGGCTCGCAGATTTTGCTGAAGCAAACGACGTGGGCTTAACCATTGTCGGGCCGGAAGTGCCGCTGGTGGCCGGTATTGTCGATTTCTTTAATGAACGCAAACTGCCCTGCTTTGGCCCCACCAAAGGTGCCGCGCAGCTGGAAGGCTCCAAAGCCTTCACCAAAGATTTCCTCGCACGCCACAAGATTCCCACCGCTGAATACCAAAACTTTACCGAGGTTGAGCCAGCCCTGGCTTACCTGCGTGAGAAAGGCGCACCCATCGTGGTGAAAGCTGATGGCCTTGCCGCCGGTAAGGGTGTAATCGTGGCAGAGACCCTGGACCAAGCCGAAGCAGCGGTGCGCGATATGTTATCTGGCAACGCCTTTGGTGATGCCGGTTGTCGCGTTGTGATCGAAGAATTTCTCGCCGGTGAAGAAGCCAGCTTTATCGTAATGGTAGACGGCAAAAATATCCTGCCCATGGCCACCAGCCAGGATCACAAGCGCGTGGGCGATGGTGATACCGGCCCCAACACCGGCGGTATGGGTGCTTATTCTCCCGCGCCGGTTGTGACGCAAGCGGTGCATGATCGCGTGATGCAGGACATCATTCGTCCCACCGTGGATGGTATGGCTGCCGAAGGCAACGATTACACCGGCTTTTTGTATGCCGGACTGATGATTGATGCCTCCGGTGCACCCAAGGTCATTGAATACAATTGCCGCTTTGGCGATCCGGAAACCCAACCCATTATGCTGCGCCTGCAATCCGATCTGGTTGCGTTGTGTCTTGCCGCATTGAAAGGTGATCTGGACAAAGTGACCGCCGAATGGGATGAGCGCGCGTCCATTGGTGTGGTGCTCGCGGCTGGCGGTTATCCCGGTAATTACAATAAAGGCGATGTGATCTCCGGTTTACCCACTGAAGAAGTCAGTGGAGAAAAAGTTTTCCACGCCGGCACAACCAACAAAGATGGCAAGGTTGTTACCAATGGCGGACGTGTGCTTTGTGCGACGGCGTTAGGCAACACCGTGTCTGAAGCGCAACAGCGCGCTTATGAACTGGCGGCGAAGATTCAGTGGGATGGCGTCTTCTATCGCAAGGATATTGGTTATCGTGCGATTGCGCGGGAGCGGGAATAGCACATAAGTGGTGGTGTCGGATTACGCTGCGCTAATCCGACCTACTGTGACCTACTTGCGACCGAGGGTTATCCGTTATAGTCTGCGCATTCCCGACAATGAGATGCGCTCGTGTCCAACCACCTTGCCAATTACCGCCGCTTTATCTTCCTGACGTTAATCGTCTGGTTGTGTGCTATATGGGGTGGATTGCACGGGCATTTTTGTTTTGATGGACAGGAACCGCCCGTATCGGTCCACATGGATTTATTGAGTGGTCATCCCGATCATGAGCACAGTGATGAAATCCACATCGATGCCGACGCCGAACTCGTAGAATCCATTTTATTCAAACTTACTAAAATCGACCTACCACTACTTATCACCGCGCTGGTTTACGCGCTGTTGTTGATTGGCCCCACCCTATCTTTTCCCCGCACAGCTCTTCAGCCGTTCACTAATAAATACTTCCTGTTACGTCCGCCACTGCGCGCACCCCCTGCTTTCTCCAGCTAAGCCTTTTATCTTGCCGTTTTCTCACTGAAAACTGTGGCTCTTTGTATTTGCTGAAATTTCTATGCTGGAGTTTCTATGCGTAATGTATTACTGCACGGCGCGTTGATCGCGTTGTGCTCATTCATTGTGGCGTCGGCCAGGGCTGAACAGCCCAACCAACGTTTATTGTCATTGCAGGACGCACTACGTCTCGGTCTGCAACAACACCCGCAGTTAACTCAATTTACACTGCGCGCACAATCCCTGGCGGGTGATCAGGAAAGTGCGGCCTTGTCACCACCGCTGACGCTATCCGCCGAACTGGAAAATATTGCTGGCAGCGGCGCCTTCCAGGAAACACAAAACGCTGAACTGACACTGTCGTTGTCATCGGTTATTGAACCGCGTTATCAACGTGATGCACGACAAGCGATTGTCACGGCGCGACAACAGGCACTGGCGACTGAAGAACACGTGTTTGCGCTGGATCTGCTGACGGAAATCACGCGCGGTTTTATTGCAGTGGTCGCCGCGCAGGAATTATTGAGTATTCATCAGCAAAGTCATCAACTCTGGCAACGCCGTGTAACGGATTTACAGAAACGTGTCGCTGCCGGTCGCTCTCCTGCCGCCGAGTTACTGCGTGCACAAGCGGCACTTGCCCGAGCTGATATTGCCCGGCTCGATGCAGAAAATACGGTGCTGCTGGCAAAAATGTCGCTAAGTAAATTATGGGGTGAACCAGATGATTTTCATTTCACCGCACAGGGCAACTTGCACAACCTCGGCGCACCAGCATCCCGCGAGCACATCCTCAGCTTATTGGATCAACACCCCGACCTGCGCTTATTGGCTGATGAAACGCGATTGCGCACTGCTGAACTGAATCTTGCACGCAGCCGTAGCTCGTTAACACCGGAGTGGCAAGCGGGCCTTCGCCATATACGCGAAAGCGACGACACCGCATTAGTGCTGGGTATCAGTGTGCCCTTGTCCAGTAGAGCTCGCGCATCCGGCGAGATAAAAACCGCGCGCGCGCAACAACAATTAGCCATGCAACAACAGGACAGCGCGATCCTCGAACTGCGCAGCCAACTCTTACAGCTGGGAGAGCAACAGCAACTCGCGTTGCAACGGGCAAAAATCCTGCGCGACGAAATTGTGCCCTTACTATCCCGCGCCCTTACCGAAGCTGACGATGCGTTTGCACGCGGTCGCTACAGTTATATGGAATGGAGCCTGCTACAGAATGAGTTGCTGGATGCCCAGCTTGAACTGATTCAATCGGCGGCCCAGGCCCACTACTGGCGAACGGAGATTGACCGGCTCAGCGGCGCCATCCTGTTTAACGACGACCCATCGCCATCAAAGCAAGGAGTCACGCCATGAAATTTTTATCTGCCATTATGCTGTTCTGTACAATGCTAAATGCTTCGTTAACACTGGCCTCGTCAAATCACGACCATGATCACGACAGCCACAATGGCAATAATGCAACCGAACACCATGACCATGAACACACCGACAACCAGGTCAGCGTTCCTGCCGCCCTCGCCATTCAGGCCGGGATTCGCACCCAAACAGCGACCAGCGGTGTATTACAACAACAGGTATTGTTATTCGGTCGATTGAAACCTTATCCGCAACACATCAGCCACATCCGCGCCCGGTTTCCGGGGCTGATCCGTCAGGTGAATGTTCAGATCGGCGAATCGATAAAGACGGGTATGGTCATCGCCCGCATCGAAGCCAATGACAGCCTGCGCGTTTATGACATTACATCGCCGATTGATGGTGTGGTGATTGATCGCCACGCTAACGCTGGCGAATTTACCGGCGACGACATTCTTTTTACTTTGGCTAACTACGACCAACTGGAATTGGACCTGAATATTTTTGCGCGCGACAGCCAACGCATTCGCATCGGCCAGGATGTCGCTATCTTTAAATCCGATTCCCGCACCGGGCCAGTCATTGCTCAGGGAAAGATTACTTACCTTACTGCCGGCAATGGAAACACGCCCACCGTCACCGCGCATGTCCCGCTAGATAATACAAAGCAACAGTTAATGGCAGGCGCATTGGTTGAAGCGCTGGTCACTGTTGCACAAGATGAGGTTGCAGTCCTGATAGAAAAACGTGCCGTGCAACGTCACGACGGGCAAGCTGTTGTGTTTGTACAAGAGGGCAGTAACTACACCGCCCGCCCGGTTGTATTGGGGCGAAGCAACGCGCAATCTGTTGAAGTGTTGAGCGGTTTGCAAGCGGGTGAAGATTATGTCGTGGACAATAGTTTTCTTGTCAAAGCTGACCTGGAGAAATCCGGCGCAGCACACGTTCACTAGGAGGCGTTATGTTGCAACGTGTATTGCGCATCGCCATTGAGCGACGCGGACTCATTATCTTTGGTGTAGCACTGTTAATTGGTTTGGGCCTCTGGAATTACCAGCGCCTGCCGATTGATGCGGTCCCCGACATTACCAATATACAAGTTCAGATCAACACCGAAGCTGCTGGCTATTCTCCGCTGGAAGTGGAGCAGCGCATCACCTTTACCATTGAAAACAGTTTATCCGGTTTACCGGGGCTGGCGTATACCCGGTCACTGTCACGCTACGGCTTGTCACAAGTTACTGTGGTATTTGATGAAGGCACGGATATTTATTTTGCGCGTGCGCAAGTAAATGAACGGCTTAATCAAATTGCCAATCAATTACCCGACGGCATTGAGCCGGCCATGGGTCCGATTGCTACCGGCCTGGGAGAAATTTTCAGTTACACCGTCGAAGCCACGGGCACAGCCGCACAGGAATACGATATTACCGCGCTTCGCGAAATACAGGACTGGATCATCCGTCCGCAGCTGATGCGCGTCAAAGGCGTGGTGGAGATCAACACCATCGGCGGCTATGAAAAGCAATATCACGTTACGCCCGATATGCGCCAGCTGCTGGCGTGGCGTATTACGCTGGAGGACATCAGCACGGCACTGCGCAATAACAACCGCAATCGCGGTGCGGGTTTTGTAGAGCATAACGGAGAACAGATTCTGGTTCGCTCGCCCGGACAATTGCGCGATATAGAAGACATCAGTGCTGTTGTTGTGGCCACCCGCGATGGCATTCCGGTGCGTATCGGCGATATTGCCGACGTAGCCATTGGCAAGGAATTACGCAGCGGTGCGGCAACCCGCAATGGCCACGAAACGGTGTTAGGTACCGCCATGATGCTCATCGGCGAAAATTCGCGCACCGTTGCGCAGGATCTGGCAAAACAATTAACGCTGGTTAATCGTTCATTGCCGCCCGGTGTGGTCGCAGAGGCGGTTTATGATCGCACCACGTTGGTAGAAAAGACCATTCGCACCGTGCAAAAAAACCTGCTGGAAGGTGCCTTGCTGGTGATCGCTGTGCTGTTTATTTTGCTTGGTAATTTACGTGCAGCACTGATCACCGCCGCCGTCATTCCGATCAGCATGTTGATGACGATCAGCGGTATGGTGGAAACTGGCGTGTCGGCCAATTTGATGAGTCTCGGTGCGCTGGATTTTGGCCTGATTGTCGATGGCGCGGTCATTATTGTGGAGAATGCGTTGCGTCGTCTCGCTGAAGCGCAACAACATACCACGGGTGCACTGCCGTTAAAACGTCGCCTTGAACTAACGTTTGCAGCCACTGATGAAGTGATCCGGCCCAGTTTATTTGGGGTGAGCATTATTACCCTGGTGTATCTGCCTATTTTTTCCCTGACGGGTGTGGAGGGAAAAATGTTTCACCCCATGGCCTTGACTGTGGTGATGGCGCTGGCCAGTGCCATGTTGCTCTCGGTTACGTTTATTCCAGCCGCCATTGCCCTGGTGATGCGTGGGAAAATTAACACCCGGGAAACGCGCTTGATGCAAGAATTAAAAGCGCATTACCGGTGGTTGTTAACGCGCGCACTGCAGCACCGCTACAGCATTATCAGCAGTGCTGTCCTGCTTATTATTTTTTGTGGCTGGCTGGCAACAACCCTGGGGCGGGAATTTATTCCGCAACTGGACGAAGGTGATATTGCCTTGCACGCGTTACGCATCCCCGGCACCAGCCTTGAACAAGCCGTGGCCATGCAGCATATGCTTGAGGAACGTATTAACACCTTTCCGGAAGTGGATAAAGTATTTGCAAAAATGGGCACGGCCGAAATTGCCAATGACCCTATGCCGCCCAACGTTGCAGATAATTTTGTCATCCTCAAGCCGCGCTCCGAATGGCCTGACCCATCGACGGATAAGGCAGACCTGGTTACGCGTCTGGAGCATTCACTGCGCGAGCTGCCCGGCAACAATTACGAATTTACCCAGCCCATCCAGATGCGGTTTAACGAATTGATCTCGGGTGTGCGCACGGATTTCGCGGTCAAAGTGTATGGCGATGATCTGGACCAGCTGCTGCGTTCTGCCAATCATATTCTGGAGGTTTTAAAAAAACTGGATGGTGTTGCCGATCCCCGGGTGGAGCAGGTCACCGGCCTACCGTTGTTAACCATTACGCCTAAACGCCACACCTTGGCCAGTTATGGCATGGATGCAAATTTTTTGCAGAATTGGGTTGCTACAGCCATTGCAGGTGAAACAGTAGGACAACTTTTTGAGGGCGACCGGCGTTTCGATATTGTTGTGCGATTGCCCGAGACATTGCGCCGCGACATCGCGCGCTTCGCACAACTTCCCATCCCATTGGCGTCAGGAAGTCCGACAGATCATGTTCCGCTGGGTGAGGTAGCCCAAATAAACTGGACCGAGGCGCCAAATCAAATCAGCCGCGAAAACGGTAAACGTTTTATTGTCGTAACCACGAATGTGCGCGGGCGTGATCTGGGCAGTTTTGTTACCGAGGCCCAAACCCGTATCACGCATGCGGTGCAATTACCGCCGGGTTATTGGCTGGATTACGGCGGCACGTTTGAGCAATTGGAATCTGCCGGAAAACGCCTGGCACTGGTGGTGCCCTTCACACTCCTGATGATCATCGGTTTATTGCTACTGGCCTTCGGTTCATTGCGCGATGCCTTGATAATTTTTACCGGTGTGCCGCTGGCCTTGACGGGTGGCGTCCTGGCACTCTGGCTGCGCGATATGCCGTTGTCCATTTCCGCTGGTGTCGGCTTTATTGCGTTATCCGGTATCGCTGTGTTGAACGGCCTGGTTATGTTGTCGTTTATTCGTAACCTGTGGGAAAACCAGCAGTTCACATTACCGGCGTTGACGCCCTCTATCATGGAAGGCGCGCTGACTCGTCTGCGCCCTGTGCTGATGACCGCATTGGTTGCCAGCCTCGGTTTTATTCCTATGGCATTCAACAGCGGCACAGGCGCAGAAGTGCAACGGCCGTTAGCAACAGTGGTTATCGGCGGTATCGTATCTTCTACATTGCTTACATTGCTGGTCCTGCCGGCGCTGTATCAACAAGTGTATGAACGACGCGCATCGTCTTAACACGTGATTGTATTTCTTGACTCACTTCATGTTCAGGGAAGAACATTTACTTACCGCCTGGCTATCTTCAACGGATATCAATGGCTATCTCCACTACTATTTAATACATCGTTTTTTTACTTTTTTGTGTGTTAACGAACACTCTTTTCCTGCGATTGTGTGCGACAGTGATCATCGTGCTGCTTTCGTTCGTATCAAAAATTTCTTCTCACCAATACACAGAAAACACAGAGAAAGTTTATTGCAATAACACCACGTATTTTTTTGTCCCGTCAGATTTACTGCTGTGAACCAGCAGCAATGGAGGAAGTATGATTACCAGATTACCCCGCCAATCGACACTCGCTCTCGCCATTCTCTCTGCGCTACCCGGCGTGGCATTCGCCTCATCATTCCAGTTACTCGAACAAAGTCCTGCTCACTTGGGCAGCGCGTTTGCAGGTACTGCATCCAACGTGATTGATGCCAGCAGCGTTTTTTTTAATCCGGCCGGCCTCAGCCAATTGGAAGGCCGCCATCTCACCCTGGCAGGTAACCTTGTTTTTACCGAATCGGTTTTTCATGATCAGGGCTCAAACACCAACGGCATCGAAAGTGCAACCGATGAAACCGGCGTTGTGCCAAATGCTTATTATGTGCATCCGCTGAATGACCGGCTCACGTTTGGCCTGGGATTAAACGGACCTTTTGGCTTAGCCAGTGATTATGGCCGGGATTGGATGGGACGCTATCTCGCCACCTATAGTGAGCTTGAAGTGGCCAGCGTCAACACGACCTTTGCTTACGAAATTTCCGATAATTTTTCGCTGGGCCTGGGGGTCAGTTATCAACGCGCCGAAGTAATTCTGGAAAGTCAGGTGGATTCCACGCTGGGCATTAATCCCAATCCGGCGACGGATAGCAGCGCGAAGATCGAAGGTTCTGATCACGCGTTCGTTGCCGATGTCAGTGCATTTTATCGTCCAACAGACAGCACGAGCCTCGGGCTTGTGTGGCGCCAGGGCGCCGATTTTGAATTGGACGGTGATGCACGTTTTGCATTGAATGCCGCCTGCACACCCGGCGCGGGTTTTCCAACCGGTGCACCGCCGGCTCCGACCACCGGCACCATTTGTTCCGCCACCTTGAACACCCTGGATGGCGATGCAGCCGCCGATGTCGAGCTGCCGGATACGCTCACCTTCAGCTTCTCACAACAATTGAATACACAATGGGCGCTACATGGTGATATCGCCTGGACCCAGTGGAGTTCTATCGACACCATTAACGTGATGAACACCGACAATGGTGTGACCGTCGACCAATTGGAACTGCATTATGATGACACCATGCGCTACGCATTGGGCCTGACCTATCAACCGGGAAATGCCTGGACCTGGCGTGCCGGTGTCGCTTTTGATGAGGCGCCGCAAACAGATCCGACCATTGTGAATCCACGCATTCCCGACCAGGACCGTACCTGGTTAAGTGTGGGTTTTAATTTTGCGGTCTCCCAGAACGTATCCCTTGATGTAGGTTACGCGCATCTGATGGTTGACGATGCCAGCATTGCCAATGTCGATATGCAAACCGGTCATCAGGTTTACGGTGATTTCGATGCGCAAGTTGATATTGTCGGTGTGCAAGCCAATTTTCAATTCTAGAAATAGGATAGCCGGCAGATAACCACTGCCGGCTTCAGCATTTCCATCAACCGCAGCAATATGCCGAATGTAAAAAAAGCTAAGCCTGCTTTATTTTGCGTAGCACCTGTTATACCGTTTTTGGCCTGATGTCAGTTCATTCTGGGAGAACAGATTATGGAATACCGCCAACTCGGTCACTCCGGCCTTAAAGTTCCCGTATTCAGTTTAGGCACCGCCACTTTCGGCGGCACCAATGATTTTTTCAAACACTGGGGACAAACCCAGGTGGATGAAGCCGCGCGTATGGTTGATTTATGCCTCGACCACGGCATTAATTTTTTCGATACCGCTGACATTTATTCTGACGGCGCATCAGAAGAAATTCTGGGCAAGGCACTACAGGGCAAACGCCAGCGATCATTAATTTCAACCAAGGCCACCTTCACCATGGGGAGTGGTCCCAATGATAAAGGGTCGTCGCGCTACCATTTGATTCGCGCCTGCGAAGCCAGTTTGAAGCGTTTGAATACGGATCACATTGATCTTTATTTCATGCACGGTTTCGACGCACTGACACCCGTGGAAGAAACCTTGCGTGCACTGGATGATTTAATTACCAGTGGCAAAATCAGTTATATCGGCGCGTCCAATTTTTCCGGCTGGCACTTGATGAAAGCGCTTGCCACCTCGGAAAAATATGGGCTGGCTCGCTACGTGGCCTATCAAGGTTATTACTCGTTAATCGGGCGCGATTATGAGTGGGAGTTAATGCCCCTCGCTCTCGATCAAAAAGTCGCGACCATGGTATGGAGCCCATTGGGCTGGGGAAGGTTGACCGGCAAACTCAAACGTGGCCAACCAGCAACAACTGGCCGCATTGCTGCCGGCGGAAGTGATGGCGGCCCGGCCGTTGATGATGATTACTTATTTAACGTGATTGACGCCCTGGAAGTGATCGCCAGGAACCGCAGCAAAACGGTTCCGCAAGTCGCATTGAGCTGGTTATTGACACGACCAACCGTCGCCAACGTTGTGGTCGGTGCTCGCAATGAAGAGCAGATGAAACACAATCTCGGTGCGCTGGAGTGGACCTTGACGAAGGACGAAATAGCCTATCTTGATAAAGCCAGCCATCAACGGCCGATCTATCCCTATTGGCATCAAACCGGCTTTGATGAACGCAATCCCAAACCTACGCAATGGTAATGGCTAACAAGCCTGGCGTCAGACGATACCCGACTGGCGCTTCGCTTGTTTTTTCAACTAAGCAGAATTAGCTCTAACCCATGATTTTCTTATGGTTGAAACGTGAGGTGAGATGCCAATTTTTCGGTTTTTTAAACCATTTATTTATAACCAGATCGAGGCTATATAAAAACAATCTTAGCGATCTCTATTCTTAGACTCCTATCACTCAAAAAGCGGATCTATCTCTCATAATCGTTATGAAAAATATCCACTTCCACAGTAATTACTTTTGGTTATGCCTAGCTGACCCGCCATAAGCCCTGCCGCCCTTTCGCTATACCGCAGGATCTGCCGCTTCGATTCACACTGTTGAAGAAAAAAGCGGCGCCATTTTTTCCGCATATTTTATTAATTAAAAGAGTTTTGAGAATTGCATCGCGTATTTTTGAAATGTTTTTTCAGCGCATGGATATAAACAGTCCACCGGTTTTTTTGTGATCATATTTTTACGTGATGTCAATAGTCCACCTCATCGCGCCCATGACTGAACCCCGGCAAGCGAGAATTGACCAGCGGCGGTGAACTGTTAATCTATTCGCCAAGGGATGCTGGTGAGTCTGAAGATCCACCACAACTTTCACGGACATTTTTTGTTTTACACATCGTTTTTTCAAGATGCTATTTCGCGGGTGAATGGAGTCGAATGAATGAATAGCTCAGGGTTACTTTCAAATTTTCCTATTCATTTTTTCGCTTGTTCCTGGTCGATAGCATCAGCCTGCATTGGTATGTCTATTGATACTTGATGTGGTCTTGTCATCAGGAATTAGCGAGTTTTTCGATAACTCCTGAGGCTGATATGACATTTTCATCAAGCTCTACTCGTTACTTCCTTTTTGCAGCATCGCTCGTCACATCACTGATTTCTCTTCAGGCTGTAGCCGAAACCAACCTGGCATTAAACAAACCCGTCATTGCTTCCAGTAGCGAAAACGCAACCTATGGTCCGAATAAAGCGCTGGATGGCAATTCCTATAGCCGTTGGGCAAGCTCTTTTTCCGACAGCAATTGGATCTCAGTTGACCTCGGCGCTACTTACACCGTTAATAAAGTAAAATTGAATTGGGAAACCGCCTACGCAAAAGGCTATCAATTACAAGTTTCCCTTGATAACAGTAACTGGACAACAGTTTATACAACGACAAACGGAAACGGTGGAGTTGATGAGCTAAGCCTGTCCCAGGTTGCGCGTTATATTCGTATGAACGGCACCAAACGCGCTACCGAGTGGGGTTATTCTTTGTGGGATTTCGAAGTTTACGGTTCTGCCTACACCCGGACGCCCACCAAAATTTCCTACAAGAAAACTGCAACGGCATCTACTTATGTTGGTGCAGATTACGCCCCTGCCCTGGTTCTGGATGGCAATAGCTCTACACGCTGGTCAAGCAATCATGCGGACAATAACTGGATAGCGATTGATTTGGGCTCAAACCATACCATTACCGGCGCAAAGTTACATTGGGAAGGCGCCTATGGAAAAAGCTACCAAATCCAAACATCAAATGACAAAAGCAACTGGACGACTATCTACTCGACAATAAATGGCGACGGCGGCGTCGACAACTTGAACCTTAATGGTACAGGGCGTTACATCCGCATGAACGGTATCAAGCGAGCGACTGAATGGGGTTACTCACTGTGGGAATTTGAAGTTTTTGGTTATCAATCAAATGGAACGTCAACTTCTTCCAGTTCCAGCAGTTCATCCAGTGTTCGTAGCTCGTCATCATCCAGTGTTTCGAGCAGCGTGAGTTCATCATCCAGCGTTAGCAATTCAAGCAGCAGCGTGTCCAGTGCCAATCAGTCTTCCAGTTCCAGCTCAGGCGGGTCGAATGTCGGTGGAGTCACGCTGGATTGGTACATACCTACTGAACGCGTGAATGGTGCCTACCTGGAGCTTGATGAAATTGGCGGTTACGAAATCAAGTACAAGAAAGTAAGTGATACCAAATTTACTGTGGTTCGAATTAATGATGGTTCTGTAGACAGCTATTCCCTTGGAAATCTGTCAGGCACTTATGAATTTTATATTGCCACGATTGATGTCAATGGTGTTTACAGCGAGTTTATCGAAGTAATGCCTTATTAATTATCGACAATTTAAGTGTGTGTAAGTCCGTTTAAGCCGCATTCTGATATGCGGCTTTTTTTATGTTATGCGCTCTGATTTACTGCCCTGACTGGTCACGGAACAGCGAACCGCCTACACTAGCCACCTTGAATAGGTGACGTAAAAGGCTGGACTATGGTCAAGATTGGTCAGATGAACCGCTTGCAAGCGGTCAAACAGATTGATGCCGGTATGCTGTTGGCGGGTGGTGAATTCGGTAATATTCTGCTACCCCGTCGCTATCTGGCCGACTCTGTCAAACCAGGCGATGATCTGGATGTTTTTATCTACCTCGATTCTGATGATTGCATCATTGCTACCACACTGACACCCAAGGTGATGGTGGGCCAGTGTGCCCACTTGCAAGTCAAAGAGGTCAACGCGGTAGGTGCTTTTCTCGACTGGGGCCTACCGAAGGATTTATTGGTACCCTACAACGAACAACACAAACCCATGGAAGCCGGCCGCTCTTATGTGGTGACTGTCTATCTCGATAGTTACACCAATCGCATCACGGCGTCATCCAAATTAAGCCATCATTTGCAGGAACGCGCCGATGGGTTGAAGATTGATCAAGCGGTGGATCTGCTGATTTGCGGACGCAGTGACATGGGTTACAAAGCGGTAATCAATCATACGCACCTGGGTCTGATTTTTCGCGACGATGCTTTTCGCACGCTGGGCTATGGCGAACGCTTGCAGGGCTATATCAAAAATATTCGTCCGGACCGCAAGATCGGTCTCAGCCTCCAGCAACAATCCAGCAAAGGCAAAGATGAACTGGCAGAAAAAATTCTCCGGTTTCTCGTTGACCACAATGGCGTTTCTACCTTGACGGATAAGAGTGAGCCCGATGCAATCTATCGGCAGTATCAGGTTAGTAAGGGAAAATATAAAAACGCCTTGAGCGCGCTGTACAAGCAACGGAAAATCTTAATCGACGACGATAAAATTACGCTCGTGGAACAGGAAAAGTAAATGACCCGACAAATCATTCGCTGGGGCATTATCGGTGCCGGCAATGTGACTGAAGTGAAAAGCGGACCGGGATTTTATAAGAATCCCGATTCCCAATTGCTCGCTGTCATGCGCCGCGACGCGCACAAAGCGCGGGATTTTGCTGAACGTCACCATGTTCCGCTGTGGTATACAGATGCACATGATCTGCTGGCCAACCCGGACATAGACGCGATCTACATCGCCACTCCGCCGCTGCAACATAAAGATTATGCCCTGGCGGCTTTGGCAGCCGGCAAACATGTCTATATTGAAAAACCCGTGACCATGAATGCCGCCGAATGCGATGCCATTATCGCCGCGCAATCCGCTACATCCCTGAAGGTGTGCGTGGCCCACTATCGCCGCTTTGTGCCATGTTTTTTAACATTTTTTGAGCTTATTCAACAAGGCGCCATCGGCAAACCCCTGCTGGCCCGCATCGACATGCTGCGCTCTGCCAATGACAATTTAATTGCCAAAACCGATGAAAACTGGCGAGTCAACCCGACGATTTCCGGTGGCGGTTTATTTCATGACCTGTCGCCGCATCAGCTGGATTTATTGCTGCATTGGTTTGGGCCCGTGGTAGAGGCCCGCGGCTTTGGCACCAACCAGGCGGGGCTTTATCCAGCCGATGATTGTGTGCTGGGTTGGGCGAGGTTAAAAACGGGGGTGGAATTCCAGGGCCGTTGGCATTACGCCGTACCAGCGCATCTGGAGCAGGACTTGTGTGAAATTATCGGTACGGAAGGCAGCCTGTCGATCAATTTTTTTGGTGAGCAAGTTATTCGCCTGAACAATCGCGACGGCCAGCAAACGTTTCGTATTCCCAATCCACCTCACATCCAGCAGCCGATGATTGAGCAGGTTAATCGTTACCTGCGCGGCGAGCGTGATAATCCCTGTTCCGTGGCAGAGGCGAAAGCGGTAATGTCCCTGATAGATTGTTTTACTCAGAAATAGAATATTACTTTCTGCCAAAATATTAATTTCTGTCAACATGTTACTCACTGCTGAACAGATACGGAAATAATTTACGCCGTTCAGCGTCCGACAGTGAGGCAACCCGCTCGCGATTACGATCAGGAATCGCCTCTGCATCGGGAAAAAATTCCAGCGCTTTGGCCAAGCTGGCTTCACGAATAATATGCAATATCGGGTAAGGCGCGCGGTTAGTCAGGTTCTCCGGATCATCCGGTTCTGCGCCGGCAAAACAATAATCGGGATGAAAGCTGGCAATTTGATAAACACCTTGCCAGTTCATGCGTTTTAGCAGTTGGTTAGTCCATGGCAGAAACTGTGTGTAAGCAAAAAAATCCTGCAAACTATTCGGTACAATCACCAGCGTGGTTTCTATCTCCGTGGCGGGGTGCGCATCGAGCAACTCCATTTCCCGCTGCATATCCTCCAGCACACCCTCTTCGTCCTTCGCCTCGCTCACAAAAAAGCGCACGCGGTTTTCACGCGTCGGCTTGGCTGAAAAAGGGCAGAGATGTAAACCGATCACCACCTCATTAAGCCAGTGGATAACCGCAACTTGCGCCGGATGCATAACCTGATTACCTTTTTTGACTTCTGTGACCGGCGATATCTTGCTAGACTTGCTGACACAAATCCAGCCTTATTAGCCGGGCCCTGCCTTGATTGAACTGACGCTTATCAATCCTTACGAACCTGAGCGGCTTGCCGCACGTAAACGTGCAAAGCACTTGTGTCAGCAGTTGAATAATCTGCGCGCTGATCAACGCAAAGCCCGTCAACTACTCTACGCGCAATTATTTGCGGAAGCCGATAATCCCTTTATTGAACCGGATTTTTATTGCGATTATGGCAGCCATATTTATCTGGGTGAAAATTTTTATGCCAATCATCATTGCCTGATGTTGGACGCTGCCGATATCCGCATCGGCAAGCGTGTGAAGTTCGGGCCCGGCGTGCATTTGTACACCACTACCCACCCCATAGATGCGGCGCAACGTGCTGCCGGACAGGTGCTAGCCGCACCGATTACCATTGGTGATGATTGCTGGCTCGGTGGCAATACGCTGGTCATGCCGGGTGTCACCATCGGAGAAAAAAGTGTGGTGGGTGCCGGCAGTGTCGTCACACGGTCCATTCCCGCCGGTGTGGTCGCCATGGGCAATCCCTGCCGCGTGGTGCGCGATCTGTAGCCCTTTATCCTTATCCATCCAGTTGATCGCACTTCTCATGACACAGAGGTTGATTCCATCATGACGCATTCCCGCCCGCTGATCTGGTTGATGGTTGTTGCCAGTACCTTTTTCTGGGGCAGCAATTTTAATGCGGGGCATGCGATAGCCGATGAAGTGCCTGCATTGACTGCAGCAGCCGAACGTTTTGCAATTGCACTGGTGGGGTTTTTACTGATCCGCTTATTTCAGGGCAAGGCGGAGTCGTCATTGTGCCTGAGGGATATGCTGGTGTTATTTCCGCTGGGTATCGTGGGTGTCTTTGGTTTTAATTATGCATTTTTTACCGCATTGCATTCGACCTCCGCATTGAATGCGGCGCTGATCATGGCACTGTCTCCGATGGTGTCGCTGTTATTTTCTGCCTGGTTGTTGCCAATAAGGATTCGCTGGTTTCAATATGCCGGGATTGTGATTGCCTTTATCGGTGTGAGCCTGGTGATTACCGGGGGTAATTTCGGGTTGCTGCATATTGTGATCGGTGATGCCTGGATGATGCTCGCATGCCTGGTCTGGAGTCTTTACAGTGTGGGCTCGAAAAAATTTGCCGGGCATATTCCACCCTTGCAGTTTGCGCGCTGGACGGTATGTATCGGGGCGGTTGCATTGATTCTTGCGGCTTTGGTGATTGAAGATCCGTTGGCCACTATTCCGTCGTTGAGTGTGGGTACGCATATTATCCTGGTGTATATGGCGACTTTCGGGGCGGTGTTTGCGTATATTTTTTGGTTGCGGGGTGTGTATTTGTTGGGGCCGGAGCGGGCGACGATTACGTTTAATCTGGTTCCGGTGTTTACGTTGTTGGTGAATCTGGCATTGGGGACTGTGCCCTTGCCGTTGCAGGTGGTGGGGATGGTGTTGGTGCTGGGTGGGGTGTTGATTTCGAGTGGTTGGAGTTTTAAAACTTTATACAAAAGGCGTTCTTAATCCGTTTGTCAGCCGGGGATGATGTTTTGAAAACGCATGTACACATCCCTGTGGCTCCCGCAAGTCATCCATGACTTGAGGGTTTCAAAACATCATCCCCGGCTGACAAACTCACATCGGAGTAAACGGCAGCAATTAATTTTAATCGACAATAATATGCGGCAAAAACCGTGAGCTGTCTTTGGTAATCAGTGTGCTGTCTTCACGAATAGCAATCCCTGCGGCGCTGTCTCCTACCACCCAACTGCCGATCATGGTGTAGCTGTCGGTGTGGCGGTGGTTGTCGCGGAATGTTGGTAGTGGGCATAAGGCTTGGCGAATGTAGCGGCCGTCGCTGTAGGGGCCGTCGGCGCTGATATTTTCGCCTTGTTCGGTGATCAATTCTACGTTGGCGCCTTCGCGGGAAAATAGCGGTTTGCGTACCCAGCCTTTGGTTAACGCCTGGGTGGTGTCTTCGAAGAAGGCGGGGAGCAGGTTGGGATGGTCAGGATATTTTTGCCAGAGCAGCGGTAGTATGCCTTTGTTGGAGAGCAGCATCTTCCAGCTGGGTTCCAGCCATTGGGTGTTGGAGGTGCGGATAGTTTTGCCGAAGTCTTCGCGGACCATAAATTCCCAGGGATAGAGTTTGAATATGCCGGGGATGGGATAGCCTTCGAGGTCGACGAATTGGCCGTCGTGTTCACCGATGTTTTCGATGGCGATATAGCGCGCATCCATTCCCGCTTGTTGCGCGATGTCCATCAGGTAATCGACGGTGCCTTTGTCTTCAATATTGTCGCTGACGCTGGAAAAATAAAACGGTTGCGGCAGGGGCAGTGAGCGAAAGGCTTCTTCCAGTTTGTCTTGCAGGGAGTTGAATTGATCGGCTCCGCTCGGCAATTCACCGCGCTGGATTTTTTCTTCCAGCCACACCCATTGAAAAAATCCGGTTTCAAATAATGAGGTGGGCGTATCGTAATTGAGTTCCAGTAATTTAGCCGGGCCTTTACCGTCGTAAACGAGATCCATACGGCCGTATAGATGCGGTTCGCCGTTGGTCCAGCTGTTGTAGATGTGATTCCAGAATAATTCGGGGATGGCTAATTGCCGCAGCTTTTCCGCATCGCGCACGATGTCACTTACCAGGTCCATCGCCATGCCATGCAATTCTTCCGTGGGTGTTTCCAGGTCGTCTTCAATTTGTTGCAAGGTAAATTGGTAGTAGGCGGTTTCGTCCCAATAGGGTTCGCCGTCGAACGTATGAAACTGAAACCCTACCCGCTCCGCGTAGTCGCGCCACTGTGGGCGCTCGACCGTATCGACACGCTTCATCAATCAACCACCGTAGGAATTACGTGCGGCGGCTTGCGCACCAAAACCACCGCGTTGAGCGAACTGGCCGGCACGCGGTTGCACCTGGGACGGACGCACCGTCACCGGCCCGGTCTGCCGTGCGACCGGGGTGTTGGTGGCGGTGCGGAAGGTGCCGCGATCATCGCGGGACTTATACAAGGGTTGCGTACGAACACCGTTGCGGGCATTGGCAGCAGCTCCCGCAGCGCCACCGGTTCCGGCAGCGGTGCGCTCTTCCTGTTGCGCTGGGTTTGGCATGGCGCCGCCCTGGCGATTAAACATTTGGCCGGCCATATACCCCATCATCATCGGCATAAAGAACGAACCGCTGGCGTGTTGTTGCGGTGCGGCTTCGCATTGGCCTGAACCAAAATCATTCTCGCATTCCGCTTTATTCAGATACTTGGGTGCAACCTGGGGATGCAGCGCCTGTGCCGCACGATAGTCTGCATAGCATTGGTCCGCTGACGTGCTCGTGACCAGAGACGCACACTCTTCCGGACTGCTGAACACAACGGCTTCGGCGGGATCTTCACCGCAGCCAGCAAGCATCATCGTGGTCGTAGGTACCATCAACATCAGAGCGACTTTTTTACTGCGTTTCATTTCAAATTCCTCAATACGTCATGCACGCGGCGTTCAATATACCCACCGCAATGGCGCTGGTCGCAGCAAAGGTACCGGCGGCCAGCTCACCTTTGGCAATCCGTTCCGGCAATTGTTTAAGCAACACTCGCAATACCAGAAAGGTCAACACTTGTACAACCAGCGCCACCACACCCCAGATAGCACAATCAAGCAGAGACAATGAGTTGCTGATCGCGCTGGACAGCGGTAACGCAAAACCGACCAGGGCGCCGCCAAAGGCGATGGCTGCCGCCGCATTGTCAGCGCGGATCAATTCCAGCTCGTTGTGCGGCGTAACCCAGGTATAAATCAGAGTGAACATACTCACCAAGGCAATAGCCAACACAAAATAAATCAAAAAGGCCGGCAAACCAGAGAGTGATGAAAGCGCCGTTTCCAACATAAGCAATCCTCGATTATTCAATTCAGCGGGACGATCCTGTTTAAGGGGGATGATCGTGCGCAACTTGCCGGGGAAAAACAAGAGGCATCAACAAAAAGCGCGTCGATGAAAGCGCCCGGAAATACAGGGTTTAGCGCGTTGACCGGCGGCTGGATTTTTCCGCAGGATTGTTGTTAAGTGGTTACTCCTCTCACCATCGGGAATTCTTTCATGGTTCGACAGCGCTATGTCACGGCCAGTTGGTTGCTGCTCACCCTGCTTTTGCCAGCCTGCCTGGGGAATGAACCACCGCAAGCACTCGGCACCCTGGAACGGGATCGGGTGGTATTAAAAGCAACAGCGGCGGAAATCCTTGTTGCCCTGCCCCATGCCGAAGGCGAAGACGTACAGGCAGGTGACTTGCTCGTGCAACTCGATGACACCCGCCAACGGGCTCTGGTCGCACGGGCCGAAGCCCAGGTAGCCAGCGCTGCAGCTACCCTCGCCAAGTTACAGCACGGTGCACGGGTTGAAGATATCGCCAGCGCCCGCGCGCAGGTCAATGGCGCCAGGGCGCAATTGATCGAGGCACAAAAAACCTTTGAGCGTGCCGAGGTACTGGTATCCCGTCAACTCGCGGGCCAGGCCGACCTGGATCGCGCCCGCGCACAACGCGACTCCGCGCAAGCCGCGCTGGAACGTGCCAATGAAGGTTTGCTCTTACTCACCAACGGCGCCCGCGAAGAAGACCTGCAACAGGCGGAAGCCGTGCTGGCTGAAGCCCGCGCGGTACTGCAACTGGAACAACATAATCTGCAAGAATTGAGCATTCGCGCCACGCGCGCCGGACGACTGGATCGGCTGCCGAAATATCTTGGAGAGCGTGCCAACGTCGGTGATGCGGTTGCCATTGTCCTGGCGGGCGAGGCGCCCTACGCGCGGGTGTATATCCCCGAACCCTACCGCGTTAAATTGCGTGTTGGCCAGACCCTGAATGTATCGGTGGATGGCGTGGCCGATCCGCTACCCGGCACCCTGCGCTGGATTGCCCAGGATGCAGCCTTTACCCCTTACTACGCACTCAACGCCGCCGATCGCGCGCGCCTGGTCTATCTGGCAGAGATTCAATTGTCCGCCGCCGCCAACGATTTACCCAACGGCGTTCCGGCACAAGTTGTGCTGCCGGAGTAAAACGGATGAATTCGACCACGGCATCCGACATTGCCATTGAAACCCGTGGTCTCACCCGACGCTTCGGTGACTTCACGGCGGTGGATAATCTCGACCTCACCATCGCAACCGGTACGATCTACGGTTTTTTAGGCCCTAACGGCTGCGGCAAATCCACCAGCATGCGATTAATTACCGGACTGCTCACGCCGAGCAGCGGCAGCGTTAGCGTGTTGGGAATGGACATTCCCGCCCAGGCCGAATCCTTGCGCTTGCGCATCGGCTACATGACCCAAAAATTTTCGCTTTATGAAGATTTGAGTGTGGAGGAAAACCTGCGCTTCATGGCACAGATCTACAACCTCGACACGCGCCAGAGCAAAGTGCGCATCGCCGCGCAGTTAGCGGAGTACGATCTCGATCAACGACGTCGCCGTTTGGCCAGCAGCCTCAGCGGTGGGCAACGTCAACGACTCGCACTGGCCGCAGCGACCTTGCATCAACCGGAACTCCTGATTCTTGATGAACCCACCTCCGCCGTCGATCCGGAAAACCGGCGGGGTTTCTGGGAAAAACTGTTTGACCTGTGCGACCAGGGCGCCACGATTCTCGTGTCCACCCATTACATGGATGAGGCCGAACGTTGCCATGGTTTGGCCATTCTGGAGGCGGGTATTAAACGTGCCGACGGTCCACCCGCCACATTGATGCGCGATTTGGGCGCGCGCGTCATAGAGATAGACGGCCCCGATTTGCGCCTGCTGAAGCAACAACTGGCCGACATTCCGGAAGTCATTTCGGCGGCACAACAGGGAACGCATTTGCGGGTCCTGGTGCGCGATTCAGTGGCCGAACCGGATACCTGGTTTAAACAGGCACATGCCCCCTTGGCTGCCGGACGGGACATTCACCTCGTCCGCCCCAGTCTTGAAGATGTGTTTGTGCACTGCACGGGAGAGGGACGACGCCAATGATATTCTCCGGCTGGATCAACAGTTGGCAACGCGTCTCCGCCATCATGTTCAAGGAGCTGCGCCAACTCTCGCGGGATCGTCCCACCTTCGGCATGATTGTGATGATTCCGTTGATCCAATTATTGCTGTTCGGTTACGCCATCAACACCAATGTGCGCAACTTACCCGTTGGCGTGGTCGATCAAAGTCACAGCGAACTCGGCCGCATCCTGGTGGCGGATGTGGCAGCAACCCAGGTGGTAAAAATTGCAACACTGTACGCAACACCGCAACAGGCTGCCGATGCAATTACCCAAGGTAAAGTGCGCGCGGCATTAATCATCCCCGCTGATTTGCCGCAACGCATGCAGGACCAACGGCCCCTCGCACAATGGTTAGTGGATGGCTCCGATACCATGGTCAGCAGTGCGCTGCTGGGTTTACAATCCATGCCCTTGAGCACGCCCCTGATTCCCGCCGCCGAGCCCGCCAAAAATACCTTTACCATGAGTCTGTTTTACAATCCGCAACGCCGCGCCGCGGTCAATATTGTGCCCGGTCTGGTCGGCGTTATCCTGACGATGACCATGATCATGTTCACCTCTGCCGCGCTGGTACGTGAACGGGAACGAGGCAATTTGGAGTTGTTGATCACCACACCGGTTAAACCCATGGAGTTGATGATCGGCAAGATCGTGCCTTATGTATTTGTCGGCCTGATTCAGCTGGTGATTATCCTCGGCCTGGGTTACCTGATTTTTGATGTGCCGATCAATGGCCGAATTGATCAGTTGTTTATTGCCGTCCTATTATTTATCAGCGCGAGCCTCACGCTGGGTATGCTGATCTCCACCCTGGCAAAAACCCAATTGCAAGCCATGCAGCTAACGGTGTTTATTTTAATTCCGTCAATCCTGTTATCCGGTTTTATGTTTCCCTACGAAGGCATGCCCACCGTTGCACAATGGATTGCCGAGATACTGCCCGCTACCCATTTTATTCGCGTCATTCGCGGCATCGTCTTACGCGGTGCAATGTTGATAGATTTACTGCCGGATTTATTGTGGCTGGCGGGCTTTACCGTTCTGGGGTTATATGCCGCAGCAAAACGGTTTAAGAAGCGCTTGGATTGATGATGCAAGGATCATCAATTTTTGCGAGCAAGGACAGTAAACGTATGCCAGTGCTTCATATTCCCCAACGCGGTTGGGGCAAGCTCATCCCTTTCATGTAACGCCAATATGTCAAAATCACAGAATAATACATCCAGGGCATTTTTAGTCACGGCGTGAACTGAATGGTTGGGGCTGTGGACCCAGGAGTCTTCAGGGCCGACAAAGTCACCGAGAAAAATCCCACCCGAAACCAGGTTGTTCAACATCTTATGGAGGGTTTCGTCAAAGCGTTCCGGTTGGCAGAAAAATAAACTGTTACTGGCCAGGACAAGCCCTGCTTCGCTGAAGGCAAACTCTTCCATCAAACAGACCGACGCACGAAAACCAGGGTTTTCGGAGAACCGATAATTGCAGATATCTATCGCTCTTGCTTCCTTATCAAACGCAATTACCTCGTAACCCTGGCTTAGCAAATAGGCTGCATCTGCGCCGACACCGCAGCCGCAATCAATGGCCGTTTTGAGGCCGGAGGTATTTTGCTGCACAGCATTTTCCAGGATTTCCCTGTGCGGCTTATCCGCGACGACATTAAAGTAATCCTTCCAGTCCGGTTTTTTATAATCCATAAGCGGGTAAATTCACATACAAGGGAAATTATTTACAGTAGCTCCTGAAACGGAAGTTCCACTTCCTGCGCCCATCAAGAGAGCAATCACCAATCGCCGAATATAGAACAGATAAAACAAAATACAACCCTAATTCCACAATGACAGGGAAGCCCGATTATTTATTACCATTATTTACCTTGCGGTGTCGTCAGACGGCGTTTTATAGATACGACAGGAGGAACAGACTGAGGCTATAATTGAGCTGACAATTTTAATGGATAAAAGATGTTATGTTCGACTCCCTGACATTCACCACGCTCATCATGGGCGAAGTCATTTTCCTGCTGGTGGTGATCGCCGGATTGATGGGTTTGATCATCCGCAAACAGCGACAGCGACACCAGTTCCTGCTGGAGGAATACCGTAAGCTGCGCCAATATAATCATTCCGTATTTCATTCAGACTCAATGAGCGGACTGGATGTTGCCACACTCTCCCCTGATGATCCGGTTGATCGCTTCCTTCTTGAAGCAATGAATGATTCCCTGGCTCGCTACCGAAAAGCAGCCCAAGCCAACCTGCCCCGGCTTTCTCCGGAGCTACCCTTCAGCGCCAAGGTGGCGGCGCTGCGTTATTTGTTTAATAAAGCTGAAGCAGATGTGCGCAAGCAAAAGACGGTGCGCGCAGAACACTGGATGCAATTTGAAAAGCAATTGGCCGACATCGCCCGCTGGGTAACAACCCCTAAAAAACTCTCCAAACCCTTACCCAATAATCGCCTTCGTCTGCTACAGGAAAAAATTGACGTACTCAAACCCTTTGAGAAAGAAAATGAGCGGTTACAACGAAAACTGACGGCGGCTGAAGCCCGCTACGCACACCTGACGGAGTATGAACGCGAAAGCAAACAAACCCTGGCGAAGATGCACAACATCATCCAGGCCTTACAAATGGCCAACGCTTACAAGGGCGAACATATGGATCAAAAGATCAAGGACGCACTGCAACCGATCGATAAGGACAACCACTGGACGCCGCCCCACCAAAGCTACCAGAACAGCGTCAGTCAGCTGGATAATATTGCCGATATTTCGGAACGAAAATATTCGCTGGTGCGCAAGATGGTGGATGAACTTCCCTTTGCGTACACCGACCTGAATGACAGCCAGCGACAAAAGATGAGCGATTCCATTCGCGCACTGGAGCTGGATTTGGTCAAGTCTGATCAACACATCACCAACCTGCAAAAGGAATTGAAGGCCGCCAGGGAAAGTATGAAGCAGCCGACCGTCGTCGTCGAAGCCAAACCGGTTACACCGTTTAATAAATATGCGCCCGGCAAAGAACTGTTGGTTCATCCCTTACCCCAGGATGTAAAACCGGCTGCAGCAGATACCACTGCCGAAGAGACCCTGACAATCATCCACAGTGGCGCGCCCGAGGCTGAGCCCAAGGCTGAATTACCGAATGACTGGATCAGCAGTGGCGGCCACAAGCGCACCTTTGCCGAGATTGAACAGTTACGCACCAACAACCAGAACCAACGCAATATCATTATTGATCTGGAGAAAGAGCTGCGCTCCCTGCGTAAGTCCATGCATGAAACCACCGACGAGGCGGAAAAAGAAGACAAAAGTAAAGACATCGAGCGGCTTGAACGTTTGATCAAGGAATGTGAATACTGTATCGAAACCCTGGAAAGCGAGGTTGACTTACTGCACGAACAATTAAAACAGGGTACGCATCCGGATGCCGGGCAAAGCAAACCCCAGGAAGAGGTGGAAAAATTAAACCGGGAACTGGAAAGTATTTCAAACAAGCTGCAACACACCATCAAACAGCACGCCCATACCAGCATCATCAATCGCCTGGCGGTGGAAGCCCTGTCTACGAACACCCTGGAAGATTTATCAAAGTTACTGGTCAAGGCCATCAAGGATCTGAATATTACGGCCGGTTTTTATTTGCAATCCCAGGCGGGGAATGCGGAGTACTACACAGGTAACAAATTCACGCCTGCTGAACAAAAGCTGTTGCGCCAGCCCGGCAATGTCGCCGCTGTGGCTTATCTGAATGAAGGCATCCTGTTTGCGCGTCCCAAAGCCCATCTATTGCTGCGCAACCCGCCGGACGACGACGATGAACAGCTACAACTGGAAAATACCTTGAGTAATATTGTAAGTATCATCAGCGGACAAATTGATCACAAAGAAACCCATAATCAGTTACAAAAACAGTCGCGCAAATTGGATGCCTGGGTGGCAGAAACCAAAAAACAATTACAGCAACTGGATACCCAATACGCTTACCAGTCGGAAGAAAGCCGGCGTATCGTCAATAATTTAAGTGATGAACTGAAGCGCTCCATGGAGATGCTGGAGATGTCAGATAGCACACGACTGGTTTTTGATAACGCCATCAGCGAGTGCAATCAGCGCTTACATGTTTTACTCGACAGCGGCAAGATGATTGATCATACGGCATCCAAATTAATTGCTAGCCTTGATAATCTTCACAAATAGATTTATTAGTTTTTATTCACCACAGCCAGTGCAGCACGGACTTTATCGATCAAGGCTTTACGATCAAAGGGTTTGGCCAGAAACATGGTTGCCCCAGCCGATAAGCTTTTTTCAATGGTGGCCTTATCATTCGCGCCCGATACAATCACGACCGGTGTATGTTTAAAGATGGCAGTGGAACGTAGCCGCCGCGTCAGTTGCAAACCATCCAGGTCCGGCAGGTCAATGTCCAGCAAGATCAACAAGGGCCGCAGGTTGCGCAATACCTTCATCGCCTCCACGGCGTTAGCGGCGGATACAATGGTGTAACCTTCCTCGCGCAAAATCTTGCTTTGAATACGGCGCTGAAATTCATGATCTTCCACAATCAATACCGTGCCTTTGGCCTTGTCTGGCTTTTTGCTCACGCCAGTCGTGACCTCAGGAAATAAATCCCGTCTCACCCGTTCATTCCATTCCGCTAACCATGAAGGCAGGATTTCAGCACGCAAGGGTTTGGCAATGAAATAGCCCTGCGCGTAATCACACGGCGTTTGCCGCACAAAATCCCAGTCGCGCTGGTTTTCGACTCCCTCCGCCACGACTTGCATATGCAGTTGTTGGGCAAGGTTAAGGCTGGTGTCGAACATGACTTTGATACGCTTGTCCGCCCAGGCACCATTGACAAAACTTTTATCAATCTTGAATTCGTCGAAGGGAATATCGCGCAGTTGTGCCAGGGAAGAATGGCCGGTGCCGAAGTCGTCAATGGAAAGGACAAAGCGTTTCAACCGCAGGCGCGTCAGCGTATCAAGCGTGACGGCCGGATCTTTCATCGCACGGCTTTCGGTGATCTCCAGCGTAATGTCTTTAGGTAATAATCCAGCCGCCATTATCTGCGCACTGAAGCTGTCCGCGAACTCCAGCGAGGCCAGGTTTTCCATGGAGATATTAATGGCCAGAGGTAGGTTGATGCCCTGCTGGGCCCATTGAATATGCTGCTTCAACGCCTGGTCCAGTACCTTGTGCGCCAAGGCATCAATTAACTGGTTATCTTCGGCTAACACAATAAAGGCATCCGGCATGACTACACCGTCGGTCGGGTGATGCCAGCGCACCAATACCTCCAGACCGGCCACACGACCCGTGTTGAGCGCCACCTTGGGTTGATAATAATTCACCAGTTGGCCCAGCTCGATCGCCTGCTGTAATTCGGCAGCTGTGTATTGTTTTTTGACCAGGGGCACCTGTTCCAGCGACGGTTCCCAACTGGCCAACATCGTGGCGATAGATTCCGGGGTAAGGGGTTTTTGCAGGTGGCCGACAATCGCAATGCGATGGGCTTCGACCAAACGTTGGGCGGCGCTCAACATCCGTAAATCTTCACCGCTGATCAGAATCAAATGGCCGGCAAACTGTCGTTGCACCAGATGACGCACAAATTCAATGCCGTCCATCTCCGGCATATTCAAGTCGAGGAAAATCAGCGCGGGGTGATGCGGTGCATCATCAAGAATATCCAGTGCACTTGTGCCACTGAGGCAGGTGGTGATTCGATTGTAGCCTTGCACCGAGAGAATGCGCTGCAACAACTTGAGCATAAAGGGATCATCGTCAACCACCAGAATATCGGCGGCGAATTTACTCCCTGGAGAGGTGCTGGTCATGATTTGCCTCATGCGAAAGGTAACGCATTATAGAGTGGGAACCCGAAAAAAACTGCTGTGATCGTCAGCTATCCGGTAGCAGCACATCCACACAGCCATTGACCGCCGCCAGCTCGCGTTCAAATACCTGCAGACAGTCTACCAAGGACACCTCCGGTTGCTGATTACAGAGCATTTCAAGCTGCGCACAACATTCACCCAGCTGCAGCGCACCCACAGAACGCGCTGATGATTTTAGTTTATGGGCAATGGATGCAATCAGCCGCCGGTCATTGCGGGCACTGGCATCACGCAAATCTTCCGCCATAATCAAGGCGCCGACGCGAAAATCCTGCAAAAATTCACGCACCACCGCCGGTTCATTGCCGACCAGATCCTGGAGGATGCGAATATCAATCACAGCATCCGTGTTGTTGGAAAAAGCCGCCACCGTCGCGTCAGCGGGCGAAAGCGTTGAGCAAGTGTCGGCGGCGGGCAGCCATTGCTCCAATACACTTTGCAACTCTGCCAATGACACGGGTTTGGTGAGATATTCATCCATGCCCACCGCATGACAACGTTCTGCCTCGCCCCGCACCGCATTCGCACTCAGCGCCACAATCGGGATATACGCGTAACCATTTTCCTGATCGCGCACGGCCTGGGCCAAGGCGTAACCATCCATCTCGGGCATATGCAAATCCGTCAGTAACAGCGCGTACTCACCGCGCTGCCAATACTGCAGGGCTTCGCGGCCGTTGCTCACCACATCAGCGGCGTAACCCAACAACGCCAGTTGTCGCAGGATGACTTTTTGATTGGTTTCGTTGTCTTCCGCCACCAGAATCAAACGCCGCTGTTGCACCGCCTGATCGCGCGGTGGCGGTAAAAAAGCGCTTTCGTCTTTACCGGATAACAAGGGCGGTTTTTCTTCTTCGGCTTTGCCAAGGGCAACCGCTACCGCATGAAGAAACGTGGGATAGTCGAGCAGGTTGCCATCAACCATCACGTGGTTGCGGGTATCGCAGCGCGGTTTGCGCCGCTGGCCGCGCCCGATGACGACATAACGGATATCCTGCTGCGGCCATTGTTGCGCGATAGTCGTTAGTATTTTTTCGCGGGTATGCACATCATCCCGCGTATCCATTACCCACACCCAGGGACCGGACGAGGGTGCGGACAACGCCGTTGGTGTCAGAAGGAATTCCTTGCTCGATAATAAAGTTACCTGCGCACCCGCCGCACTTAAATAACGGGCGAGATCTTCTACAAGACTGTGCTCATCACCCAGCGTGACACAGGACAATCCGGCCAGAGGCACCGGCTCAGTTTCATCAGCCAGATGCGGAAGACAACCAAAGGGTAAGCGCACAATAAAATGTGATCCCTGGTTCGCTTGACTTTCTACCCGGATATTGCCGCGCATCAATTCGACCAGGTGCCGCGAGATAGTCAGCCCCAATCCGGTGCCGCCAAATTGGCGCGTCGTGGATGCATCGGCCTGCGTAAACGGACTGAACAAACGCGCCAGGATATCGGTGGACATTCCAATGCCGTTGTCGATGATATGAAATTCCAGCGTAACACTATGGGAGCCTTGTTCTGCCAGGCAGGTGCGAACCATGACCCGACCGGCCCGCTCCAGGCCCGCCGAAAATTTAATGGCATTGTTGATCAGGTTAACCAATACCTGACGCACCCGCAGGCCATCGCCAAGCAACATGTCCGGGATCGCCGGGTCCGTGAATAACGTTAATTCAACGCCTTTATTCTCGGCAAACCGATCAAGCATCAGACACACACCTTTAACGAGATTCATCATGGATATCGGCGCAGATTCAATATCCATCTTGCCCGCTTCTATCTTGGAGAAATCCAGGATGTCATCAATGATCCCCAACAGCGAGTAGGCGGAATCGCGAATAATATCGAGCATCTCCACCTGGTAATTTTTAAGACTGGTTTGATGCAAGACATCCACCATACCGATCACACCACTGATAGGGGTGCGAATCTCGTGGCTCATGGTGGCAAGAAAATTGGACTTCGCCTGGCTGGCTAACTCGGCCACCTGTTGCGCGTGTTTTAGTTCATTGATGCGCGCAATCTCCACCTCGGCCCGTTTGCTCGCAGTTAAATCGGTCATGCCGCCTAACATGCGAATGGCTTTACCATCCGCGCCACGAATCAGGAAGCTGCGATCTTGCACGTAGGCGTATGAACCGTCTTTGCATGCGAATCGATACTCACCGGTCCAATGATCTTCCACACCGTTGATCACAGAAAAAATACTGTCCAGCACCCGTTCTTTATCATCCGGATGAATACGCGTCGTCCATGAACGGCTGTCTGGCTCCAATTCAGCCGGAGCAAAACCAAACAGATTTTCTACGCCACCTCCCCACCAGAGACTGTCTGTCAATAAATCCCAATCCCAAATTGCATCCGCGGTAGCGCGGGTAATCAATTTAAACCGCTCCTCACTTTCCCGGATTTTTTCCTGCGCTTCGCGTTGGGCATTGATATCCTGAAAATAGATCGCCAGACCTTCCGCCGATGGATAGACATTTACTCTGAACCAGGCATTCAGCGGCGAATAGAAAGCTTCGAAAGATACCTTACGGCCTTCCGCCATTGCTTGCCGATAGTGATATTCAAACGGCGTACCTACCGCCAACGGAAATTCCTGCCAGATATTTTTTCCTATCAGTTCCGCTCGCTGGCACTGCAACAGTCGTTCAGCTTCGCTGTTTATATAAATGAAGTTCCACTCGCCATCCAGCGTGAAGAAGGCGTCGGTAATACTTTCCCAGGTGGTTGTGAGGCGCTGGGCGAGTTGTACAACCTTTTGTTCCGTTTCCTTGACATCGGTAATGTCGCTGGTCACCGCTACCATACCGTCGACCACACCGTCTTCCCGGTGCGTTAGCGAGACGCTCGCGCGCATCCAAATAACAGTTCCATCGACGCGACGGCAGCGGGCTTCCTGGATAAAGCTGACACATTCCCCGTTTAACAACGTGCCGATCAAACGAAGCGCTTCGGGTAAATCGTCGGGATGGAGAATATCCATGAACGGCTTATGTAATAGCGCCTCTTCCGCCATACCCAACATCGCACAATAGGCAGGATTGACGGAGAGAAAATGTCCGTCCAGATCAATCAGTGCAATGCCGGTTGCTGCCGCAGAGAGAATATTGCGCAGCCGCTGTTGCGTGACCTTTTCAAGTCGATAACCCTGGCGCCGCCATTCCAGATGACGCATGACTTGCCATGCAAGTGTCTGTAATGCTTCGCATTGATCCGCACTCAGGTTACGAGGTTGAACGTCCATGACAGCTAAAGTTCCGAGTGCGAAACCCTCTTGTGTAACCAGAGGAATGCCTGCATAAAAACGCAGATAGGGAGGGCCGATAACCAGGGGATTGTGTTTGAATCGGTCGT
Organism: Cellvibrio sp.; assembly: GCA_035490615.1. GTDB lineage: Bacteria > Pseudomonadota > Gammaproteobacteria > Pseudomonadales > Cellvibrionaceae > Cellvibrio. The sequence continues at coordinate 51,886 of DATJLH010000167.1, forward strand.
CCAGCCAGGTATCGGATACAACAAACGGCTGTTCACTTTTAATCGCTTCGGCACAAAACGCTATTGAGCGATCTGTGGAGCGGACGTCGAGGCCATAAGCAGATTTAAACCACTGACGCGCATCATCAACCAGGCTGACAACAGCAATGGGCGTCGCGCAGATCATGGCCGCCAGTTGGGTCAAGCGGTCATAGTCCAGCTCGGGCGGTGTATCCAGGATGTGATAGTCATCAAGTGCGGCAAGTCGATCCTGCTCGTGCATACCTTATGTCCATGAAATATCTACGTATTATCCTTTTGAGGTTAGCACATAACATCGCAAGCGAAAGATCATGAATGGGGTATTGGCTACTCCGGTCAGCACGTGGGCACAGGCATTTAATTTTTCATCTTGCAGGTGAGTACGGCCAGAAAAAATCACTGCCGCAACGAGCATTGGCCAGGAGCCGCCAGCTCATGGCAAGCAAGGCGACAGCCACCCATAAAGAACCCGGCGAAGTGCTGTAAGCCATCGCAAAAAAGCGCGGAGAATTCAGGAGCGTTATAAAAAGGCGAGCGGAGTTTGGCGGAGGAGCATATCGGTGATCGCCGTAGCGACCACCGATATAACCTTGTTAATCCAGAGCAAGTACCACAACCGATTTGGGCGGCAGGTTTACCTCGACTTTCCCTTTGTTGATCGTCGCGCGGTAAGCTACCGGCTTGATTGCCTCAGGGTTGGCAAAGGTGTTGTGCGCATCCATGGTATCTGCTGTCAGTAAGCGTCCACTGGCAGACGAGGGGTTAACACCTTGCAGTGCAACACTGATGTCAGTGGCCGCGCGCGGGTTGATATTCACCAACGCCAGGTAAACCTTGCCATCTTTACCTCGCGCGGCAGACGCACTGATCGCCGGTACGGATTGGTCACCCAGGGTGTAGGTGGGCGATTTGAAATCCACCGGGATGGAAGTAGCGTCCTGGAACGGAATAAACATATGGAAGGCGTGATAGGTCGGTGTCAACACCATCTTTTCCTTGTCGGTCAGGATCATGGCCTGTAACACGTTAACCATCTGCGCGATATTCGTCATGTGTACACGGTCGGCGTGGGCATGGAAAATATTGAAGTTAACCGCCGCCACCAGCGCATCGCGCAGGGTGTTTTGCTGACGTAAAAAACCGGGATTGGTACCGGGTTGTGGATCGTACCAGGTGCCCCACTCGTCCACATAAAAGCCGACGCGTTTTTCCGGATCATTCTTGTCCATCACCGCTTTGTTGTTGCGAATAAATTCGTCCATCCGCAGGGTCTGGGCAAAGGTGGAGATCCACTCAGCTTCAGGGAAATCAAGCGCGGCACCTTTAACCTCCCAATCGCCCTTGGGCAGGGTGTAGTAATGGAAGCTCACCGCATCCATCTTCAGGCTCCAGGTAGGTTCCACGTTGCCGGTCAGATGCTCTGCCCATTTGGTGTCTTCTGAATGGCCACCGCTGGCAATAAACTTGGGCGTATTGTCCTTGGGCGTCTTCAGGAAGGTCGCGTAGTGTTTATAAAGGTCGGTGTAGTACTCCGGTCGCATATTGCCGCCGCAGCCCCAGGCCTCGTTGCCGATGGCAAAGTAATGGACGCGCCAGGGTTTATCCCGCCCGTTCTTGCGGCGCAATTCGGCCAGGGTAGATTTGGTATCTGAGGTCATGTACTCCAGCCACTCCGCCATTTCCTGGGGTGTGCCGGTACCGAGGTTGCCGTTTACGTAAACTTCTGCATCGAGCATCTCGGCCAATTCAAAAAATTCATGGGTGCCGAAAGCATTGGTTTCTTCCACGCCCCCCCAGTTGGTGTTCACCTTCACCGGACGTTTGTTGCGCGGGCCAATGCCGTCGCGCCAGTGGTATTCGTCGGCAAAGCAGCCGCCGGGCCAGCGAATCAGGGGGACCTGAAGGTCTTTGAGTGCGGCAACTACATCTTTGCGAAAACCGCGCGTGTTGGGGATCTTTGATTTTTCGCCGACCCAGATGCCCTCGTAAATACCGTGACCCAGATGTTCGGCGAATTGACCATAGATATTTTTATTGATCACCGGGCCCGGCTGCTCCGCGTTAAGGGTCAGGTCCACCGGGGCGGCCAATGCCGTGGTGGCGACCAGGCTGCTGGCAGCAAACAAGGTTCGCAGGTGTTTTTTAAAGCGCTTCATGGCGTAATCTCCTCAGCTGTTTATTGTTATACCGACCCGGATCTTACCTGATAAGGTCATATTGTCATACAAGTTAACAGAATTTTACCCTTATAAAAACAGCCCAGCCCAAGCACAACGGCGCCGCATTATCTTCATACAGCAGCGTTTATTGCGCCTGGGTAGGAACAGCATAAACCCCGGAGATATCGCGGTTGAACGCGGTAAATTCATCGGCATAAAAAGCCTGGAAATCTGCCAGGGTACCGTTGCTGACGTTCTCCGTGCGATTCACAGGAACCCAGTAATGTGGCACCGGCTGGCCTTCCGGGCCGGGAACACCCTGGGGCGCATTGCGCCACACCAGCAGGAAAGCGACACGGCGCGCCTCAGGATCGGCCTTGAGCGCGCTGATCAGCTTGCGGTACCACTGGTTGTCGAACTTACCCGCTTCGATATCCGGCGCCCGGATGCCGATCTCGGAGATAGCCGCCACCTTACCGCGCGCTTCCGCCATCCGCACGACCAGCGCAGCATTGGCGACCACATTGGCAAACCAGTCCGCGTTATCGGCAACCGGCCCGTAGGTGTCAAAACCCAATACATCAACCCAGGCATCGCCCGGGTAACGCTCCAGGTAGTGTGCCTCTGTCGCTTCCGGGAAGTTATTGGGTGAATAGGCAAACAGAAAATTATTCACGCCCTTGGTATCACGCAGATATTCCACGGTAAACCGGTACAGCGCCTTGTATTGCTCCGGTGTGGACTGCTCCGCGCCCCACCAGAACCAGCTGCCGGTATTTTCGTGCAGGATGCGAAAAATCACGGGAATCAGGGTACCGTCATCCGCGCGCAGGTTATGGGCCCATTCCGCCACCTGGTCGAGATACCCCACGTAGGTCGCGTGGGCCTCGCCACCCGGTAACGAGGCGACAACGGCCGGCGTTTTATCCCAGGAAGTACCCACTGGCCAGTTGCCCGGCTTTTTCTGAGCATCAGTGAGAGGATTATCGGGGTGCGTGCTGACGGTAATGATGCCACCCCGCGCGTAAGCCTTTTTCACCGGCTCAACAATGTCACCTTCCGGCTTGGGTGCAATAATCGATAAGGTATCCCAGCCATATACCGCCGCAAAATCCCCCACCGCATTCACGGTATCCGACTCGCTGCCATCCGCAGTCTGGATGATCAGCCCCTGGGTGGTTTCATGCTGGTGGCCGAACATAATTGATCGTCCAGCCTGTGCACGCATAAACGCAAACAGCGAACGGGTTTCAGGGGTTGCGTTATTATTTACCAGCTTGACCACGACCGGGTGCGGACGCGTGGTTTCTGATGTTTCCGAGGGCGTCTTGAGTTGGCAGCCCAGCATAAATAATGCGGTCAGGACACAGAGAAGTCGTTTCATTTTTACCTCTTGTTATAGGAAATTGCAGCACATCCCTTATAATCCGCGCCCGTTTGAACCTACTGCTCGAACCGGGGGGGCAGTTGGTACAGGCGGTTGGTATTTTTCGCGTCACAAGGTAGACTGGTACACTAGCTGCAGCATAGCAGCGATACCGCCTGCACGCGTTTTAACAGGCGGGTTACATAATGACAAGAATAGGGGAACAGGCTGCAAACTGGCCTAACCTGCGTCAGCGACTTTCGAGCGCCGACGTATAAAAATCAACCATGGAATCACCTGTAGTTTGTGAGATGTTCGCTGAAATGCACGTTGAGAGGTGCATGTTGAGGTTTATCAATATCCTGGCAGATAAACCCCTTCAGCAATAATTCACTTCCGGTTATAAAAAGCCGTAGTGAAGTATTGGCGAACTGGATATTGACGAACTATTGGCACGATTCCTAAATCGACTTATACGGTGTTATATCCAGCAGGCTTGCGTGGCTAGAGCACAGGTATATTGTGAGGAACTGAGAGAATGAGCTTTATTCATGACGATTTCTTGCTCGATACCGAGCAGGCGCGTGTGCTCTATCACGACTACGCGAAAGACTTACCCATCATTGATTACCACTGTCACCTCCACCCGGAGCAGGTCGGTAATAACAAACAATTTAAAAACCTCTATGAAGTCTGGCTGGCCGGCGACCATTACAAATGGCGTGCCATGCGCTCCAATGGTGTGGACGAACGCTACTGCACCGGTGACGCCAGCGATTGGGAAAAATTTGAAAAGTGGTGCGAGACGGTGCCTTACACCTTGCGCAATCCGTTGTATCACTGGACCCATCTGGAGCTGCGCAAGCCTTTCGGCATCACCGATCGCCTGCTCGACAAATCCACGGCAAAACGCACCTGGGACGAGTGTAACGAAATGCTCGCGACCCCGGAGTTCAGCGCGCGCGGCTTGATGACCCAGGCCAAGGTTAAACTGGTGTGCACCACCGACGACCCGATCCACGACCTCGCCCATCACAAAGCAGTTGCCGCCGATAAAACCTTTGGCAGCGCGATGTTGCCGACCTGGCGCCCAGACCGCGCCATGGCGGTGGAGAGTGCAAAAGATTACAACGCCTACCTGGATCGTTTAGCCAACGTCAGCGACACCCAGATCAGCACCTTTGATGACCTGATGACGGCGCTTAGCAAACGTCACGATTACTTCCATGCAAACGGTTGCCGCCTGTCTGACCACGGCCTGGAAACCGTTTACGCGGCGGATTACACCGAAGCGGAAATCAAAGCCATTTTTGCCAAAGTGCGCGGCGGCAGTGAATTAAATGCAGAGGAAATTGAAAAATTCCAATCCGCCATGATGGTGGAATTTGCGCTGCAGGATCATGCCAAAGGTTGGGTACAACAATTCCATATTGGTGCGATTCGCAACAACAACCCGCGCCTGTTCCGCACCCTGGGCCCGGACACCGGTTTTGATTCCATTGGCGATCACAACTACGCCAAACCCCTGGCCAAATTCCTCGGCCGCCTCGACAGTGAAAACCGTCTGGCCAAAACCATCCTGTACAACCTGAACCCGCGCGACAACGAAATGATCGGCACCATGATCGGCAACTTCCAGGACGGCTCTGCCGCTGGCAAGATCCAGTTCGGCAGTGGCTGGTGGTTCCTCGATCAAATGGACGGCATGACGCGTCAGATTGAAGCGTTAAGCCAACTCGGCTTACTGAGCCGTTTCGTCGGCATGCTGACCGACAGCCGCAGCTTCCTCAGCTATTCACGCCACGAATATTTCCGTCGCATTTTATGCGGAATCCTGGGCCGCGATATGGCTAAAGGTTTAGTGCCCAACGATACCAGGATGGTCGGCAAGATGATCAGTGACATCAGCTTTAATAATGCGAAGGAATATTTTCCGTTTGTTGTGCCGGAATAATGTGGGCAGCTTAACGAGGAAAGGTACTCCGTAATCCGTTTGTCATTAGGCTTTTGGTTTCGAAAACGCATGAATACATCCCTGTAGCTCCCTCAATTCATCCCTGAATTGAGGGTTTCGAAACCAAAAGCCTAACGCCAAACTCAGTTAGCGCAAGCGTCGAATTTTTCAGCTTCTTTTAGCGTTTCACTAAAGCGCTTTAAACTTCGGCTGAAAACGAAATCCGATCGCCAAACGATTCCAGGCATTAATTGCCATAATCACGCCCGTCAGATTCACCAATTCCTGCTCGTTAAAATGCGCCGCTACCGCCTCATAATCTTCATCGT
>DATJLH010000168.1:0-28440 GCA_035490615.1 Cellvibrio sp.
GATCAGGCGTTGCAGTTTTTCCATGAATCGATTGACATGACCAGCCAGTTCACCCAGCTCATCTTCACGATCGATATTAATGCGGATCGTCAGGTCACCATCGCCTTCGGCGATATTCTGGATGCGATCACTGATCATTCGCAAAGGCTTGGTGACAACCAGCGGTAAAAACCAGGCCGCCGCTAATGCTACCAGCGTGCCGATAACCACCAGCAGCAGTAATCTTGAGGCGATAAAATCCCGCTCTTCATCAATCTCCACGGTGAAATTATCGACATGTTTTAACCGGCGCTCGCCCACGACATCAATAAAATTGCGCAGCGTAGAGTAAGCCTCAAAACCTTCACCAAAGGAACGCTCAAGTTGCTCCTCCCGCACCATTGGATCCTCGGTATCGGCGCGACTGACAATGTTGTCAGAGATGGTTTTCCAGGCCTGCAAATATTGTAAAAACTCACGTTTTTCCTGTTCTGTCGAGGTGTTGGACAAGGCAAAGGATTCCAGAATACGATCGTGGGTTTGTTGGATATTCTCAGCATGCTCTGCAATTAATGCCTGCCGCTCCTGCGCTGAAAGACGACCGACAAACAAAGCCCGTTCTGCCGTGAGCGCCTGATATAGATCCCGATCCGCCTGCATCAGCAACTGGATCTCGGGGAGGTTAATTTTAGCTAGTGTCTCCGCGTTGCTGGCCAGCGTATTACTGGATCTGACGGAAAAAACGCCCATGTACAGGAATAGCAAAACGAGCAACATCAAGGGAATACCCAGCTTCCAACGGAAGCTGATGTTCTGATACCAGCTTGTCATCTAAATCACCTTTTCGAAACAATTTTGGTGTCGGTTCATCAACAAACGGACAAATATTTAAGCGCCATTAACTACTAGAGTGTAGTACAACCCATACGAAGCGGTTAAAAGTGCATAAAAAATTATTCCAAAAAAGGAGAGAAATCTTATGATTAAAAATTTTTTACAATAAAAGCACAATTCTTAATCATATTTGTTTTTAATTATAGGTTTTTCTTCAGCTGCATCGATTGCTGAACGGACGTTCATTCGCCCACACCGCCCTGGCACAGATATTTAACATTGAGATAATCCTCAATACCATAATGAGAACCTTCGCGGCCCATACCGGACTGCTTTACCCCGCCAAAGGGAGCAACCGCACTGGAAATCATACCTTCGTTAATACCCACCATACCCGTTTCCAGTTGCTCTGCGACCCGCCAGATCCGCGCAGGGTCACGGGTATAGAAGTAGGCCGCCAGACCAAATTCGGTATTGTTGGCTAAACTAATGGCTTCTTTTTCTGTTTGAAATGCGATCAAAGGTGCAACGGGACCAAAAATTTCTTCGCGACAAAGGCGGGAATCCGGAGCGACATCGGTCAGTATCGTAGGAAGGAAAAATTGTGACGTCGCCGATAAACGCGCACCGCCCTGCACAACTTTTGCTCCGCGCTCAATAGCGTCCGCGAGTAATTCTTCCACTTTGTTTACGGCGTCTGCTGAAATCAACGGGCCTATCTCAACACCCTCGTCTATCCCCTTACCCAACTTCAGTTGTTTTACCGCGTCCATTAATTTTTTCGTAAAGGCATCGTACACATTCGCGTGCACATAAAAGCGATTGGCACAGACGCAGGTTTGGCCGGCATTGCGAAATTTGGACGCTATAGCCCCTTTGACCGCCTCATCAAGATCAGCATCATCAAATACAATAAAAGGGGCGTTGCCACCGAGTTCCATGGTAACTTTTTTGATGGTGGGCGCCGCCTGTGACATCAAGGTGCGACCAACTTGTGTAGAGCCGGTGAAGGTGATTTTGCGAACCTTGTCATGGGTACTTAGTTCGTGGCCGATGGTTTTGGCATCATCACTCACCAGAACGTTGATCACACCCGCCGGTATGCCTGCCTCACTCGCGAGGGCCACCAATGCGAGTGCTGATAAGGGCGTTTGCGATGCCGGTTTGGCCACCACCGTGCAACCCGCCGCCAACGCCGGCGCTAACTTTCGCGCAAGCATGGCATTCGGAAAATTCCATGGCGTAATAGCCGCAACCACACCCACTGCTTGTTTGATGGCAAGCATGCGTTTGTCTATCGATGGCGATGCGATGACGTCGCCGTTAAGGCGTTTTGCCTCTTCCGCAAACCACTCAATGTAACTCGCGCCGTAAGCAATTTCGCCCCGCGCTTCTGCAAGAGGCTTGCCCTGTTCTGACGTCAGTAATAATGCCAGATCTTCCTGATTTTCCATGACCAGATTGAACCAGCGTCGCATCAACTGGCTGCGTTCGTGTCCGGTTTTGGCTTGCCATTGCGGAAATGCGGCGGCCGCTGCGTCAATTGCCCGGCGGGTTTCCGCAACCCCGGCACTGGCTACTTCAAGCAAGGGGCTACCGTCAGCGGGATTTGTAACCACAAGGGTTCGTCCATTGTCCGCGTCACACCAGCGTCCATTGATAAAAAGCTGATGTTGTAATAAAGCCGGGTTTGCGAGGGATAACATCGTCTTTCTCCTTCCACTGCGTTGGAATCCACATTATTCATGTCGTCATCAGTATGACAAATATAAGGGTGTGACAAACAAAGCGATAGACAGGTTCGCCGATGTGCTGAGCAAAAAACATGCATCCGAAATAGCCGTGGATGATCACACGCTCAAGGGCTCGGCATTGACTGCCGCATTCCATGGCAATCGCGTTAAATCCTGTTATCATCGCCGCTTCTTTCTCTTCATCAGTACTCGATTCATGCTCAATAAAGACGCCCTGCAACAGCTTTCCCAGCTCAAAAATACCATTCGCGCGCACCGCCAGGTTTATCAAGGTGTTGTACGCTCCACACCAAAACGGTTCGGCTTTGTCAAATTGGATGACGGTCGGGAAGCATTCCTTGATCCCGAACAAATGCAGCGAGTCCTGCCGGATGACCGGGTAGAGGTGGAGCTTAAAACCAACGATAAAAACCAGCTGGATGCACGGTTGGAAAAACTGATCAGCAGTTCATTGCGGGAATTTGTCGGCCGTTACGTTTGTAAGGGGAATGGCCACTTCGTTGAGCCGGATCTGCCGCAATTTAATCGCTGGTTGTTTATTCCTCCCCAGGAGCGCAATAAATGTACGGAAGGTGACTTGATCCTGTGCGAGATTATCCGGCATCCCTTTAACAATGATGGCAAAGCGCAGGTGCGTGTTATTCGGCGTATCGGGCGAACCGAAGAAGCCGGTATAGAAAGTCGTTATATTGTGGCCAAATATCAGTTACCCGAAGAATGGACTAACGAGGCGCAAAGCCAGGCCGCGTCAATCAATTGGGCACCACTGACACGAGAGCCACAGCAACAGGATCTCACCCACCTGCCCTTTGTTACGATTGATTCGGAAACGACGCGGGATATGGATGATGCGGTATATATCCAGGTGGAAGATGACGGTTGGACAGTTTACACAGCGATCGCCGACCCCACGCGTCATATCACTTTCGGGAGCCCTTTGGAAAAAGCCGCACGCGAACGTGCGAGCACCGTGTACCTCCTCGGTCAAACGATCACCATGCTGCCGATAGAACTTTCCCATGACACCTATTCGTTGGTGCCGGAAAAAGAGCGGCCCGCACTGGTGTGTCGTATGCAGGTCAATCGCCAGGGCGTCATTACCGGCTACGAATTTATCGAAGCCGTTATCCGTTCGCAGAATAAACTCAGTTATCAAAGCGTTTACGAATTACTCGCGCCTGTCGATACCAATGAGCCTTCTGCAGATTTATCTGCAGAGACACAACAGATGCTGCGGGAATTACATCAGTTTGCTCTGGCACGCATTAACTATCGCGCAGAAAATGCCTTGGTCATGGAAGAGCGGGCGGACTATTTTTATATCCTTAACGAACAAAAGAAAATTGAACGGGTAGAAAAAAGAGATCGCAATATTGCGCATCGCGTTGTCGAAGAAGCGATGTTGGCCACGAATATTTGCGCTGGCGAATTGTTTACGCAACATCCCGGTTACGGCATTTTTTCCAGCCATGTCGGCTTTCGACCAGAACGCCTGGAAGATGCCCTGGGCCTGATCAATGAAGACAGGCCGGACTTCGAGCCCGGCGATTTGACTCGCCTGGAAAATTTCCAGCGATTGTTCAAGGAGCTGCGACTCAATCCTGAGCACTCGGAAAAAAATGCCCCTTTGCTGGCGATATTGCAGCGCTTGCTACAAGCCGGGGCCTTGTCTTTTGACTCTGTCGGCCACTTCGGCCTGGGCTTTCCAGCCTATGCCACCGTGACATCGCCTATCCGTCGTTATAACGATCTGTTTAACCATTTTGCGATCAAGCGCATCCTGAACAATGAACCGGCTATACCGGTTGATAAAAAACTCACGGAGCAGTTACAGGAGCAATTAACCAAAGGCCGGCAGGCCTGCCGACAGATTGAATTGTGGTTGATTTGCCAATTTATGATTCAGCATATCGGCAGTGTCCACAGCGGGACTATTACGCAGGTTAATTCCGTGGGTGTCGGTGTGCGGTTGGAAGATCTGGGCGTGGAAGGATTTGTCACCTTGGCGGACAAAGATAACAATATAAAAACATCACTGGATGCGCGCCGCTTTTGCCTGACTGCCGGCGATAAAACCTTTCGTCTCGACCAGCCGGTATCAGTCATGGTCGCCGATGTTGATATTGAAAAACGTCGTATTGGTTTGACGCTGGTCAGCGACGCGATTGCCGAGCGTTTGAGCGTATGGAATGACCTGCCGCCTTCAACGGAGGCATAGATGAAGCACTACTGGCTGTTTAAAGCGGAACCGGACATTTACGGGATTGATCACTTGGCCGCAGAAAAAAAACAAACCGGGCGCTGGGATGGCATTCGCAATTACCAGGCGCGCAATTTTTTGCGCGACCAGGTTGCCCTGGATGATGAAGTCTTGCTTTACCACAGTCACTGCAAGCAGATTGGTATTGTGGGCACGGCACGTGTTGTTAAAACAGCTTACCCTGACCCAACGCAATTTGATCCGGAAAGTGATTATTACGACCCTAAATCCAGCCACGACGCACCGCGCTGGTTTTCTGTCGATATCAACTTGCAGGAAAAATTTCCGCGCACTATTTTACTGGCGGAGATCAAGCAACATCCGTTACTGGCCGATATGGTATTGCTAAGACAGGGGCGACTCTCGATTCAACCCGTCACCCCACAGGAATGGAAAACTATTTTGAAGATGCAGTGACCGTTTTATTCATCTTCAAGACTGTCTTGCGGTTTTGTCGTTTCACTGCCCTGCAAATCTTCCGCAACCGGTTCTATCCCGGCATCATCGCCATCTTCATCTTCCATCTGCCCTTCTTCAATCAGAATGGCTTCCGGCGTTTGAATACCAATATGATAAGCCGCAAAACCGGGCAACACGACCTGATCCAGCGCCATGCCGAGAATTCGTCCGCGATAGGGAGAAACGATTTCGCTACGTGCATTGGTAATCGGGTCAGTAACCGTTCCCAGCACCTCCCCCGGCATCACACGTTTTCCTAAAGGCGCCTGGCTGAAAAGAATGCCGCTCTGATTCGCACGCACCCAGGTAGATTTATAATAAACCGGCGCCGGTTTGTACCACTTGCTCGCCTTACCATACATACCGGTTTTGGTCATCATCACCTGGATGGCCTTCACACCTTCTGACACCACTTCACTCTGCATCCGCATCGGCTCACCGGCTTCCATCGTCACAGAAGGAACGCCAAACCTTACCGCCGCAGCGCGCAATGAACCGTAGTTGCCTCGACTATTCAACACCGCAATAGTGCCAAAATTTTGCGCCAGGGCCGCCACTTTCTCATCGGATAGATCTGCGCGCAGCTGGGTCAGATTGGTGCGATGAAATGAGCCGGTGTGGATATCAACCAACGCATCGCAATGACGGATAACCTGGGAAAAAAATGAATGGGCAATGCGCGACGCGGAGCTGCCTTTGGTGTTACCGGGAAAATATCGATTCAGGTCGCGGCGGTCCGGCAGGTAGCGGGAATTGCGGCGGAAACCCATCAAGTTAACCACCGGAACACCAATTACGGTGCCGGATAATTTATCCGGCTCCAGATTGTACATCACGCGCCGGATCATCTCGATACCGTTGAGTTCATCACCGTGCACAGCCGCTGTCAGGCACAATGTCTTGCCCGGATTCGCACCATTCACAATAAGTACCGGCGTCTGCTCCGCAAAGCCACTGAGTTGCTCTTCCGGCATCCACACCAGGCGCGAGGAGGTGTTCGGCGGCACCTCTACACCCAGAATAAATTTGGACAGAATGACTGGCTCTTCTTCGGCAACATTCTCTTCCGGATTTGCTTCAGGCGTGTCCACCGAGGAGGCCGCATCACCATCCGCAGGCGCCGTTTCATTCGCAACGGATGATGCGGTGACTGTTTGCTCCACAGGCGCACTGGCAGCAGACGAGGACGAAACCGAGGTAGCCGGAGCTGGCGCAGCGGGTAAGGAAGAAGCTTGGGCAGAGGACGATGATGTTAACCCAGAGGAAGGTGACACTGACGATTCCTCTGATGAAGCAGCCACCACTTTGGGCGGCTGTAATTCGGGAATCACTTCGCCAAGATTGATACTTTCTGCCTTGGGTAAGGGCTGTGACGATGCCGATGATGCAGAAGCATTTTCTTCCGCCGCCGCCAGGGTCGCGCCAGGCTCTGAATTATTTTCTTCCTCGCCTTGCGCAAACGCCAACGCGGGGAAGAACAACACAGAAAATAACACCAAACGAATCAGTTGCTTGACGGAACATATTGTCATAAAGCACCGCGTAGCCTCACGGAAGATATACATTGAGCAACAAACTTTCTGGGTCAGGCGAAACCTGTTTTACTCCCACTCAATCGTCGCTGGCGGTTTGCTCGATACATCGTAGGTCACCCGCGAAATACCCGAGATTTCATTGATGATACGGTTGGATACTTTTTCCAATAAGTCATAGGGCAGATGCGCCCAACGCGCGGTCATAAAGTCCACCGTCTCAACAGCGCGCAATGCGACTACCCATTCGTAGCGTCGCCCGTCACCCACAACACCGACTGATTTCACCGGCAAGAATACGGCAAATGCCTGGCTGGTTTTGTGATACCAATCTGCTGCGCGCAATTCTTCCAGAAAAATCGCATCAGCTTCGCGCAGGATATCGGCATATTCTTTTTTCACTTCACCGAGGATACGCACACCCAAACCCGGCCCCGGGAATGGATGACGATATACCATGTCGTAAGGCAGCCCTAATTCGAGGCCGATCGCACGTACTTCGTCTTTAAATAATTCGCGCAGTGGTTCAACCAGTTCAAAAGCCATGTCATCCGGTAAACCGCCGACATTGTGATGGGATTTAATCACGTGGGCCTTGCCGGTTTTGGCTGCCGCGGATTCAATCACGTCCGGATAAATAGTACCTTGCGCCAACCATTTTACGTCTTGCAGTTTGGTGGCTTCGGTATCAAACACCTCGATAAAGGTATTACCGATAATCTTGCGTTTTTTCTCCGGGTCACTCTCGCCTTGCAACTTACTCAGGAACAATTCTTCCGCATCGACGCGAATCACGCGCACGCCCATATTCTTGGCGAACATATCCATTACCTGATCGCCTTCATCTTTGCGCAACAGCCCATTGTCGACAAAAACGCAGGTGAGTTGGTTACCGATGGCCTTGTGCAGCAAGGCAGCAACCACTGAAGAATCCACACCACCGGATAAGCCCAGCAGTACCTTGTCACTACCGACCTGTTCGCGCACCCGCTTGATGGCATCTTCAACAATATTGGCTGGCGTCCACAAGGCTTCACAACCGCACAGATTAAAGATGAAATGTTCAAAGATGCGTTTGCCTTGCAAGGTGTGCGTCACTTCCGGATGGAACTGCACACCAAAGAAATTTTTCTCCGCCGAATACATGCCGGCAATCGGACACGACGGTGTCGATGCCATGATGCTGAAGCCGGCAGGTAATGTGTTGACTTTATCCCCGTGACTCATCCACACATCAAGCAAGGCACTGCCATCGTGATCAACGTGGTCCTTGATATCTTTAAACAGCGCCGAGTCACCGTGAACTTTTACCTGAGCATAGCCGAATTCACGCAAATTGGAGGACTCCACCGAACCACCCAATTGCTCCGCCATGGTTTGCATACCGTAGCAAATGCCTAATACCGGTACGCCGAGTGAGAAAACAAGTTCCGGCGCACGGGGAGATTTGTCGGCGGTAACCGACTCCGGCCCACCGGCCAGGATAATGCCGCGCGGATTAAATTCACGAATTTCTGCCTCACTCATATCGAAGGCGCGGATTTCTGAATAAACGCCGATTTCACGCACACGGCGCGCAATGAGCTGCGTGTACTGTGAGCCAAAATCGAGAATAAGAATGCGTTGTGCGTGTATATCCTGGGTCATGAAGGTTCCAATGCTGAAGGAGTCAATAACAATTCTGTTGGGGTAAAAATCACTCGGGCGGCCAAGCCGCCCGAGTATCATCCTGTTGTTTAGTGGCCACCGACCGGATAATTCGGTGCCTCTTTGGTTATCTGCACATCGTGTACGTGGCTTTCGCCCATACCCGCCGCCGTTACGCGGACAAATTCGGGCCTGGTGCGCATCTCGTCAATGTTCTTACAACCGGTGTAACCCATGGAAGAACGCAGACCACCCATCATTTGATGCACGATAACGGTCAGCGAACCCTTGTAAGGCACACGACCTTCGATGCCTTCCGGTACCAGTTTCTCTGCCCCCTGGCTCGCATCCTGAAAATAGCGGTCACTGGAACCCTGGGTTTTTGCCATGGCACCCAATGAACCCATGCCGCGGTAGGCTTTATAAGTGCGGCCCTGGAACAGCTCGACCTCACCGGGTGCCTCTTCGGTACCGGCAAACATGGAACCCATCATGACGGCATGGGCGCCGGCCACGATGGCTTTAGAGATATCACCGGAATAACGGATGCCACCATCGGCAATAACCGGCACGTCCGTACCTTTTAGAGCCGCTACCACATTGGCAATTGCAGACACCTGGGGTACACCGACACCGCTGACGATGCGCGTTGTACAGATAGAGCCGGGGCCGATACCCACTTTAACCGCGTCAGCGCCCGCCTCTACCAGGGCCTTGGCCGCTGCTCCCGTGGCAATATTGCCGCCGATCACCTGCACATGGGGATACTTGTTCTTGATACTGCGCACCCGGTCCAGCACATTTTTGGAATGGCCGTGCGCGGTGTCCACTACCAGTACGTCCACGCCGGCTTCAACCAGGGCCGCTACGCGATCATCGGTATCAGGGCTGGTACCGACGCTGGCGCCGACGCGCAAACGTCCTTCCGGGTCTTTACAGGCATTGGGGTAACGTTCGGCTTTGTTGATGTCCTTGACGGTAATCAGCCCGCGCAATTCAAATTTCTCATTAACCACCAGCACTTTTTCGATGCGGTGCTTATGCAACAGGCTGCGAACCTCATCCGCACCGGCGCCTTCCTTAACGGTGACCAGTTGCGCCTTGGGTGTCATGATGCTGGAAACAGGTGCATCAAGATTGCTTTCAAAGCGCACGTCACGCCCGGTCACGATGCCCACCAGATCGCCGTTGTCCAGCACCGGTACACCGGAGATGTTGTTCTTGCGGGTCAGGGCATGCAAGTCGCGGATTGTCGCTTTGGAATCAATAGTGATAGGGTCTTTAACCACGCCAGCTTCGAATTTCTTGACGGCACGCACTTCCAGCGCTTGCTGTTCTATGCTCATGCTTTTGTGGATGATACCGATACCACCCTCCTGGGCGATAGCAATCGCCAGACGGGATTCAGTCACGGTATCCATAGCAGCGGAGATCAATGGGATATTGAGCTGAATACCACGGGTCAACTGGGTCTTGAGCGACACGTCTTTCGGGGTGACGTCGGAATAACCGGGCACCAGCAGAACATCATCAAACGTGAGGGCTTCTTCAGCAATTCGCAACATACCAACCAACCTCTGTTCAGAGAGTAAATAAACGGGAAATTATAGCTGTTCAGACGAACAGGGTAAACCAGTCGCTACCAGATGTTGTGTGACAGCACCGGGTCAAACCACTGATATAGCGTCATTTATTCCGGGAACGCGTTGGAAAGGTGGCCGTTGCCGACTGTCATCGCCTAGAATAGGCGCCATGTTTACTTCCGATATCTTCACCAGCAGCACTGATCGCGACGTGCTCTCCGTCAGCCAGCTGAATCGCCGGGCGAAACAGTTACTGGAAACCCACCTGCCCCTGTTGTGGGTGGAGGGGGAACTATCCAACGTCTCCCAACCTTCCTCTGGCCACTGGTATTTCACCCTGAAAGACGACCAGGCCCAGGTCCGTTGCGCCATGTTCCGCAACCGCAATACGCTGGTTCGCTTCGCCCCCCGTCAGGGGCAACAGGTGCTGTTAAGGGCGCGGGTCAGCCTGTATGAAGGCCGGGGCGACTATCAGCTAATTGTCGAACATATGGAAGAAGCCGGCTTCGGCGCCTTGCAACGCGCCTTTGAAGCCCTGAAAGCCAAGCTGGCCGCCGAAGGCCTGTTCGATGAGATCCACAAACAACCATTGCCTTCGCTTCCCAAACATATCGCCGTCATTACGTCCCCGACCGGCGCGGCCATTCGCGACGTGCTGAGCGTCCTCAAGCGCCGATTCCCGGCGATACCTGTCACGGTGATTCCGGTGGCCGTTCAGGGCAAAGAGGCAGCGCCGCAAATTGTTCGGGCCATCGAGCTGGCGAATCGGGCCGGGTTATTTGACGTGCTCGTCCTCGCACGCGGCGGCGGTTCGCTGGAAGATTTGTGGCCCTTCAACGAGGAAACCGTAGCGCGGGCAATATTTGCCAGCGAATTGCCCTTGGTGAGCGCCGTAGGCCATGAAATAGATTTCACCATTGCCGATTTTGTCGCAGATCTGCGTGCCCCTACGCCGTCAGCTGCCGCCGAGTTACTGGTGCCCGATGCTGAAGATTGGCTGGAAACCTTTGCAGGTTATGAAATCCTCCTGCAGGAAGCCATTGAGCGGAAGCTGCATTTACTCTCCCAGCGTCTGGAGTGGTTACGCACGCGGTTGCGTCACCCCGGCGAACGCTTGCAGCAACAAGCCCAGCGACTCGATGGACTGGAGCTGCGCCTGGTACGCGCGGTGGATCATCAATTACTGCGCTGCCACACCCGGCTTAATACCCTGATGCTGCGCCAGAAACCGCTTCAGCCCGGGCTGCGTATCCAGCAGCTGAACCAGCAGATTGCGCAACATCACGCGGCACTGCAGAAAAACATACAGCGCCATTTACGCATGCAACAGCAACGCCTGGCCGAAGCGGCGCGCCTGCTGCAAACGGTGAGCCCGCTGAATACCCTGCAACGGGGTTATGCCATTGTCACTGATCCGCAACAGCGGGTCATTACCAGCAGCCGTCAGGTTACACCGGGCGATAGCATCAATGCGCGCCTGGCTGAGGGCGAACTGCAATGTCGGGTCGAAAAAATTCTCCCCTGATCCAGTTTGTTGATTGCAGCTCGCGTATCACCCAAGTATATTGAACACGCTTGTCGGGGCGCCTTGGTGTTCATGTGAACATTCGGAGGCTGAGATCGGTACGGCCGAACCCGTAGAACCTGATCAGGTTGAAACCTGCGGAGGGAACAAGGTGCTGCTTTGTCCCCTATTCCCTTCTCTGCACTTCAATCTGTCGTCGTCCACACACAGCTTATCGAGTCTTTGTGAACACTAAACAACCCGATGCCATTGCCATTGCCGGAGCCGGCCTGCTTGGGCGCTTGCTTGCCTGGCGCTTGCTGCGCGCCGGCGCGCGCGTCACCCTGTATGAGGCAGGCCCATTATCGCCCTCCCCGGCGGCAGCCTTCACGGCGGCCGGAATGATCTCGCCGTTGAGCGAAGCCGTCGTATCCGAGTACGCTGTCTATGAAATGGGTTTGTTCGCGCTTCAACAATGGCCGCAGTGGCTGAGTGAATTGCGCCATCCGCCTTTAACTCCCTTGTTTTCCCAACGTGGCAGCCTGGTGGTTGCGCATCCACAGGATGCCAGCGAGCTGCAACAATTCGCGCAGGAGCTACAGTTTGTATTGCGTAAACAGCAGGGCTACCGCTGGGTCAGGCGCGATGAAATTCGTGAGCTGGAACCGGATCTGCACGATAATTTTCAGGACGGTTTGTTGCTGGAAGAAGAGGGTCATATCGACAACCGACAGTTGCTGGATGTCTTGCTGAATGAAATTCGCGAACGCGGCGGCGAATGTATTGAGCACTGTCCGGTCACAGTCAGTGCGCATACTGTTACCACCGCAACGGATCGAAAACATTACGACCTGGTGATTGATTGTCGCGGTATGGGCGCCAAAAGCCCGGCTAATCAACTGCGCGGTGTGCGCGGTGAAACGCTGCATGTCGAGACCCGCGAGGTGACCCTGCAGCGACCTGTGCGCTTAATGCACCCGCGCTACCAATTGTACATTGTGCCTAAACCGGGCCATCGTTTTATCATTGGCGCTACGCAAATAGAAAGTGAAGATCGCTCACCGGTTACGCTGCAATCTTCTCTGGAATTAAGCAGCGCGCTTTACACGCTTTCACCCGCTTTTGCAGAAGCGAGGATTTTGGAATTGGGCGTAAATCTGCGCCCGGCTTTTATGGACAACATGCCGAGAGTTGACCGTCAGCCAGGCTTAATTCGTGCAAACGGTTTATTTCGTCACGGTTTTCTTTTGGCGCCGGCGGTGGTCAGTTATGTACTGGCCTGCATTCAAAATACGCAAGACAAACCTTTTCAAGCCATCCTGACAGCGCATTGATTTTATGATCCAGCTCAGCGTGAACAATACACTTACTGATATTCCCGATAATACATTGCTCAGCGATGCCATCGTCGCATGGGGTTTTGCCGACAGCAAAATTGCAGTGGCCGTCAACGGCGAGTTTGTGCCCCGCTCCTCTTACAACGAATACTGCCTGCAAGCAGGCGATGAAATCGATATCGTTAAACCCGTGGGAGGTGGCTGATATGCACGATGATCTACTACTTTATGGTGAACATTTTTCCAGCCGCTTTTTGTTGGGCACTGCGCTCTATGCTTCACCACAAATCATGCGTGACGCCATTGTCAGTTCACGTTGCAATATTGTTACGCTGGGCTTGCGGCGGCAGAATCCTGCGAACCGTGATGGCGACGCCATCTGGCAATATATTCAGGAGAGCGGCTGCAAATTATTACCCAATACCGCCGGCTGCAAATCAGTCAAGGAAGCGGTCACACTGGCAGACATGTCCCGCGAATTATTTGATACCGATTGGATAAAACTGGAAGTTATTGGTGACGATTACAACTTACAACCGGACCCGTTTGGCCTGGTGGACGCTGCAGACATCCTGATTAAAAAGGGATTTAAAGTCCTGCCTTATTGCACCGATGATTTGATTCTATGCAAGCGCCTGCTTGATGTGGGCTGCCAGGTATTGATGCCCTGGGGTGCGCCGATTGGCACAGGTCAGGGCTTATTGAATCGTTACAACTTACGCATGTTGCGCGAAAGGATTACCGATGTTCCCATGATTATCGATGCTGGCCTGGGTGCTCCGTCACAAGCCACCGAAGCGATGGAAATGGGTTTTGATGGTATTTTATTGAACACGGCTGTTGCCAAGGCCCACAACCCGCCACTGATGGCCGAAGCCTTTGCCGATGCGATTGATGCTGGTCGCAAAGCCTTTCATGCAGGCCTGATGCAAAAGCGCCAAACCGCCAGCCCAAGCACACCGACGATTGGTCAGCCGTTCTGGCACAACAAAAACTAGAAACCACCTCAAAAAATTATTCAATAATGACGATTTCCCGATCATCATGCTTCGCGTCGATGTGCGGTTCTTGCACATCGGCCGCGCTAGGTTGGGACTCCTTTTCGTTGACTTCCGCCTCCAGTGCTAACTGAATGGCCGAGTCTTTACAGTTGCCTGATGCCGTATAAAGCTGAATCATGCGGCTTAGTCGCTGTAAATGGAAACTGACCTCTTCCAGCATCAAATAAGCATCTTCTACTTCGCGGTAGGCGGTGGTAAGGCATTGCTGTTTTACCTGTTCCAGCCACTCGGCGTAATTGTCCTGAAAAATACCTGAACCATTGATGGCCGTTGCAATGTGAAAGAAAACATTCTGCAACGCATGTAACTTTCGATCGCCATGAGTAAAACCGAAAGACAACAACAATTTTTCAAAACGCTTGAAGCGCGACTTCATATCGCTTTGTTGATGAATAAATTTCTCAATAAAATCCGGCATCTCATCGCCAACAACAACACCGAGTTGCGGCAACTCGCTGCGTCGCAAAATGGTTACCAACACTTCGTAATTGCGATAAAAATAGGCCTGGTTGTTCATTTGAATAACGGGGATCACGTCGCGCCAACTGCGTCCGTGTGGTTTAAAGCGATTGTGATATACCGCAATCACACTGTCAGCCAAAGCAATGATTTGCCCCAGTAACGACAACTCACTTTCCACTTTACCTGTTGGATATCCGGTACCATCGCAACGCTCATGGTGCTCCAGCACAGCGAGGCTCACTTGCGATGGCATTCCCGGCATACTCGCCAGGATTTTTTGGCCAATAACCACATGCGCCTGGATCTGCCGCCATTCTTCGGCGGTCAATGCGGAGGATGCGTTGAGAATATCCGGATTGATATGCAGCATGCCAATGTCGTGAGCTAACGCGCCCAAAAAGACCGCATTGATATCCTGTTCGGGCAAACGCATTTCTTTGGCGATCAGCATCGCCAGCCAGGCGCAATATAAAGAGCGACTGTAAGTCTCCGGCATGCGCTCAGCCAACACGGTGATTTTTTGGCGCAACAAGGGATAGCCTTGATAACTGAGGCATTGATCATGCAGCAAAAGGTTGAGGTTATAGCGGTCATGGATGGACTGCAGGATGTCATCTTCGTGCATCACCGCAATAAAATCTTTTTGCAACTGCGCACCATCTATTTCATCGTTGATGGTGATGCACTTTTCGATAGGGTGAAGCAATTTGATATTAATAATAGCGCGGGTTGCTGCGGGCGTAATGGGAGCGCCTTTTTTTACCAGCAGCAACCCTTGGCTGTTATAGATGTCATCACTGGCAATGACTTGCCGGGTGTTGTTGACCTCTGCCAGGTGCAAGGTATATGCATCTGTCTGTAAAGGATCGTAGTTACTGCCGAGAAGATTAGTATTCACATTTGAAGACGATTTTGGCGATTCTCGCAACATCGTTCCCCCGTTCCATGACAAGAAGACAGGATGCGGTTGTAGAAGCTCACACCAGGAGGTTTCGCCACAACCAGACTGTAAACAAAGACAACAACAAACTATAACCGACCAGGCTCGCAGCCAGCCGGGGCAACAGGTTATGTGACATCGCCAGCACACCGGCGGAAATCATGGCTGGCATGGCGGCTTGCAAGATGATGACATTTGCCGCAGGGCCGGTGATTCCGAATAACCACAGGATCAACATCGCCAGCAGCGGGGTGAGCCCCAGCATATAAAACAGGCCCAAACTGATCGGTGCCAGATACTCTCTATCCAGGCGCAACCGAAACTGTAAGCCCACTGCCACCATAACCACTGGTACTAGTGTAGACGAGATTCGCTCAAATGCACTGGACAGCCAGTCCGGATAATCCAGCCATAAAGTAGCAAAAGCGACGAGCAACGCGATGAACGGAGGGAAGCTGACGATGGTTTTGAACAGGCGATACGCGGTTACGTTGCCGCCTGAATAGTACGCCGCCAACAAAATGCCGTAGGTATTCAAAGCCAGGAAAGTGCCAAACTGATCATAAAGAATGGCATAAGGTATGGCCTCGGTGCCGAGCAAGGCTTCGATCAATGGCAAACCAAGAAAGCCGGTATTACCCAAGGGAATTGTCAGCATCAATACCCCGGTCACACCGCGCGACCAATTGAGTAACCGAGCCGTTATCCAGGTGGCCGCGGCGGACAGTGCCATGATAAGCCAGGCAAACACCACGGGTAACAAGGCGTGATGATCCAGCGTCAACCGCGGTATTTCTGCCAGTACCAGGGCCGGCAGGGCCACATAAATAACGTACAGGTTCAAGGTCGCCGCCGCGCCTTCGGGCCAGCGACGCAAACGCTGTAATACCAGCCCGATAGCCAGACAAATAACAATGACCGCAAGATTATTCATGGCGCAACGTGAGGCTCAAAACAATGGGGAGTAGACAAACTATAGATGAAAAATGCCCTCCGCTGAGGGCATTCACTGTTATTTAGTCCGCCCGACAAACGAACGAAGGCAAAAACTGACAGATGACGTCATACAACCGCAGGGTGCTTTCGGCAGTTACTTCTTCTTTTTGTTTTTGCTGGCATGTTCCATCAAACGACGTTTCTTGGCGTACTGACGTGCCGACAACTCATTTTTCTTGCCGGCAAATGGGTTTTCGCTGGTTCTGAATTCAATACGAATCGGGGTTCCATGAAGATTTAACACGCGGCGATACGTCTTTTCGAGATAACGCACATAATGTGCCGGCACTTCGCCTGTCTGATTACCGTGAATAACGATGATTGGCGGGTTGTGTCCGCCGGGATGCGCATAGCGCAGTTTAATCCGCCGCCCTGCCACAATCGGTGGCTGGTGCTCGCGCACTGCGTCTTCCAGAATCCGCGTGAGGAAATTGGTGGAAAATTTATCTGTCGCAGCATGGTAGGCCTGCTCGATAGATTTATAGAGATTGCCCACACCCGTACCGTGTAACGCGGAGATAAAATGAATATTCGCAAAATCAACAAAGCGTAGACGACGTTCCAGTTCATTTTTTACGTATTGTTTGTGCGAGTCTTCCAGTCCGTCCCACTTATTCAGGGCAATCACCAGGGCGCGACCGGCGTCGATGACACTGCCCATTAAATGTAGATCCTGATCAACGACACCTTCGCTCGCATCCATCACCAGCACAACCACATTGGCATCACTGATGGCTTGCATGGTTTTGACAATGGAAAATTTTTCTACCGCCAGGGCGACATTTTTACGCCGCCGAACCCCTGCCGTATCAATCAGCGTGTAAGGCTTGTCGAAACGCTCGTAATTGATATAAATACTGTCGCGTGTAGTGCCCGGCTGGTCATATACCACGACACGTTCTTCACCCAGCATACGGTTAACCAAGGTGGATTTACCGACATTCGGACGTCCGACAATGGCGATCTTGATACCCGTGGCAACATCTTCAACCGCGTCTTCCAGGGTTTCAGGAATATCCGCCAGCACGGCTTCCATCATGGATTTTACGCCGCGCCCGTGAGTGGCCGTTGTAGGGTGTATTTCACCCAGGCCCAATTCGTAAAACGGCGCCAACGCAACATCCGGGTCCATACCGTCAATCTTGTTAGCCACCAGAAATGTCTTTTTGTTATTAACTCGCAGGTGCCGGGCAATCATGTGGTCGGCTGATGTCAAGCCGTCGCGGCTGTCCACCATAAACAACACAATATCGGCTTCCTGAATCGCCAGGAGCGACTGCCCGGCCATGGCGCTATCAATCCCCTCTTCCTCGCCGCTGATGCCGCCGGTATCCACCACAATAAAGCGGCGACCCTCGATAGCACCCTCGCCGTATTTGCGGTCGCGGGTAAGGCCGGCGTAGTTAGCCACCAGCGCATCACGGGAGCGTGTCAGACGGTTAAACAGAGTGGATTTGCCCACATTCGGGCGACCAACAAGCGCAATCACTGGGATCATAACGGGATTTTCAATGGATTAACGGAAGATACGATGTCGCAAAAGCAGATCTTTGCGAAAGTTTAAAGACATCAGCCAATAAACAACTGACAGGTTGTTTATTGGCTGATTGTAGCGCGCGAAGTACGCAGAAAGAAAAATTATTTCTTTTCTACGGCTTCGTATGCGATTAATTTGCCGCGATTGCCGTAGACATACAGGATATTGCCATCGGTCAGCATAGTCGCCCGAGCACCCTTGCGATCCACACGGGCGCGGGCAACAAACTCACCATCCGTCTGGCGCATTACGTGCAGATAGCCTTTGAAATCTACCACCGCGACGTAATCACCAAAGGCTTGTGGACCATTCAGTCCACGCCGCAGCATTTGTTCATTGGTCCAACGCACTTCACCACTGGCGGCATTGTATGCGGTGACCTTGCCGTCGGCTTGAGACAGGAATAACAGATTATCTGACAGCGCAATATCTTCGCTGGTCGAAGCATCCTGAGCCCAGATGGCACTGCCGGTTCCACGAGCCAAAGCCGTTACACGCCCCTGGTATGCCGCTGCATACAGGATACCTTCACGCAGGATCGGCGATGCATGAATATCAATCATTCGTTCCAGCTCAGAGCGGCCCTGGGGAATCGCAATCCGCTGCTCCCACAATATCAGGCCGTTCAGCGGATTAAATGACATGAGGCGTCCGTTAGAGAAACCGGCATAAATGGCATTATCGGTAACAATGGGGGACGGCGTGCCGCGCAGGATCAACACCGGCGGCGGATTTTCATAAAACCACAACTCATCACCCGTCTTTGCATCCAATGCATAAAGCCGCCCATTCATGGTCTGGACAGCCACCACATCGCCATTACTACGGGGCACAGAGAGGATTTCACCACTCAGTTGCCTGCGCCAGACTTCGCTACCATCGGTGCTGGACAGTGCGATTAACTCACCGCCCTGATTACCGATAAACAACATGCCTGACTCAGCACCAATACCGCCACTGATGCTTTCTTTTGTCTTGCGTTGCCACAACTTCTTACCAGTCAGGCGGTTCAGTGCTGTCACGCGCCCTTTGTGGTCGACACTGTAAATAGCATCGCCATCAATGGCAGGCGTCAAGCGGGTAAAGCCTTCGCCCTGCCCGGCCCCCACATCGCGCTGCCACACTTTCTTGACTTTGACGGTCGCGTCAAAGTCCACCAACTCCATGGGTTCGTTACCGGTTTTCTTGCTAAAAAGCGAACAACCGGATAACAGGATGACGCATGCCAGAAGCGCCCCGTTAAACCACCGGACTGACCCGTTTACATCTCTCATTCAGCGGTCTCCTCAGGGGTCGCTGTGGGTGAGGCAATGCTGGCAGTCGGTTGCTTCAGATCATCAAGCTTCATTTGCAGGACCATGAAACGTTCCTGTTGCTGCGGAGTAGTAGAGGAAAGTGCTTTTTCATAAGCAGTACGGGCTGCATCAAGATCGCCCTTCGCTTTCAACACATCACCATGAACCTCAGCGTACTCAGAGGCAAAACCGGTCGTCGGTGGTGTCTGTACCAGGCTTAAGGCTTCGTCATAGTTTTGTTGAGCCAAAAGCACACGAGCCAGACGCAAATTAGCCAATTGTTCAGTCGCCAGATCAGGTTTTTGCGATAAAACCCAACGCAATTCAGTGACTGCTTTGTCCAGATCACCTTGCGCAATCGCAATCTTTGCCAGGAAGAACGCCGCGTTGTGCGCGTATAAACTGGTGCTGTCGCCTGCCTTCAATTCGGCAGCCAGGTGCTCAGCTGTGGAGCGCTCGCTCTCACCCAGAGTTTGACCCGGTTCAACCGAAACCACTTTCAATAATTCTTCATAAGTTGCCGATGCAGTTTCTGCTTTGTTGCGTTGCTGGTCTTGCCAGGCATTCCACGCAAAATAAGCACCGATAGCCACCAAAGCACTGATGATGATGGTCTTACCGTATTCCTTCCACCAACGTTTCATGGCTTCCAGTTGTTCTTCTTCGGATAAATGTACGCTCACAATCGGCTCCTGTAATGATCAATAGCGTTGTTATTGTGGAAATAAGTATTGTGCGGTATCGGTAATATCAGACCAATGACTGCAAAAGCTGTAAAACTTCATCCTGCGACAGTAGCGCCTGAGGCTGTTCCTGACGCAGATATTTAACGGCCAACTTACCTGTCTTGACTTCGTCCTCACCGAGAATCAACGCTATATCCGCTGTACTCTTATCGGCTTTTTTCATCTGGCTTTTCAAGCTGCCGCCGCCGCAGTGGTTTATCACCCGCAGATAAGGTAATTCATCGCGGATGCGCTCCGCCAATTGCAAGGCTTCTGTTTGCACATCGCCAATGGCAACAATGTAAATGTCCGCTTGTTGTTCAAGCCCCTCAGGCATGCATTCAGCGGCCTGCAACAATAACACCAGCCGCTCCAGACCTATACCAAAACCTACCGCCGGAGTTGCTTTGCCGCCCAATTGTTCGACCAGGCTGTCGTAGCGACCGCCGGCACAGACGGTGCTTTGCGCACCCAGTTTGTCAGTGACCCATTCAAACGCTGTTTTGCCGTAGTAATCCAGCCCACGCACCAAGCGAGGATTTACCTGATACTGCACACCGTTGGCGTCCAGCAGGCGTTTGAGTTGCTCGAAATGGGTTTTGGATTCTTCATCCAGATAATCCAGCAACACCGGGGCCCCATCCAGTAGCGCCTGGGTCGCCGGCTCTTTACTGTCAAGGATACGCAATGGATTGGTGCTCAACCGCCGCTGACTATCCGGGTCCAGCTGATCCCGACGCGCTTCCAGATAGGTCACCAATGCCGCTTTATACGCATTGCGCGATGCCGTGTCACCCAGCGAATTCAGCTGTAGTGTGACTAGTTCTTCGACGCCAAGTTCACGCAAAATCCGTGCGCTGAGCAATAAAATCTCTGCATCAATATCCGGCCCCGTCATACCAAAGGCTTCCACACCACACTGGTGAAACTGGCGATAGCGCCCTTTTTGCGGCCGCTCGTAGCGGAACATTGGGCCCATATACCACAGACGCTGGGTCTGGTTATAAAGCAAACCATGCTCCTCGCAAGCGCGAACACAGCACGCAGTACCCTCGGGACGCAAGGTGACGCTGTCGCCGTTGCGGTCATCAAAGGTATACATTTCTTTTTCCACGATGTCGGTAACTTCACCGATAGAGCGCTTGAATAAATCCGTGGATTCCAGAATGGGGAAACGGATTTCCTGATAGCCATAACATTGCAGGATATCGGCGAGGGTGCTCTCTACATACTGCCAGTAGGGTGAATCGCTGGGCAGCAGGTCATTCATGCCGCGAATTGCCTGAATCTTTTTCAAGGTGGTTCCTTAACATCTTGCCGCATTGCCATTTATGGAGACGGCAATGGATTAACAATATTTATGCGCGCGCGATAATATTGCGCTCGTCTTCCGCCATTTGGGCGAGCTTCTTTTCCGCTTTCTGCCGAATCAGGCGCTCGAGGTCATCAACGAGGGTTTCATTGCCTAACTTTTGATTCGGCTCGCCATCGATATAAATTAAATTATTCGGTGTACCACCTGCCAAACCAAGATCGGCTTCTTTAGCTTCACCAGGCCCGTTCACCACACATCCGATAACCGCTACATCGAGTGGCACCGTGATATCTTCCACGCGTTGCTCAAGTTCATTCATGGTTTTGATCACGTCAAAATTTTGCCGTGAACAACTGGGACAGGCGATAAAGTTCACGCCTTTGCTGCGCAACTTGAGACTCTTGAGTAAATCCCAACCGACTTTAATTTCTTCCACCGGATCAGCGGCCAGGGAAATGCGGATGGTATCACCGATGCCGTCCATCAATAGCGCACCAAGTCCCACAGCGGACTTTACAGTACCGGAACGCAGGCCGCCGGCTTCGGTGATACCGAGGTGCAGAGGCTGATCGATACGTGTGGCCAATTGGCGATAGGCCGCCACCGCCATAAACACATCAGATGCTTTCACACTGACTTTGAAATCATAAAAATTCAGTTGATCCAGGATATCCACATGGCGCATGGCGGATTCGACCAAGGCTTCCGGGGTAGGCTCGCCGTACTTTTTTTGCAGGTCTTTTTCTAGCGAGCCAGCGTTAACGCCGATACGAATAGGAATATTCATATCGCGCGCTTTATCGACAACTGCCCGAATACGCTTTTCGCGACCGATGTTACCCGGGTTGATGCGCAGACAATCAACGCCGAGGTCTGCCACGCGCAACGCAATGCGATAGTCAAAGTGAATGTCCGCGACCAGCGGGATGTTTACCTGTTTACGAATTTCACCGAAGGCTTCGGCGGCCTCCATTGAGGGCACAGAGACGCGCACGATATCCGCGCCCGCTGTTTGAATGCGATTAATCTGCGCAACCGTCGCTGCAACATCGGTGGTTTCCGTATTGGTCATGCTCTGCACCGAGATGGGCGCATCGCCCCCCACCGCTACATTACCCACCATAATTTGCCGCGATTTACGGCGCTTGATCGGCGACTCACAATGCATATCGATCACCGCACAAAGACTGCAATAACATCATGCTATTCACCTACACTAATGGTCATGACCTTGGTTCCGGTCGATGGGTTAATCGCTACTTCATCACCATTGAGCATCACCCGGACCGCCGGTGCGTTGCCGAGTTTTACGCTGAATGGTGCTACGCCCAACAGCGACACACTGCTGCCGGGTCGCTGCAATTCGGTGGCCAGCACATCACCCTGTGCATCACTCACCTCAAGCCAACATTCTTCGGCAAAGCTCAGCTCCAACCGATCCAGGGTGCGCTCTGTCGGCGCAACAACGGATGCCTGCTCTTGTGGTGCTTCTTCACCGGCAGATTCTTCTGGTGTGGTGGTTTCTACCGCATCAGTTCCTTCAGCGCTGGCAGGCTCGGCATTTGTCGCAGCTGCAGGCTCTTCACCTGATTCCGCAGGCGCAGCCACCGGTTGAACGGGCGTGCCGGGTACCGATGTCTGCGGCACAATAGCCGATGGAACGACAGCAGGAGGAACCACAACCGGGCGCTCCACCTGGTTATCAAAAAACCAGACGGAGATCAGCCATAAGCCAGCGAGCAACAGAATAAGTAACGATACGAACACCCATAATTTTTTTGTAGGTGCTTCTTTGCTGATTGGGTACTGGGGTTCGGTTACCAAGCCCTGGGACGCGGCATGCCGCTGGTAAGCGGCAATAATCGGTGCGCTGTCGAGCTTCAGGAAGTTAGCGTAGGCCCGCAGGTATCCACGGATAAAGGTGTCCGTGTTCAGGCGCAGGTAATCATCGCTTTCAATGGATTTCACCTTGGTCAGCGTAATATGCAACTCACGCGCAACCTGCTCCTGGGTAATACCCGCACGCTCGCGCGCTTGCGAAAGCATGGCACCGGGCGTTACCGGTGCAGGCTGGTCATCTGTAGCTTGTTCAAATTCAGTCATTGGCAGCTCAATAACTCATCGTCTGTTTATATTCCAGATATTCCCTGGAATAGGGAAAACGGTTTTTCAGCAACAGCGCATAGCTGGCCTCTTTGTCTTTATTGCCAAAGATGCGTTCAATGCGAATGCCAAGTAACAGACTGCGCGCAGTGTGATTGCGCAGACTGGCGTATTGATCCAGGAAACGCTTGGACTCCGCGTATTCCTTCTTCTGGAAATTGAGTTCCGCCAATTCAATGTAAGGTGCCGTCAATTTGGCATTGAGCAAATTAGCGTGCGCGAAGGCACTCTCAGCCCGCGCTGTATTACCCAGTTTGGCTGCTGTGCGTCCAACATTGACCAGGACTTCTGCACGATCCACGTAGGCCAGATCTTCTCCGGCTAACTCAAATTCCTTGAAGGCTTCTTCGTAGCGCTTTGCGCGATAAAGAAACAGTCCAAAATAATTACGTGCCTCAGTAAAATTTTTATCCTGGCGCAGCACACGCCGATATTGTTCTTCCGCCAGTTGAGGCTCGCCTTCCAGTTCATACAAACGAGCCAACACCGCGGAAGCGCCAGTAGAATTCTTATCCAGCTCAAACGCTTTTTTCAGATGATGACGAGCCGATTCACGGTTTTTCTTTTGCACATAACCGGAGGCCAGTTTGATATGCAGCTCCAACGCTTTTTCTTCGTCGACACTGGATATCCTGCGCCCTTCCATCTCGGTGACACACGCAGACAACATCAACATACCGATCAGGATCAATAGACGTACGACGAAGGCAGACATCAAGTTGTGTTGCATTGTTTTCTCCAGTCTATGATTCAACCTGCAATTATTGCGCGATTATTTTAACCGGTTGAGCCTCATCAAAACGTGCGCGGTAGCGCTCGCTGCGTTTGGTAATGTCGTTGATGGTTCCAGCGAGTTGTCCACAGGCCGCATCGATATCATCGCCGCGGGTTGTGCGCACCGTTGTAATATAGCCGGCTTCCATCAGGATGTCCTGGAAACGACGCAACGCATTATTGCTGACCCGCTTGTAGTTGGACAGATTGAACGGGTTAAACGGAATCAGGTTGATCTTAACCGGCACATCGCGCAGCAGCTCCGCCAGTTCATGCGCATGGTGCGGGCGATCATTGACCTGGTCAATCAGGGTGTATTCGATGGTGATCTTGCGGTGCGTATCCGGCATCGCCTCAATGTAGCGCTTGGCAGAGTCAAGCAGCATGGCGATAGGGTATTTTTTATTGATCGGTACCAGCTCGTTACGCAGTTCGTCGTTAGGTGCATGCAGGGAGATGGCCAGGCACGCATCGGTGTATTGGCTCAAACGATCCAGCGCCGGCACAACACCGGATGTACTTAAGGTTACACGGCGCTTGGAGATGCCGTAGCAGTTGTCGTGCATCATCAAATTCATTGCATCAACAACATTATCGAAATTCAGCAAGGGCTCGCCCATGCCCATCAACACCACGTTGGTAATGCTGCGCTCGGCATTGGCTTGTAATTGCCCAAAGGATTTTGCGGCGATCCATACCTGCCCGATAATCTCGGCCGCCGTCAAGTCGCGATTAAACCCTTGTTTTCCCGTGGCGCAGAAGCTGCAATCCAGTGAACAACCGACCTGCGATGATACACATAGCGTGCCGCGATCACCTTCGGGGATATAAACTGTTTCAATAACGTTTCCACCGCTGACCCGAATCAGGAATTTGCGTGTGCCGTCGGCAGAATCCAGTTGCTTCACCACTTCCGGCGGACGAATCTCGGCCACATCCTGCAACTTGCGGCGCAAATCCTTGCTGACATTGGTCATCGCTTCAAAGTTATCTGCACCCAGCTGGTGAATCCATTTCATCACCTGCACTGCGCGAAAACGTTTCTCGCCCAGGCTTTCAAAAAATGCCACCAGCTTGGCTTCTGGCAGCCCCAACAGGTTGACCTTGGCGGTGGACGCCGTCGACTCCACGGCGACAGCGCCGGTGGGCGCGGTATTGTCGGGAAGACTGTCTGACGATGTGACCATGATGCTACCTGTGAGACTGTTGAGTGTTGGATAAATTTAGCGCGCGAAGATTTCAACACTGCTGAAGAAATAAGCGATTTCCCGCGCGGCGGAGGTGGGCGAATCAGAACCGTGAACGGCGTTGGTGTCGATAGCCGTGGCAAAATCCGCACGAATGGTGCCGGGGGCAGCTTTCTGCGGGTCTGTTGCGCCCATCAGCTCGCGATTGAGGGCAATAGCGTTTTCACCTGAAAGAACCTGGACACACACCGGGCCGGAGGTCATGAAATTAACCAATCCTTCAAAAAACGGACGCCCTTTGTGCTCGGCGTAGAAACCCTCTGCTTCTTCACGGCTGAGATGCAACATCTTCAAGGCCACAATCTTGAGACCAGCCTTTTCAAAACGCGCAAAGATTTCACCAATGTGATTCTTGCCCACGGCATCCGGTTTAACGATGGACAACGTCTGTTCTACAGCCATGCGAGACTCCAATCCTGTTCAACAATTAACTTTGGCCCTCGCGCGCAATACGGCGATAAGCCCCGTGAAATAGAAAAATCGGCGAATTATACGCGGATCAAGGGATTTTTTATACGGGAAAACCCGGTGAAATCCGGTTTGTCGGGATTGTGTGAAAAAGCGCGGATATAGCCGTAGGCCAAGGATTTAACTGGCGGCGGCGGTATCCTGTATGCGCTTCACCATCGCACGCAGACCATTGCCGCGCGTACTGCTGAGATGCTGTAGCAGATTCAGGGCAGCGAAGTAAGCCTCAATATCAAATGCCAGTATGTCGGCGGGTGTCTTGCCATTGTAGGCAGCCAATACCACACCCAGCAGGCCCTTTACGATAAAGGCATCGCTGTCAGCAGAAAAAAATAAACGACCGTCGCGCGCTTCACTGATCAGCCACACCTGGCTCTGGCAGCCGCGCACCAGGTTGGCCTCCGTCCGGTGCTCTTCCGCCAATGGCGGCAGCTCCTTACCCAGGTCGATGATGTACTTGTAACGATCTTCCCAGGAATCGAAGAAACCCAGGGTATCAACGATGTCGTCAGCGCTGACATCAATGCCAAATTGCGTCATGAGGTTGGTCCTGTTTCCAGCAGCGAATTCAAGGGCTCGGGCTGGAGAAATGCATTCAGGAGATGGTTAGCTTCTCCACTAAAAAAACATACCCGTTTCAAGCTGGGCCTCTTCGCTCATCATGTCGCGGCGCCAGGGCGGATCGAAAACCAGTTCGACTTTTACCGAGCCTACATTGGGCACTTTACGTACACGATATTCCACATCCCCCACCAACACCGGCCCCATGCCGCAGGCCGGCGCAGTCAGGGTCATGCGGATGTCGACGCGTTTGGCTGCCTGATCAATCTCCACGCCGTAGATCAAGCCCAGATTAACCAGATCCACCGGAATTTCCGGGTCATATACCGTACCCAGCGCCTGCCAGACCTGCTCCTCGTGGATGCGATCATCCACCGGTGGCGGAAAGCTCAGCGTCTCCGCCGGGAGCCCCAGGGCCGCTGCATCACTGCCGTCAACGCGGACCATCTGACCGTGGTAGGTCAAGGTATAGTTGCCACCGAGGGATTGGGTAATGGTGACAAAGGTATCTTTGGGGATCGTTATCGGCGTACCGTCGGGCACCCGGCGCGCCGGGCAATCTTCCTGGGTAACAACGACACGTCTTTCAGTGGCGACCATAATTCAAAGACCTGTCACATCAATTCACATTAAAACTTTCGCCACAGCCGCAGTAATCTTTGGCGTTGGGATTGAGAAATTTCAGCTGGCGATTGACACCCTCGGTCACGAAATCGATCTGCGTGCCGCTTACGACGGCCAGACTGTTTTTGTCGACCAGCAGCTCCACACCATCGGCCAGCGCATAGTGCAGATCATCTGCCTGCCCTTCCGGCACCAGATCAATCACATACATAAACCCGGTACAACCACTTTGCTTGACGCTCAGGCGAACTGCCCGCGCCTCTTTGTGGTTGATTAATTGCCGTTTGAAGTGCTCCACCGCCGTTGAGGTGACCGACACGGCCTGTTGCACGGGATCGAAGGATTCAACTGTCATCATGGGCTCCCGAACGCCTTAGAGTAAAAATGTTTTGGCTTTGTCCAAGGCGGCGAAAAGGCGATCCACCTCAGCAAAGGTGTTGTAGAAGCTGAAGCTGGCGCGCACGGTGCCCGGAATACCGTATTGGTCCATCAACGGCTGGGCGCAGTGATTACCGGTGCGTACCGCCACCCCCTGCTTGTCCAGCAGCATTCCCAGGTCATGGGGATGTGCACCCTCCAGCAAGAAGCTCATGACACTGGTTTTGTTTGCCGCTGTGCCGACCAACCGAACACCGTCCGTTGCACGCGCCTTGTCTTCTGCATAGCGCAATAGGGCCTGCTCATGGGCCGCTGCGGCACGACGGTCAATACGGTTCAAATAGTCGATAGCTGCAGCCAAGCCGATGGCGCCGGAGATATCCGGGGTGCCGGCTTCGAACTTATAAGGCAACTGATTGTAGGTTGTGCAGGCAAAACTGACCGTCTCGATCATCTCACCGCCGCCCTGGTAGGGCGGCATGGCTTCCAGCAGATCCAGCTTGCCGTACAACACACCCAAGCCGGTGGGACCAAATACCTTGTGCGCCGAGAACGCGTAAAAGTCGCAATCCAGCGCCTGTACATCCACCGGCCAATGACTGACCGCCTGGGCGCCGTCAATCAGCACTTTTGCGCCCGCTGCATGGGCGAGGCGGATGATGTCCTCGACAGGATTGATCGTACCCAGGGCATTGGACACCTGGCCAACCGAGACCATCTTTACCCGCTCATCCAGCATGCCGGCAAAGGCTTGTATATCCAGGGTGCCGCTGGCATCTACCGGAATCGCCTCCACGGTCGCACCTTTTTCCTGGGCAACCATTTGCCAGGGAACAATATTGGAGTGATGCTCCATCGCCGAAACCAGCACGCGGTCACCGGCACCTAACTGGCTGCGCCCCCAACTGGCGGCTACGAGATTGATGCTTTCCGTGGTGCCGCGCGTCCATAACACCTGTTTGGCAGCGCCATTGATGATGGGCGCATTGATAAATTTGGCTACAG
>DATJLH010000169.1:0-12273 GCA_035490615.1 Cellvibrio sp.
GTGGTATGCCCGATCAGGAGTTCTTTGTAATCCGGGGTGACCGGGTTGGAAATATCGACAATCACTTTGCCTGTCAGATCTCCTGTTGCCTGTGCCAATAGGAGTGCTTACTGTAAGACTTGAAACATAGCGAGATAAATGATCAAAATGGCTCGACACTTGAAACGGAACGTTTGTAATGGACAGATTATTGAGCATGAACGTGTTTGCCAAAGCCGTGGAGGCGGGGTCATTTTCAGCGGCGGGAGAGGCCTTGATGATGTCCTCCCAACTGGTTGGCAAGCACATCCAAAGCCTTGAGCAGCACCTGGGTGTGCGTTTGATCAACCGCACCACCCGCCGACACCATGTGACCGAAGCCGGGTTTGCATTTTATGAGCGAGTAAAAATTATTCTGGCGGAGGTAGAGGCGGCTGAAGGGATGGCAGCGATGAGCGGCGGAACACCTCGCGGGCGCCTGCGGATAAATGCTCCGGTGACCTTTGGTGTGCACGCTTTAGCTAAACGCTTGCCGGAATATCTGGCGATGTATCCTGATGTTTCGATCGATATGTCGCTCTCAAACCGTTATGTGGATTTAATCGACGAAGGGATTGATGTTGCCTTCCGCGTGGGCGAGTTGCCGGACAGCGGCCTTATCGCGCGCGCACTTGCGCCCTATCGGTTGCGGTTGTGTGCTTCGCCGTCTTACCTCGCAAATCGGCCCGCGATCACGCATCCCAATGATCTGGCGCAACACGAGTGTCTCGGCTTCTCGCATACAGAGCTGCGAACGCGCTGGACCTTTGAAGATAAAACAGGCGAAGCAATTTCGGTGTCAATTACCGGAAAATTAATGGTTGATAGCGGCGAGGCATTATTGATGGCCGCACGCGCGGGACTGGGTATTTTGTTGCAACCCTGTGAATTGGTGCGCGATGAATTGGCAACCGGCCGACTGGTGCAGTTGCTCGCTGATTACCCTGTTGCAGCACGACCGTTCCATTTGTTGCATGCGCCGGATCGTCGCATGACACCGAAGCTGCGCAGTTTTATCGACTTTGCCATCGCGGCGTTTGGGACGGATAGCCAGGCTCAGCGCGACGTGTAAAAAAACGAATTTTAATTGAGCGAAGACAAAATGCTGAGCAGTTGCGGAAGGTCAACCGGCTTCACCAGGTGATGATCAAAACCGGCGTGCAGGGACTTTTGCCGGTCGCTGTTCTGGCCGTAACCTGTAATCGCGATCATCAGCGAGGAAGACGTATTGGGGCGATTGCGAAGCTGCCTGACAAGGTTGATACCGTCCATGTCGGGCAGACCTATATCGAGCAGGCACACATTCGGCGCCGTGTCGGCCACGCGTTCCAGTGCTGCCCTGGCACTGTGTTCAATGCTCACATCGTAACCGGAAATTTCCAGAATATTCCCCAGGGTTACGGCGGCGTCCACATTGTCGTCCACAATTAAAATACTGTGCGATGCGGATGCGGGCTGTATCTCTGGCAAACTGTTTTCAACCGCGCGGTGCTGGTCGGCAACACGCGGCAAGGTCAAGGTAAATGTACTGCCCTTGCCCAAACCGGCGCTGTGGGCAGTGACCCTGCCGCCATGCAAATGCACGAGGCTTTTGACAATCGCCAACCCAATTCCCAGGCCGCCCTGGGTACGATCTGAACTGCGTTCGCCCTGGGCAAACATATTGAATACACGCTCCAACACCTCGGGCTCCATCCCAATACCATCATCCTTTACGGTAAACACAACGTTCGCATCATCAACGTCGACAGTCAGTGCAATGTGGCCGCCGGCCGGTGTGTATTTGGCGGCATTGTTGAGAATGTTAGCGACGATTTGCACCAGCCTTTTTTGATCACCCAAAATAGAGGCAGATACAGGCGAATCGCGCACGGTTAATTGATGTTGCCGCGCATCCATTAACGGTCGCACCTGCTCAACTGCACTCGCTATAATTTGCCATGCGTCCTGTATGCCCTGGTCAAGGGTGACCAATCCCCGCGACACACGGGAAACGTCCAGCAGGTCGTCGATAAGGCCGGTCATGTGGCGCACCTGACGCGAAATAATCTCGCTGGTGTGCTGGATTCTTTCACGATCCAGGGTGGGAATGCCGAGCAACCTGGAGGCGGCACTGATCGGCGCGAGCGGATTGCGCAACTCATGGGCGAGCATCGCCAGGAATTCATCTTTGCGGCGATCAATTTCGCGCATTTCATATTGCCGCGCCCGCGCGCGCAAGACAGAAGTAGCAGCACTCACCAAGGTGACACTTCTGACCGGCCGATCCAATAAGGTGACGTTGCCTAATTTAACGTAACGGCTGCGCATCTCCGGTGTGTCCGGTGCGGTTTGTCGCAGGACTACAAAGGGAAAGTCAGACCAGCTGGGTTGACTATTGAGTAGTTGGCGTATGGTTTTCAGAAATTCAATGGACAGGGCTTCATCGGCCAGGATAAGGGCACCGGCGCCCTTCGCCATTTCTTCAAACACGTCATTAACATGCGCGCAAACATGGCAGACCATCTGCGCGCGTTCGAGCACGCCCGCCAGCAGTCGACCGTCCTTGCCGGTGGGTGCATAAATCAATAAACGGTTTTCCGCATTCATCGTTTACAGCACCCCGAATTCCACAATCAAATAGT
Source organism: Cellvibrio sp. (assembly GCA_035490615.1). Classification (GTDB taxonomy): domain Bacteria; phylum Pseudomonadota; class Gammaproteobacteria; order Pseudomonadales; family Cellvibrionaceae; genus Cellvibrio. The sequence continues at coordinate 2,643 of DATJLH010000169.1, forward strand.
GCATCTAGCTATTCTTTTCCTGCAGGGGAACATCATGCAATGAACTGATCGTGGTCGGTACACCGGTCAATACACCTTGAAAATTATCCAACACAGCACCGACTTCAATACCATGCTTGCTAATACTGAAACGCCGCAATGCGGTTTCGTGTGCGCTGCCCCGCTTTTTGAATACGGAGATCGCTTTTTCCACGGAGCCACGGGATTCGAAATAACGCACAATCAGTACGTTGTCTGCTATATAACTGATGTCGATACCCGTGGACATGTTCCCTACCATCCCCTGCTGAACGCCAACCAAAAAGGTCACCACGCCCCGCTGCCCCAGGTAAGTCAGAATTTCGTGTAAATGGGTCGACAGAAAGCGCACATCCGGCATCGCATTGAGATAGCCATTCAGGCTATCAATCACAATCACTTTTGCGCCATTATCCGCCGAGCGACACACCGCATGTGCAAACTCTCCCGGCGACATTTCCGCCGGATCAATTTGATACACTTTCAGCAAACCGGATTCATAAGGTTCACGTAAATCCAGGCCGATGCCCTTGTTGCGATTAAGCAAGGTGTTAAACGACTCCTCAAAAAGGAACATAGACGCGCTTTCGCCACGACCTGTCATGGCTTTTACAAATTGCGTGGCAAGGCTGGATTTACCAGTACCGGGCGGGCCGGAAATCAGTGTACTTGACCCTTCTTCGATGCCGCCGCCGAGTAACTTGTCGAAGGCTTCCAGCCCACTTTTTATCTGTCCGCGCTCGATCAATTGGCGTGATTCAGCCGCAACAATCCTGGGATAAACTATGATGCCACCCGTGATGATGTTGTAATCGTGTGGCCCTCGCCGATAAGCGATACCGCGATATTTCAGGATGCGTACCACGCGTCGCTCAGCACCGTATTCTGATTCGAAATGCTGGAGCGAAATCACACTGTGGGCGATACTGCGCACCTGCAAATCAGCGTGCAGTGACGATTTATCATCAAGCAACAACGCCGTGCAGGAACGTCTGGCAAAATATTGTTTAAGCCCCAACACGTGACGGCGATAGCGTAACGCGTTGCCGGACAACAATTGCAGCTCCGATAAAGAATCCAATACAACGCGCGATGGTCGCAATTTTTCGATCATGTCGATAATGAGATTATTCGTTTCACCCAATTCGACTTCAGAAGGGTGCAGCGCGGTATATTGCTCAGCGGGATCGAGCAACCCCTCTTCCGGAATTACTTCATGGATGGTGACACCTTCCATTGAAAAGCCATGCGATTCGGCGATAGCGCGCAACTCAACTTCGTTCTCGGCCAGCGTGACATAAAGTACTTTTTCACCACGCCGCGCGCCTTCAATCAAAAACTGCAATGCCATGGTGGTTTTACCCGCACCCGGGTCACCTTCGAGCAAATAAAGTCGCTCCTTGGTTAATCCTCCGCCCAACACATGGTCGAACCCCGGAATGCCGGTGGAGATAAAATCCTTGCTCACAGTATTTTGTGTAGCCATAGATTTTCCTTTAAAAAATCTTCAGATGTTGAATCCTGTACAGGCCTGAGATACAGCGCGGGCTATCCGTATTACCGGCGAATTCCGTCAGTGGGACTTGAAGTCCTTAGTAACAGCCGGTGTACCTTTGTTCCGGCTGCACTGGTCCATTATTTACATTTCTTATGTCATTGTGTGTTCAATAACAAAGCGGAAACATTCAGGCATGTGCGGACACGGACGAGAGCCTCCGCTCGTGCTCGTACCCGGGAACTTGAGCAGCCATTGATGCACAGACTAACTTTTTTGCTCCCCATCACACCCCCGCAACGATTCATGCGCAAGCTGAAAATTCTGCGCACTCCGCCACGTTTCGTTGTGGCGGAGTTGTTATTGTTCGCTGCGCCCCACTCGGCCATTGATCGCGTTTTGTTAATAAAAAAATAAAGTGTTTTTCCTCAATCAACTATCAACAAAAGCTGCGGGCTTGCCTGCGGCGAGGACTTCCTATGAAAAATATTATGTCTAAACGGCATCGCGCGTTGTATTTGGCCGGTGTGGCGGCTGGTGTTTTTATGTTTGCGCCGTCGGTATTTGCTGCGTGCAGTTATCAGGTTTCAAATGCCTGGGGTGCGGGTTTTACGGCGACCATTCGTATCACCAACGACACACCCTCAACGATTAATGGCTGGCAGGTTAACTGGCGTTATCAGAATAACGCCGTTACCAATGCGTGGAATGCGCAGCTAAGTGGAAATTATTCTGCCAGCAATCTCAGTTGGAATCGTGCTATTGCGCCAGGCCAATCGGTGGAGTTTGGTATTCAGGGCGTCACCAATGGCGGCCCGGTGGAGACGCCGCAAGTTACCGGAACCGCCTGCGGAACAAGCAATGCGTCCAGTTCCGTTTCTTCGGCAAGCAGTAGCCTTGCGTCATCTATCAGTAGCAGCTCTGTGGCATCGTCCAGCAGCAGCTCGATCATGGCGGAAACCAATATAGCGCTGGCGGCTGTTGCGACCACGTCTTATGTATCGCCGTGGGAGACCTTAAGCGCGGTGAATGACAACAGCGATCCGGCAAGCTCCAACGATAAATCCAGCGGCGCGTACGGCAACTGGAACAATCCGAATTCTGTTCAATGGGTGCAGTATGAATGGCCGCAAACGCAACGCCTGGAGCGGACGCAAATTTATTGGTTCGATGACAACGGCGGTGTGCTGGTACCCACCACGGCGTATGTTGAGTATTGGGATGGCAGCAGCTGGATTTACGCAGGTGAAGTGCCCTTAGCAGAAAATGCGTTTAATGATCTTGAGTTTGATGACATCGAGACCAATCGCTTGCGCGTTTCCATGCTCAATACGCAACAGTCCACCGGGATTCTGGAATGGCGGGTGTACGGAACCACAACGGGCAGTTCAAGTTCCAGCAGCAGCTCAAGCAGTACCGGCAATCCTGGCGGCCCAGTGCCCTACCGGGCCATTACCAATGAATTTACGCGCTTTGATGTAAATACCACAAACGCCTTATATATGGATTCTGATCGCTTTCGCGCTTACTACGGCGGCAATGGATTAAATGGCGGCCAGGGTAATCTGGCGAACGTCGCATCGAGTCAGATTGCGTTTGGTCTGTCGCACCTGGAAGCGGCTTACGAATGTTTTGTGAATGAGTGGGGCTTCCGTTCTACCAGTTTATCGGCGAACAGCGACAGCGGTCCTTATTACAAGATGAATCTCTATTCGACCACGACCCTGAATGCCGGCGGCGCCATGGGGGCCGATGCGCAGTATCGGTTGAGCTTTATCGAGTTTCGGGACAATGCGATCAATCGTCCGGAAACGGCGGTGCATGAATTCGGCCACAGCCTGACCTACACCGACTACACCTGGGTGGACCAGGGCCGCACCGGTGCCTGGTGGGAAACTGTGGCCAATTGGGTGGCGGATACCTACAACACCGATGCCTTGTGCGAAGCCGTGCGCGCGCGTGAAGGCTTGCAACGGGAGCGGGATACCATCATCGACTTGGAAGCCAACATCGCGTTATCGCATCTGCAAATTGTCAGCACCCGCAACTATTACCAGGCCTGGCCATTCCTGACTTACCTGACCAACAACCCGGATCAATACCCTGGCCTTGGGCGTATGGCGGTGCCGAATTTGTTGAGCAATCACCTGCGCAATAATGAAACGCCTTTGCATGTGCTGGCTCGTTTAACCGCGCCGGTTTCTGCGCAGCGCGTGCTCGGTCGTTATTGGGCGCGGATGGCGTATCTGGATATCAACCACCCCAAAGCGCAGGCGCGGTTTTTTAACACACGCAATAACAGCGGCTTCCGTTCGCGCGCTTATGCGAACCTGACAGCATTGGGTAGTGGCCGTTATCGCGTGAAAGCGGATCGTGCACCTTTATATGGCGGCGCCAACATCACGCCTTTACATGTGAACGGCGACACGGTGAACGTGCGCGTAATTAATCTGGGCAACGGTTTGAGCGACAGCAATTTCACCGCAACCCTGAGCATTCGCAACACACAATCCGGCAGCGTGCGTTATGTGGAGTTGGTGAATGGCATGGGCAGCACGTCGGTAGCCACGAATGAAGAGGTGAGCCTGGTCGTCGTCAACACACCGGATGCGTTATACCTCTACAACGCTTTTGAAAGTACGACAAGCAGCCCCGATGCAATCGGTTTGCAGTATGAAGTTGAACTGGAGGGTGCAACACCGCAACTCTAAGGGTTTATTTTTTTGCAACACCACGAGGTATTCTGCGCGTCGTGGTGTTGCAAAACTGTTAGCCAAAAACTTAATAAGTAATACATAAAGAGATAACCAAATTATTTTTTAATTAGTAAAAAATCGCAGCAACTGAGAAATAATTTTGCTTTTTAATTCAGTTTTTAAATGAGTGGGCATACTTTCAATTTCCAATCGAAATTTAAGTTTTTATTTTTTTGCGGCACATTTTTTTGCGCGAATTTTTAAAACTTAACGCGCGCTTAACAAAATATAAATTCAGACGACAAAATGTGTGTTTTCTGACTTATTTACATTAAAAACGTCGAAATACTTGTGGACGGAACGACAATATTTTGTAAAATCCCGACCATGGTATCGCTACCACTACTCAACACCACCTGCGCCCTGTGGGTAATAGTACTGGTAAAAATATAATTACTAGCGACAAAACATAATTAAAAATGTTGTACCGAGCCGTGATAGTCAAAGCGTTCATCGCATGTGGTATCCGTTAAAACGATAGTTTTCCTGTCGTTTTGCAACTTCACCGGCCCATCATAATCATTTTTGTGCTGTTAAAAGCGCAACTGATTTTTATTGCCCGAAAAACCGCGTTATCTCTTTAACCACCACTGTTTTTCTTCTTTAAACAGTGACGCATTAGATAAAAATGTTAGCGCAATCATTTCACACACGTGATAGTGATTGGTTCACAAATAACAAATAAAACAACGGACTAACCAATGAAAACCTTAATTGTTTACGTTCATTTGATCGCAGCCTGCGTTGCCGTAGGTATTTTGTTAATGCAGGACCTGGTACTCGCCAAAACCGGCGGTAAGCCGATGTCGGTTTACAGCATCAAGGAGCTAAAACGCGCGGCGGGAATTATTTCCATCGCGCTCGGCGTGCTTTGGGTGTCGGGATTGACGCTGGTATTGACGGGATATCTCGATAATCCGGAGTATCTGACGAATCAGAAAATATGGGCCAAGTTCACCGTGGTGGTTGTGCTGACCATCAACGGTGTCGTGTTGCACCATTTCAGTTTTCCACGTGTTGCCTCCAGCGGCGGTGTGTTAGGGCTGGGCCGCATCGAAAAAACCCTCGTAGTGTTAACCGGTTGTATTTCTACCGTCTCCTGGCTGTTTGCCTGCTACCTGGGTATCGCACGGGGCTGGAACTACACCCTCGAATACAGCTTCATCATGTTTATTTATCTCGGCCTGATAGGCACGGCCTGCATCTTTGGCTCGACTGTTTTTTCAGGCCGCGGAATATTCGATTTAAACAACATTGAAAAACTGCTGGTCGTATTTTGCGGTTCCATCTCCGCGTTCGCCTGGCTGTTTGCCTGTTATCTCGGTATCGCCCATCCCTGGAATCCGGCGGAAGCATCCCGCACCGTGATGTACATGAACATCGGTCTACTCGCCACCGCCTGTGTGGTGGGTTGCTTCATTATGCGTTCGCTCTTCGCTACAAAAAAAATTGACGCGCACGCGGACGACGAACAGCCGATGCTTTCGGAATCCATTTCCCTTGCCAACAACGTTTCAAAAACATGAGTTAACGATTTTTTTAAACCGCTCGAATCCATGCAGTTTCGAGCCTTTTTTACCCTTCGACTAACCTGCGGCAAGTAGTGGGAATAACGACCGCAGGCTGTTGACGGAACCTTGCCGAGCTTGCTCGGCATTCACTTAAGAGGAAGACACCATGAGTAGAATTACAGCCTCTGCGATCGCCCCGCGCCGAAGGGGAAGGCTGGCCCGGTCTTTGTACCTGCTAGGACTTTCCCTGGCGAGCGCGGCCCTTTCAAGTCAGGTTTACGCCAGTTGTCAGTATGTTGTGACCAATCAGTGGGGTAACGGCTTTACTGCCGCCATCAGAATTACCAATACCGGTACCAGTGCAATCAATGGTTGGAATGTCAGCTGGCAATACAGCGGTGACAACCGTTTGACCAGTAACTGGAATGCCAACTACAGCGGCACCAATCCTTATTCTGCATCGAATCTGAATTGGAACGCGAACATCCAACCGAATCAAACGGTTGAGATTGGCTTCCAGGGCAGCAAAGGCAGCGCAGCGGCAGAAATTCCTACAGTGACTGGTAGCGCCTGTGGAGGCAGCACATCTTCCGCAGCCAGCTCATCTGCACCGGCAAGCTCGTCCGCGCCGGCAAGTTCTGTAGCGTCCAGCTCTGCCCCCTCTTCAACGGCAAGCAGTTCATCTGTTCCTACCGGTAACGGCGTTTTCTTCAGTGAAGGTTTTGAAAACGGTACTGTCGGTGCTGGCCCGAGCGGTTGGAGCACCTTTATTGGTTGGATATTTAACGGCAATAACAACAACCAAAGTTCCGGTAACTATGCGCTGGTAGATAACAGCAAGTCTTACAACGGAAGCAACTCTATTCACTTCCGCGGGGGCCAAAATCCGGCGCAAATTGTTCGTGCACTGCCCGCAGGTACACAACGTTTGCACATGCGTGCTTATGTCAATCTCAGCAAAGTGTTGGGTAATGATCCCGGCGATAACCATGAACACATCATGGGAATCAAAAGAACCCAAAATGCCGATGACGAAATTCGCGTGGGTCAAATTAAAGGTGTGCTAGGCACCAACCACGTTCCCAGCGATAACATCGCGCCAAAAATGTCGCAATGGAATAGCGGCCCGCAATTATCTCCCAACGTATGGTATTGCGTTGAAACAGCTTACTACGCTGACACCGCTTACGACGAATTGCGTATGTGGGTGAATGGCAGCCTCGTACACTCTGTTACCTCTGCCAACGATTGGAACAATGGAACTCTGCCAGCCAATTGGCTGAGCGACAAATTTAACTACGCCATGTTCGGTTTCCACAGCTTCAGTGGTAACACTGCTGATGTATGGATGGACGATATCGTGTTGTCTACCGAACCCATTGGTTGCGGTACGCCAATCCCCACCAGTTCCAGTAGCGCAAGCTCTGTCGCATCCAGTGTTGCACCGTCGTCCAGTTCAGTGGCGTCTTCTGTTGTTTCTTCCGTTGCATCAAGTGTCGCTTCCAGCATTGCCGTGAGCTCATCGAGCGTGGCAACCAGCAGCGCAGCAAGCTCCGCAAATTCCTCGGTCAACACCAACGCCGCTTGGGATCTGGATTCCGAAGCCTCTTACCTGAACTTCGTGACCACCAAAAATACGCATAACGTCGAAGTACACAACTTCGGCTCACTGAGTGGCTTTATCAGCACCGGTGGCGTAGCTACGGTGACCATCGAACTGGACAGCGTCAACACCGGTATCGATATACGTAACCAGCGCATGCGTAACCTGTTGTTTGAAACAGCCAGCTACCCCACAGCGACAATTACAGTTGACGTACCAGCCACTTTGCTGAGTTCCCTGTCTGCCGGACAAACCACGCAAACAAATATCAGTGCCACGGTTAATCTGCACGGCGTAAGCACAATCATCACGACTCGCGTGTCGGTACAGCGCCTGTCTAACTCACGTGTTCTGGTGCAAAGCATGGCACCAGTGCTACCACGCGCGGCGGATTTCGATCTGACCGAGGGTGTGGAAGCCTTGCGTTCCGTCGCTAACCTGACATCTATCAGCGCGGCGGTACCTGTGGACTTCGCGCTTGTGTTTGATGCGCGCTAATTGGAGGCTAAAGAGAACTATCATGAAAAAATTACTTAAACTCTCGATGCTCTCCCCACTTGGCCTGGCCCTTGGCCTGGCTGCTTCCGGCAGTGCTGTTGCACAAAGTGTTTGTACGCCTACCTACACAACAGTGAACAACTGGGGAAGCGGTGCACAAATTGCTTTGTCAGTGACCAACAATGGTCCGGCTGTGGATGGTTGGGAAGTGTGCTGGACCTTTAACGGCGGTGAAACCATTGCCAATTTGTGGAATGGTAATGTCACTACAACCGGAAGCAATGTGTGTGTAACGGATGCAGGCTATAACGCAAATGTGGCTACCAACGGCTCTGCAAGTTTCGGATTTAATATCAACAATCCGAGCACCCAGGCTCCGACAAACTTCACCTTCAACGGTGCAAGTTGCGGTGGTAACAATACATCCAGCAGCGTAGCTTCAAGCAGTGTCAGCAGCGTGGCTTCCAGCAACGCAAGCAGCAGCGCTCCGGCAACAGCTGCACGCTGGTTACTGGATACAACCAAGTCCAGTTTCCACTTTGTGACGGTAAAAAATGTCAGCAATGCAGAAGCGCATACCTTTACGCAAATGCAGGGAACCGTAGCGAACACCGGTAGTGCAACGCTGACCATTCCTCTCGCCAGCGTTTCAACCGGTTTTGATATTCGCAATACGCGGATGCAAAACCTGCTGTTTGAATCAAGCTACCTGCCCAACCTGCACTTCACCACGCAATTGAATCTCAGCACGCTGGATTCGATGGCGGTAGGTGATATTGCGGTGCAATCGCTAACAGGTAACTTGACCTTGCATGCGGTAAGCAAAGCCATCACCTTCGACGCGACAATCGTCAAGCACAGCAACACCAGCATCAGCGTCTCGCCGCGCAAACCGATTGTGGTTAACAGCGTTGACTTTGAAATGAACGCTGGCGTGGAAGCTTTGCGGGTGATTGCCAACTTGAGTGAGATCGGTGAAAAAACGCCGGTGTACTTCAAGATGTTCCTCACCCGCGACAACCCGACCAATATCGCCGCAATTACGCTACCCAGCGCGCCTGCGACACCGGTTGGTTTGACTGGCAATATCAGCCAGGGCAGCGGTGATACATCACTGGTGTGGTCGGACGTCAGCAACAACGAATCGGGCTTCCTGATTCGCCGTAAAGGTGCGGATGGCCGCTGGACGACGCAAAGTAATTTGCCAGCAAACTCCTCGATGTTTGAAGAGAACCTGCTGTCTTCTTTCGGCAGCTATGACTACAAAGTCATCAGCTATCGCGACAGTATTCCTTCAACAGCCAGTGCGCCGGTGACGCTGGTTTACAGCGATACCAACGGTTCATCCAGCTCGATCGCGTCCAGTGTCAGTAGTTCTACCAGCTCTGTTGCCAGCTCCGTTACCAGTTCTGTCGGCAGCAGCTCGGGTAACTCCAGCAGTACCGGTGGACAAGGTGATGTCACACGCGGTCAAGCCTTGTGGACCTCACAAAGCTGTATCGCCTGTCACGGCGTTGATGGCGAAAAGAATGCTGATGGTTCACCGGCTTACGCGCCTTTGAACCCGAACCGTTCTGTCTATCGTCACAGCCAGGATAACCAGGACCGCACCCTCGGCGAGTTTATCGAACTGTGGATGCCGCAAGGGAATCCGGGCGCCTGTACCGGCCAATGTGCGGCGGATCTGGAAGCTTATATCCTCACCTGGCGCAGACCGTCTGATGGTATCCCGGATAATCCGGTATCCAAC
>DATJLH010000170.1:0-13471 GCA_035490615.1 Cellvibrio sp.
CCCTTAGGGCTTGCGCGCGAGACTTCACCGGCCGGAAACACAATCACCGCTTCTTCATTATTAAGTGCTTGCAGGATATTTTTGTAACTCTGGCGATAGGCAGAGCGCGTCATATTATCCAGCGGTAACAACAATTCACGCAGCGGCTCAAACGCCATCAGCATATCGTTGGCGATGATCTTCACATCGCGGCGCACTTCGCTCACCAGCTTTAACAGGGCCAGGCCATCCAGCGAACCAATCGGGTGGTTGGCGATGATCACCACCCGGCCTTGCGCGGGAATATTGTTACGCTCACGGTGAGGAACGCTGTAGCTGAAGTTAAAGTAATCAAAGATGCGTTCGATAAAATCCAGACCGCGATTGCCTTCGTTATCGTGCAAGAATCGGTTGATCTCCTGCTCGCGGGTGAGCTTGCGCAACAGCGTCAGGGTGGATTTGCGGATCAGAGGCGCCCTAGTGGCAAAACCGGGAAATTTATTAACGACTGATTGTTCAATGTTAAGCATGGCAGCGAACCTGTAGGAGTGAACGCCCACAGGTTATGACGGCAAAATGACGGTTGTGTGATGAATGTGTTGCGGAAATGTTTCAGGTGGGTAATGAAGGAGGTGTTGTCGGCTTACGCTGCGCTAAGCCGACCTACGGGCTCAGCCGACCTACCGATAAGCCAATGCTAAACCTTTACGAGTTGTTCTTCCTGGCGGACAAGCAATTCGCTGTAGGGGGCCTTGATGGTTGCCAGCTTGCCGCTGTTCACGTCCACTTCAATGTGCGCCAGTAAGGTGTCGTCCAGCAAATGGCGGCTGATGAGGATGTCGCCGCGCTCGGGGTGGATGGGATCTTGTTGTTGGGCCACAAAATCTTTCAGCAATACACCATTGCTATGGTTCGCCGGGCGTGCGACTTCCTGGATACCCGCTGACAACTGCAGGCGCGGACTGTTGGCGCGGGCGCAGAGATTATTCAATAACTGCGCGCAGCAAAGCGCGCGAAAACTGCAGTCGTACAAGGCCTCACCAACAAATTCCACCATCAGGGTATCGTTGTCCAGCAATTGGCGTTGGCCGTTGTACAAGGACAAAACCCCCTGCAATTGCTTTTCAAAGCGACGCAACACATTGGCAAAGCCTTCACTGTTGAGTTGCTGATACAACTTGGTGAGGTTGGTGATGCGGATTTGCAAACGCACCGCAACCTCCGGCGGTGGCGGGGGTTCTGGCGCGAGGGGTTTAAGGGCTTCCAGCGGGACTTCCGGAATAGTAGGAATCTTCTCCACCACGGTGGTGACGATCTTGCCGGGCGAGGGCAATTTATCGCGCAGGCGCGACCACCACTGCCGCTGGATCGACCACCAGATGGTCCAGAGCGACACAAATACCGCTGCCGCCCAGATGCTCAGGAAATAATAGTCGTAACGCGAATAGCGCGGGACTTCCAGGGTTACTTGCAGGTAACCGGCAATATTGTTGTGCAGGGCGATGGGGGCGGTAAAGCTGTAACGCTCGCCCTCAATGGACTTGTTAGGATCATAGCCGGTCTGCACCAACAGCTTATTTTCAACGTTATGAATGGTGGCGCCGATCACGGTGGGGTATTGGCCCACATCCAGCAACACGGCCTGCAGGCTGATAAGGTCTTGCGTCAGGGTGGCGTCGACGGCCTGGCGCGCTGCGCTGCGGGCGAGGGTCTGGCCGTAGTATTGGATCTGTTCCTGCTGGTTGTAATAGGTGTTGTGCAGATACAGCCCGGCGCCGAGAAAACCGAGGATCAACAGCAAGACGCTGCACAGGAAGAGTTGCGGATAGGATCGGTAAGTCGTGAGTAACGGCATCGGTATCTCAAACGGCCGGGGCGATCCCCGTGCATCCAGCTGATTGTCATAAGTGAGCCGCATTCTAGCCTAAAGCGGCTGGCTACTGTAGCGTTCTCATTTAGGCTAGAATGCCGCCCCTTGATGAGAACCGGCTGATAAAAGTGAGCGAACGTGAAAGAAATCCTGTTGATTAACGTCTCCGGCGATGACAAACCCGGCGTCACCTCGGCGATCACGGCGGTACTGGCCCAGCACCAGGCCACGATCCTCGACATCGGCCAGGCGGTGATCCACGATACCCTGGCCCTGGGCATCCTGGTGGCTCTGGAAGTCGACGCCAATACCAAAGCGGTGATCCTCGACGAAATTCACGCACGCACCCAACCCCTGTCAATCCAGGTGCGCTTTCAACCGGTCTCCCTCGAAAGTTATCAGCACTGGGTCGATCAGCAGGGTAAGCCCCGCCACATCGTTACGCTCCTGGCGCGGCAGATTAACGCCGCCCAGATCGCCGAACTGACTGACATTACCTTCAAACACGGCTTGAACATCGACAGTATCAATCGGTTGTCCGGCCGCATCCCGCTCGACGCGCTGGAAAATCATAGCAACGCCTGTGTGGAATTTTCTGTGCGCGGCACACCGGAAGACCTTACCGCGCTGCGTGCGGATTTTATGGATTTATCCGCGCGCCTTGATGTGGATATCGCTTTCCAGCGCGACACCGTGTACCGCCGCAACCGCCGCCTGGTGTGTTTCGATATGGACTCCACGCTGATTGAAGCGGAAGTGATTGATGAACTGGCAATTGCCGCCGGTGTGGGCGAGCAAGTGATTGCCATCACCGAAGCCGCGATGCGCGGCGAGCTGGATTTCAAACAAAGTTTTGCCCGGCGCCTCGCGTTATTAAAAGGTCTGGATGAATCCGTACTTGAAGGCATTGCGGCCAACCTGCGTTTGACCGAAGGTGCGGAAAAACTGATTTCTTCCCTGAAAAAACTGGGTTACAAAACAGCGATTTTATCCGGCGGGTTCAATTATTTCGGGCGCTATCTGCAACAACGTCTGGGCATTGATTATGTGTACGCCAATGAGTTGGATATTGTTGACGGCAAGGTAACCGGAGACGTTGTCGGCACCGTGGTAGACGGCCAGCGCAAAGCTGAGTTGCTTGCCATGCTCGCACAAAAGGAAGGTATTGCGCTGGAGCAGGTGATTGCCGTGGGCGATGGCGCGAATGATTTACCGATGTTGAGTGTGGCCGGTTTGGGGATTGCCTTTCGCGCCAAGCCACTGGTGAAAGCCTCGGCACAACATGCGATTTCTACGCTCGGGCTGGATGCGATTTTGTATTTGCTGGGCTTTCGGGATCGGGATAAGTTGTTGTGATGGGATGTTGTTGGATGGGGTTGTTTAAATGGAATTGATGGGATTTGATAAACGCGTTGATAAGGTTTTTATTGGCTTGTGCGGTTGTCGGATTACGCTGCGCTAATCCGACCTACAAGTGCTCGGTGCTATGTAGGTCGAATTAGAGGCGCAGCCTCGTAATCCGACATTAATCCCCATCAGACACCACCGGTCTCTATCACGTCTCCATATTAAAATCGTAACTCATATTCTGCGTCGGCTCTTGCAGGTAATGCCCCTGGATATAATGCGCACCCGCTTGCCACAAGGTCGACAGCACGCTGGCATTTTCCACAAACGGCACGATGGTGATCTTGTTTTCACCGTGCAGCTGCTCAATCAAATGAATCAGTGTTTCCGGACTTTCCTTATTGTTCTGAATATCCATGGTAAATGAGCCGTCGATCTTGACGATGCTGGCCGGCACATGCTTGAGAGTATTAAACGGATTCAATGAACAACCGAAGTTGCTGATCGACATAAATGTTTTCAGTTTTTGCAAACCTTCCGCAAAGGACTTGGCTGCATTCAGGTGGTTGGTTACATCCACTTCGTTTGCCTGGAATACAATGGCATCGCTCGATAATTTCGCCGCTTTAAAAGCCACACCCAACCAGGGCACCAGGGACTCATCGCACAGCGAATCTTTGCTCAGATTTAAAATCAACTTGGTCTTGTTGCCCTTGGCGCGATGCTGGGACAACATCTTGATCGATTCCAGAATCACCCAGCGATCAATCTTGATACTGGCACCGATGGACGACGCCGTTTCAATAAACCGGCTGGGGGAAATTTCCTCGTTATTATCGTTGAGCATCCGCAGATACACTTCGTAATACTCTTCCTCGGAACCGCGCAGGCTGATGATCGGTTGGAACAACAAACGGAAGCGGTCGTTATCCAGCGCATGTTGCAAGTCAGAGGCAATATTTTTCTGATCGCGTTCGTCCGCTGACATCTCCGGCTCAAACAATTGCGCGTTATTGCCGTTGGCCCCGCGCACCTTTTCCATGGCGTTGATCGCCTGCTCAATGACCTTGTTGGCATTGGTGGTATTGTCGTTGATTAGTGACACACCAATGCTGGCGGTGAGCTGCAAGGTTTTATTGTCGATATCAATAATGTGTTCTTCAATGGCCTTGCATAATTGCCTGGCCCGATTCACAGCCGCATCGGCGCGGATATTGGGCACCAGCACCGTAAACGCCGTGTCGCCGAAGCGGGCGATGATATCGGTGGTATTATTTTTTTCGCGCAGCAACGACGCCAGATCGCTCAGCGCCATATCGGCCGCCGCCACGCCCAGGGTTGATTGCGCGCGCTCGATAAAATTATCGATGTCGATATACAACAAACTCAGGTTGTCTTTTTCGGTGATGTTATCGATAGTTTTTTCGAGGTGGTCGATCATGTACTGGCGGTTGTACAAACCGGTGACCACATCCTGCCATTTAATTTGTTTGATCTGCGCTTCCAGTACATCGTTATTGAGATCCACGCGGTTAGCGCGCGCTAAAAACTGGATACAGGGTTCTTCATCGTAAGTAACGTGTGACACTTCCAGGCTGATGGGGGTGGCGGTGCCGTCCTGTTTCAAACCGCGGAACGCCAGCTTGGTGGATTCGGCATCCAACCCTTTGAAGGTGAAATCCTTCAGGAAAGTTTTCAGCGTGTCCTGATCCTTGTCATCCACCATGTCCATGATGGGCATGCAATCGATATCGTCTTTATCCTCGTAGCCGAATAATTCAGCGAAGGATTGGTTGGCATACAGATACAAGCCGTCCTGCACATAGGCGATGGCATCGCGCGAGCTGTCGAGCAATTGCTGGCTGCGTCGTTCAGCTTCGCGGAAGCGACGGTCGGCCAGGCGCTTGGCCTGCCGCTCTTCGCGGTTGTTCATCTCCCGCTGCATCACCAGCAATAAATGCTGGTCATCGTCGAGCCGTACCACATCCGCCGCGCCCAGCTTCATGCCTTCTACCACGGCCAGGAATTCGTCGTCGTTTTGCAGGATAACGGGCACGTCTTTGTTCAGGCGGCGGATATGTTTGATGGCGGTTTGGGGGGTGACATTGGTGGTCTGGTCGTGAGCAATCAATAAATCCCAGGTCTGCTCTTCGAGTAATTTGACGAGCGCTTCCTCGCTCTCGACATGCTGGGCGCGGCTGGGCCGGCCGGCGTTGTGAAGCATACTGATCAGACGTTCCGCTTCTGCGCGAGAATTATTCAGAATCAGGAGGCGGATTGTGTCATTTGCATTCATAAGGCGTTACTGCGCTCTTTGTCTGTGCCACTTGGCCACTTGATGCGACTTTTACACCAATAATCGGAAAAGTCTTGCAAGCAGGATTTATCTACTCAGAGTCTAGGCTAGCTGCGTATATTACCCAAATAGTCTGTCGCCTCAATGCGGCAGGTTGAATTGTGCGACATGACTATAACATTTCGTCTGGTTAGGTCACTTTTCCCTGCGTTATCAGTTCTTTTGCCACACGGAGTCAAAGTCATCTTTTGATTCTCCGGCATCCGGTTTGGCGGTGGCCAGCTCGCGATAGGTGAACTGGCTGAACGCGCCGGTGGCAAACACCCGCCGGGTTAATTGCACCGGGATTTCGCGGTGCTCTTCCTCCTGGGGCGAAGGCGGATGAAACAGACGGACCTTGCTGTATTCGCGGAACGACACCGAATTGGTCAGCAGGGTGACCGGCTGGTTGATTGCCTTCAGCGCCGGAAGTTGCAGGGCGCGCAGGTATTCGGAAAAGCCGCCGGTTTTATGCACGATGGCCACACCCAGCGGAATGGCCTGGGGCGCCAGGATCTGGATACCCAATTGTGTGGCGCCCTTGGTTTGCTGTACCCAGCGCACGACACCCACGCTCCATTTCTGTCGGCCCTCATCCCGAACGCCTAACAATTCGCCCGCCTTGACCTGGTTAGGAATCTCGTCCTGCCATTCCAGGCAATAGCCGCCGGGGCTGACATCCACCAGCGGCACTTTGTAGATGGGGTGCTTGCCCTGGTAATCCTGTTGCTCTTGTTTGCGAATGGTGCTTTCGATATTCAGCGTCGGCAAATGTTTTCCCGCCAAGGCTGTGCCGGCCACGTCGAAGGCATCGCCCCAGGGATCGTCATCGGTGGATTTGTTGGGCTTTAGCTGGATGCCGCGTTTTTGGAAGATGGCTTCGGCATTATCGTCATTGTGGACGTTGGCGGTTTGATTCAGAAACAAATTGAACGGCAACTTTCCGGCAAGGTGGAAGTGCAGGTTGGTCAGGCCCACGGTCACCTCGATAGTGCCGCTGGTTTCCTGTCGTTCAAAGCTGCGTTGGGCAAGGATATTCCACGCCTGGATCAGGTGCTCCGTCAGCGCGGGTGACAAATTCAGCTCATTGCGCAGGCTGCCTTCGCTGGTGGGATTTTGCTTGGCCTGTTCTTGCAGTGTGCGCGCCAGTTGCGCGGTATTGAGTTCGCGGATTTCGCCATCGGCGTTATGGGGTAAGCGCGATTTGTATTGCGGTGGCCGGTTACCCGCGAGTTGAATAGCAAACAGGTTATCTTTTTGCGCCGGGTTATGCGGCAGCAATTTCGCCTGCGTGCACAGGGTTTCCAGCGCGTTGTAGGTGGCCAGCACTTCGTCCTGGCGCATCTGGTTCGGCTTGGCGCACGCCAGCAGCATCAAGCGCAAATAGGCCAGGCTGATGCTCTTGATGTGTTGATGATGTGCCAGGGGGTCATCGACCGGGTATTCGGTCAGCTCCAGGGCTTCGGCGATTTCATACAAGGTATGAATCTCGGTCCAGAGCTGGCCGGTAATGGGGATATATAACTGGTAGCTGCGCAGCAAGAGTAACCCCAGTCCCGTCAGCGCGCGGTGAATGGCCAGGGCCTGGCGTCCACTGGGCTCTTCACTTTTACCCGGGGCACACAAATCGCGTACCGCCACGAGATAGGCGTTGCTCATGTGCTTTTGCAGGGCCTGCGCAACGGTCGCTGTCTTGCGTGCAGCCTCCGGCAGGATCAGCGGTTGGTTAAGGAAGTGTTGTGAGAGGCCTTCAATGCACTGTTGCACCGCCGGGCGCAAGGTCTCGAGGATGGCAAGCCGGGTGTCGCTGCCGGTTTTCAAACGCCCGATTTCCGGCACGGCTTTATAGAGCAGCGCGCTCACATGGTTGATGCGCGTCAGCGGCAAGGCGCGCACCCATTCCCGCACCTGTTGGTCTTTGCTGCCGGCGCAAAACGTCAGCGCCGCCAGATTCTGGGACGGCACATTGAGACGTTCAAGCAATGTCTGGAGTCGAGGGTCAGCAGTCATTCATTCGCGGCCATGGCAATCGGTTTATAGGTTGTACAACACGGCGGTGTCTTGATCAAAGATGTATATCCGTACGAATAGCCGCTGTCTTTTTAACCTGCTCATCGGCTGTCGGTTTATGAGCCTCGACTATGTTACCCCTGAATATAGCTGAAATCTGTTCGTCTACCATCACAGGTTATTTCATCAGGGCCAATGCCTTGATCTGCGCGTACACCTGTTGGCCTACCACCAAACCTAATTGATGGCAGGACAAATGGGAAATCCGGGCCAGCAATACCTGATCTTCAATGGCCAGGTGCACCAGATTCTGGCCGCGATCACCCGCCTCAATCTGCGTGATGCGCGCCGGTAAAATATTCAGGATACTGGTGCGTTGCGGATAATCCAGGCACAGGCTGACATCCCGCGCATACACCCGCAAACGGACAGGCTGATGTTGCGCTGCATGCAGTTGCGGCAGATAAACGGTTGTTGTGCCGAAGCTAACACAGGTCAGGTGATGTGCGCTGTTGATGTCGGTGACGGTGCCGTGAAGCAACGTGAATGCATCTTCCCTGTGTGCCAATAACGGATGTTCACTCAATAAATCCGTGAGTGCGCCCGCCGCCACAATCTTGCCTTTGTCCATCAATAACAGGTGATCGGCCAGCTGCACAATTTCATCCAGCGCGTGGCTGACATAGATCACCGGAATCGCCAGATACTGCTGCAAGCGTTCGAGGTAAGGCAGGATCTCTTGCTTGCGTTGTTGGTCCAGCGCGGCGAGGGGTTCATCCATCAGCAGGAGCCTGGGACTCGCAAGCAATGCTCGCGCAAGGGCAACACGCTGGCGTTCACCGCCGGACAAATGGTGCGTGCTGCGTTCGAGCAATGGGGCGAGCTCGAGTAACGCTATCAATTCATCGACCTTTACCCGTTCATCTATATCGGCCCGGGACGGTTGATTGCGTTTGAAACCGTAAGCGAGATTTTTTTGCACGGTTAAATGTTCAAACAGGCTGGCTTCCTGAAAAACAAAACCGACCTTGCGTTGGTGCGTGGGCAACTGTTGTGTGGCGGAAAACCACACTGTGCCGTTTACCTGGATATGCGAATGCGGTTTGGTTAATGCGGCGTCCTCCAAACCGGCGATTGCACGCAGCAAACTGGTTTTGCCACAGCCGGACGGACCGAAGACCGCCGTGATGCCTCGCCCCGGAATCGCCACGTCCACTTGCAGATGAAATGCCGGGCGGGGCAGGTCGAGCTTTATGATTATTGCAGTGGAATTCATCGCGCCCTCACCACATCAAAGCGACGGTTTAACGCATACACGCCGATCAACAACATCAATGACAGAATTAACAGGCAGGCCGACAGCCAATGCGCTTGTGCGTATTCCACCGCTTCCACATGATCATAAATCGCCATGGAGGCCAATTGGGTCTTGCCGGGAATATTGCCGCCGATCATCAACACCACGCCGAATTCTCCCAGGGTATGCGCAAAACCGAGGACGGCGCCGGTGATGTAACCGCGGCGTGCGAGGGGTAAAACTACGGTAAAAAACCTATCCAGCGGTGTTGCGCCCAAGGTGGCGGCAACTTCTATTGGACGTGCGCCGATATGGGTGAACGCCTGTTGTAATGGCTGCACGACAAACGGGAGTGAGTAGATAACTGAACCCACGACTAGCCCGGCGAAGGTAAAACTCAGGGCGGGTAAACCGAGTGCATTCAACGCGCCGCCGATCACGCCGTTGGGGCTCAGGGTGATCAATAAATAAAATCCCAGCACCGTGGGCGGCAATACCAACGGCAAGGCTACCAATGCTTCCACCACGAATTTAAAACGCCAGCGAGTGCGCGTCAGCCACCAGGCTAGCGGTGTGCCCATTACCAGCAGGATAGCCGTGGTCACGCTGGCCAGTTCCAGGGTTAGCCACAGGGCGGAAAGGTCTGAAGAAGAAAGCATAGATCTCCGGTGAGTAACACTGTTGTTTTTGTCGATGGAGGATGGTTTTGTCGGATTACGCTGCGCTAATCCGACCTACATGACGGTTTAATTCGGTACGGCTCCGTAGGTCGCATTAGGCGCAAAGCGCCGTAATCCGACACGCTGTTTAGCAAGTCGAGTTAATTGCGCTCGTAATCCAACTCGCTATTCATAACCATAGCCCCGAATAATACCTTTCCCTTTTTCACCCCGCACAAAATCCATAAACTCCCGCGCAGCCTTTTTATCACTCAACAGCACCGCCTGCTGCTCAATAGGCTCATACAAATCTGCAGGCACCCGCCAATAAGAACCGCTGATTTGCTCCGGCTTTCCCGGATCAATAATTTGCGCCAGCGCCACAAAGCCCAATTCAGCAGCACCACTGTGAGTAAACTGATGCGTTTGACTGATATTTTCCCCGCGCACCAATTTTTCCTGCAGTTTCTCCGCAACCCCCAGGGCCTCGAGCGTCTGTTGCGCCGCTAATCCGTAAGGTGCAAGGCGCGGGTTAGCCATGGCAAGATGCGCAAAATCACCGCGCTGTAAAACTTTGCCTTCTGGATCAACAACACCCGCTTTCGGGCTCCACAACACCAACAGCCCGCGCGCATAAGTAAAGCGCGAACCGCGTTGAATTTTTCCTTCCTCTTCCAGACGCATCGGCGTTTTGGCATCCGCTGCAAAAAACGCATCGAAGGGCGCGCCATGAATAATTTGCGCGTAATGGCCACCGGTAGATCCAAAGGCCAGATGCACGCGATGTTCGCTGCGTTGCTCAAATTCAGCCACCAGTTGCTTGGCCGCGCGCGTGAAGTTGGCGGCTACTGCAATGGTAAGTTCATCGGCGTTGCTGAGGGGTATCCACAACAGCAACAGGGCAGTCAGGCTTTTGCGTAAGAGAAAGTGCATGGCGAATTCATTCTGGATGCTGATGGAGTTTATCAACCTGCCCTGCGGCACGGCGCATGCCCGGCAGGAACAGAGTGTACCCCAAATGCCCGGTCGCGCAGTGTGGGGATTAGCCCTAGGAATGCCCTCTGACAGTTCAACTTGTGACGAGCCCCCGGTACACTTTGCCGCTCTCCCATTCAACCAAAGGTGCCCGCTTGGAATTTTCTGCTGAAATATTGCTTATGCTGTTTGTGGTGGCACTCTGCGCTGGCTTCCTCGACACACTGGCCGGTGGCGGTGGCCTGATTACCATCCCGGCGCTGGTGTTATCCGGCGTGCCGCCGCTGGCTGCGCTGGGCACCAACAAACTGCAAGCCTGCGTGGGGGTGGCAACGTCCAGTTTTTTATTATTCCGGCGCGGTAAGCTCGATTGGCTGGCGCTACGGGGTTTGATGCTGACGGCCTTCATCGGCTCGGCGGCAGGCACGGTCCTGATTCAATTTGTCGACCCGGAGGTACTGGGGTTTGTGATCCCTGCCGTCCTGGGCATCATCGCGGTGTATTTTATTGGCTCACCTTTCCTGCGTCTGGAAACCGGTAAACCCCGGCTCGGTGAGCCCACCTATAAAAACACGGTGATTCCTGTTATCGGTGCCTACGACGGGATGTTCGGGCCGGGGACCGGTTCCTTCTTTGCGCTGGCTGGTGTGAGCTTGCGAGGGCTGGAATTGATTGCGGCCACCGCGACCGCCAAGCCGCTGAATTTTGCCACCAACCTGGCATCGCTCATCGTGTTCCTGTTGGCGGGGCAGGTGTTGTGGCTGGTCGGCTTGATCATGATGATGGGGCAGGCGCTGGGTGCCTGGGCGGGTTCGCACTATCTGTTTAAGGTAAATCCCATCCTGTTGCGCGGCATTATTGTGACCGTGTGTTTGTTGATGTTGGCGCGCTACGTCTATCAACATCTCGCCGGTTGATGTGTTGCCAGGGTTCTGATGCACGCCTTGGTGCACTTTTTTGGTTCGTATTGCGCCGTTTTTAATGCGCAGTGATGGTTCATAAAAAGCAGCGCCGCATGACTTTGTGCATTAATGTTGCGCATTCATAAAAGTGTTTTTCTCGCCGCCGGGATTTATCGTGCATGTGCTCACTGCGGGTTTCCGTTACGCGGTCAGATAACAGTCCGCTGAAATAATTTAATAAAAATCAAAGTATTAGCAGAGTCTCCTGGCAAAAAGGTGCTCCCGCTTCGCGCGCAGTTTCATCCGGCTCTCCCGTTTTTTTCCGTCTGGCATAAGCCTTGCTCAAGACCATTCAATACTTCATTTTCCTGTTTGAATGATCGCTTATGTCTGAGTCAGTTGAGACATCAACGAAAACCGTCGCCAGCGTCTGCCCTTATTGCGGGGTAGGTTGCGGCATGCTGTTGGAAACCGACGGCAAAAAAATCCTCAAGGTCAGTGGTGATAAACAACATCCCACCAACCTTGGTCGTCTGTGCACCAAGGGCTCCACCAGCGCCATGGCGCTGCGCGATTCGGGGCGGATGGAGTCGGCGTTCCTGCGCAATGAGCGGGGCCGTGATCCGGTGCAGATCGGGATGGACGAGGCGATCAGTGCCAGCGCCAAACGCCTGCGGCAGATCATCGATCAGCATGGGCCGGATGCCGTGGCCCTGTATGTCTCCGGGCAAATGTCCACCGAAGCCCAATACCTTGCCAACAAACTCGCCAAAGGTTTTATCGGCACCAACAATATCGAATCCAACTCGCGCCTGTGCATGGCCAGTGCGGGTGCCGGTTACAAACAATCCCTGGGGGCCGATGCGCCGCCCGGCTCCTATCAGGATTTTGATCAGGCCGATGCATTCCTCGTCATCGGCGCCAACATGGCGGACTGCCACCCGATCCTGTTTCTGCGGATGATGGAGCGGGTCAAGCAGGGCGCCAGGCTGATCGTCGTTGACCCGCGCCGCAATGGCACCGCTGACAAAGCCGATCTGTTTTTGCAAATCAAACCGGGCACGGACCTCGCGCTGCTCAACGGCTTGTTGCACCTATTGCACCAGGACGGCCACACCGACGCCGAATTTATCGCCGCCTTTACGGAAGGTTGGGACGCCATGCCGGAATTCCTTGCGGAGTACACGCCGGAGCATGTGGCTTGCATCACCGGCATCCCTGCGGCGGATATCATCAAAGCCGCCCAGTGGCTCGGCGCCGCGCCGGAATTTATGACCTGCTGGACCATGGGCCTCAACCAGAGTACCCACGGCACCTGGCACACCAACGCCATCTGCAACCTGCACCTCGCCACCGGCAAGATCTGCCGTCCCGGCAGCGGTCCGTTTTCGCTGACCGGCCAGCCCAATGCCATGGGCGGGCGGGAGATGGGTTATATGGGACCGGGGTTGCCCGGCCAGCGCAGTCTATTGTCGGAGGCTGATCGCGCCTTTGTTGAAGACTTGTGGCAGATTCCGCGCAATAGCCTGCCCACCACACTGGGCAAAGGCACTATCGATTTGTTTGAACGCATGGCCGCTGGTGCGGTGAAAGCCTGTTGGGTGATCTGCACCAATCCCGTGGCCAGTGTGCCCAATCGCCAAACGGTTATCGACGGCCTCACCCGCGCGGAACTGGTGATCACCCAGGACGCTTTCCTCGATACCGAAACCAACCGTTACGCCGACATCCTGTTGCCCGGTGCGCTCTGGGCCGAAGCCGAAGGGGTGATGGTCAACTCCGAGCGCAATATCACCCTGATGCAAAAAGCCATCGACCCACCCGGTGCAGCCTTGCCGGATTGGCAAATCATCGCGCGCATTGCCTGCGAGATGGGGTATGCCCACGCGTTTACTTACACCTCCGCCGAAGAGGTATTTGAAGAGATAAAACGTGCTGCCAATCCGAACACCGGATACGACCTGCGCGGTGCCAGCTATGCGCGTCTGCGCGAAACGCCGCTGCAATGGCCCTGCCCACCGGATCAGGCAGACACGCGCAACCCGATTCGCTATCTCAATGACGGCGTGAGCCAAACCCTGCGCGAAACCCATGGCA
>DATJLH010000171.1:0-11116 GCA_035490615.1 Cellvibrio sp.
GAAGCGGTCGTGGTCATTTTGATAGGCGCTGCAATTCCGCTCGCGCTTTATCCCTTACTGCGCAAGGCAGTAAAACTCAGCGAAGCCAACAGCGCAGGCGTGGCGGCCCACTATGGTTCAGCCAGCGCCGGCACATTTGCGGTCGCCCTCGCGTTTGCAGAAAGCCAGGGGCTGACCATCTCCCCGCAGACCACGCTTTACCTGGTTCTTCTGGAGCTGCCTGCGATTGTCGTAGCCATCATGCTCTATCAACGTATTCGCGGTGGCGAAGGCAGTGCAGCAGCCGTATGGCATGAAGCGCTGACGAGCCGGGGTGTGCTGTTGCTAGCCGGCGGCGTGTTGATCGGCTATAGCTACGGCCCGCAGGGCAGCGCCGATATCGCTCCACTTTTCCTCGGCGCTTTCAAAGCACTGCTCGCCCTGTTTTTGCTGGAGATGGGTCTGTGCGCCTCCAAGCACCTGTACCCCTTGCCTCTTCACCACTGGCGCCTCATCAGTTTTGCGCTTATTGCTCCTGTCTTTCTGGCCATGTTGGGTCTGGCTGTGGGGGTTCTTCTCGACATGCCGTTGGGCACCACTCTTATCCTTAGCTCTCTGGTTGCGAGTGCTTCCTACATTGCAGCACCTGCCGCGATACGCAGCGCAATAAAAGAAGCCGATGTAGGCATCGCTATTTTTGCCTCACTGGGTATCACTTTTCCCTTTAATGTACTGATAGGCATACCGCTGTATTACGAAATGCTGGTGTGGGTGACGGGTTAACAGTAAGGCTGCGTTATGCAGGTAAATGGGTGACGTTTCCGGATTGATTTTTTAACTACTGCAACATCTGCTGAAAGGGGCATCAATATGCACGGGGAAGATTCCAGGCTGACCAGAACCATGAGTTTGATCATCCGCTACGTTGCCAAAATTACAGCGGTCATCATGGTGTTTGTGATTATCTGGGGCGTTGCCGATATTGTTTATGTGCTTTACCAACGACTCAAAGAGCCACCTTTTCTGTTGCTTGAAATCAACGACATCCTGGCAACCTTCGGTGCATTTATGGCCGTGCTCATCGCCATCGAGATCTACCATAATCTGGTGCTCTACGTGCAGGAGAACCACAACTCCCGTTTGGCCGTAGAGATTGTTCTTGCAACGGCGCTGATGGCTGCCGCACGAAAGGTCATTGTGTTTGACTACAATGAAATGGACTACAACTATGTGTATGCAACCGGTGCTGTAATCCTGGCGCTGTCGATTGGTTATTACTACATCGTCGTTGTTTCACAAAAGCATGACAAATAACGGTGATCGCCTCAGCCGGGTTCGTTAAAAGTTAATTTGATAAAATTTACACTCATTGGCAGTTGTTGAGAACCGGATAACAGCAATATTTTATCTGGCTGATATAGTTTTTTATTTAAAAACAAAAGGATTTTACATATGAGAAAATTAAGAATTTTTACATCCGTAGGAAAGTCTGCCAAAAACTCTGTTAATGATGTAAAGCTTATTCAGGCACTCATCAACGTCTATCAAAGGAAGCAACAACTGCCAGCTTTTGCCATTACCGGGAAGTGCGACGAATTGCTAGAAAAGGCTATAGCTGACTTTCAGATAAATCATCTTAAATCCTCAAAAGCAGATAGCCGGGTAGATGCTGGTGGAAGTACGTTTAAATCTTTGCTTAAATTACTCAATGATACATTCAAACCCACCGCAATCTTGTCACCGGATTATGGGATCGTAACCTGGGAATCTGAAGGAGCCGAAGGTGGCCCTTATCATAGCCGAAAGTTACACATCCCCAGCGAAGCATCCGGTCTTACTATCGGACGAGGGTATGATCTCAGAAGAAAAAGTGAAAAAACGATTCGCGAAAACTTAACTTCCGCCACAATAGATAAAGCGTATATTGATATCCTGGTAAAAGCTGCAGGAAAGTTTGGCAAGGGTGCAGAGGATTTTGTGATCAATAACGATTTACTGGATTTTCAGATAACCCCTGACACGCAAAAGAAATTGTTCAAGATAAGTTATAACCATGAAAGCCAAGAGGTTAAACGAATCTGTGAAAAGAAGGATGTAGAAAAGCTTTACGGAAAAACTGACTGGGATAAACTAAATTCCTATATCAAAGATATATTAATTGATTTAAAGTTTCGTGGTGACTATACCTCTTCAGCAAGACAGATCATACAGAAGAGTGTGGCTGACAATGATATCGTCACCTTTAAGAAAAAAATCAAAGACGAAAGCCACTGGAAAAACGTACCCAGCGATAGATTCAAACGCAGGGTTTCTTTTATTGACAAAGCACCCTCGCCCGCTTCGAAATAGAGCCAATATCATGAAGAAACTACCCAGGCTATCCGCATTCATTTTCTTATTTTCTTGCTGTATTTCTTGTTCAGCCGACACGGCAAACAAACAACCTTTGATTCCACTTTCGGTAGATCATGTTGAAACTCACCGTGTTGGCGAGCACTTGGTAAGGGTTATTCAGCACAATATGGAACTGCTTCCACAGATTGATCTGGAGCTATTGTCTGTTCCAACGGTATCGTTGATAGACAGTGTCGCTATCGATAGCATTCAGTTGGATGGGAAAAAACGCCGTTTTTCAGATTCGTCCGGCGTCTTTGTTGAAGGTATCACCATCGAGAACAACAGTATCCAGATCAAGCTGGATTACTATTTTTCAGACGAGGACGCAGCCATGGTCAGCTGTTCTGTGCGTATTACAGATACCTTTCAACCCCCTGAGTGCTCAAAGGAATAGCCTCCAATTCCCTCGCCAATATAGCGATCCTGGCGGCATACCAGCCAGGTTCGTTAAAAAATGTAAGTCACCGTGCAGCCTCACAACTGAACTCCTACACTCCTAGCCCTTATACCAATAACAATTCGCGAGGAGAAAGCGCATGTGTTCCCGTTCATTTTTATCTATTAAAAATTTACTCGCCGTACTCGGTGTGCTGTTGGCTGTGCAGGTGTTCGCGCAGGCGGAAGATCCAGTGTCCAGTGATCGCAAGACGTATGAAAAAATCGGGCGTTTTGACGTAAGCCAGCTGAAAAACAAGCAGGATATTATTCGCGTGAAGGGCCATCAATTTGTCGATGCGCAAGGCAAGGTGTTTGTGTTTCGCGGTGTAAGCGTGGCCGATCCGGATAAGTTGGTGAAAGACAAACAATGGAAAGCCAGTCTGTTTGCGGAGTTAAAAAATTGGGGAGCCAACACCGTGCGCTTGCCGATTCATCCGCGCGCCTGGCGCGAGCGTGGGCAGGATGAATATCTCAAGCTGATCGATCAGGCGGTGATCTGGGCGAACCAACACCAGCAGTATCTGATCCTCGATTGGCACTCCATCGGTTTCCTCGCCTCCGGCAATTACCAGCACCCGATGTATTACACCGATAAGCAGGAAACTTTCCGCTTCTGGCACGACATTGCCTACCGTTATCAGGGCGTGCCCACCATAGCGGTGTATGAATTATTTAATGAGCCCACGACCTTGCAAGATCCCTGGGGCAAAGCGGAATGGGCGGAGTGGAAGGCGCTGAATGAGCAGATGATCGATATTATCTATGCCATCGATAAGGATGTTATTCCACTGGTGGCCGGTTTTAACTGGGCCTATGACCTGACACCGATTGCCGACGCACCAATTGATCGTCCGGGCGTGGCTTATGCATCCCACCCCTATCCGCAAAAGGAACAGCCCAACCCACCGACGAAGGAAAATTTCTTTAAAGCCTGGGATGCGAAGTGGGGCTTCGCCAGCAAGAAGTATCCTTTGATCTGCACGGAGTTGGGCTGGGTGCAACCGGATGGTTACGGTGCGCACGTACCGGTGAAAAACGACGGCAGTTATGGCCCGCAGATTATCGAGTTTATGGAAACGCGCGGCATCTCCTGGACGGCCTGGGTGTTTGATCCGCAGTGGTCGCCGACCATGATCAATGACTGGTCGTTTACACCCTCGGAGCAGGGGGCGTTTTTCAAGAAGGTTATGCGGGAGAAGGCGGGGGAGTGATCAAGAGCTTTGTCGGATTACGCTGCGCTAATCCGACCTACGGGTCGTGAAGCGAAGCGGTAACTGGTCATTTTTAGTGCTGTTTACTGGTGGGCTATTCTGAGACAATAGCGGGCAATTTTTGGGGGCTGCAACGGCGGCCCTGTCCTTAATTCCCGGATTCTTATGAATAGCTTTGCCAAAAATCTCTTTTCTTATGCACGGCCGGCTGGCGCCACCTATCAGCCGGCGCCATTCTTGCCAATGTCCCGCGCCGAGATGGACACCTTGGGCTGGGATAGCTGCGACATCATCATCGTGTGTGGCGATGCCTATGTGGATCATCCCAGTTTCGGTATGGCGGTAATCGGGCGTTTCCTCGAATCCCAGGGTTTTCGCGTCGGTATCATTGCGCAGCCCGACTGGCGCAGCGCAGAACCCTTTAAAGCCCTTGGCAAACCCAACCTGTTTTTCGGTGTCAGCGCCGGCAATATGGATTCCATGATCAACCGCTACACCGCCGATTTGCGGCTGCGCTCGGATGATGCTTACACACCCGGCGGCCAAGGCGGCAAGCGTCCGGATCGTGCCGTTACGGTGTACAGCCAACGCTGCAAAGAAGCGTATAAAGATGTACCCATTGTGCTCGGCGGTATCGAAGCCAGCTTGCGACGCATTGCGCAATACGATTACTGGAGCAATGAAGTGCGCCGCTCGGTTTTGATCGATGCGACGGCGGATATTCTGTTGTACGGTAATGCCGAGCGGGCCATCGCGGAAATTGCCCATGAACTCGCCGCGGGCAAAAATATTAAAGAACTGGACAGCATTCGCGGCACCGTCGTTATCAAAAAAGAGGCGCCGGGTGGCTGGACGGAAATCGATTCTTCACGCATCGATTGGCCGGGCAATATTGATAAGTTACCCAATCCTTACGAGTACCAACACAACAGCAAATCTGTTGTGGATGCGGCGCAAACTGATATCAATAATTCGCAGGTCGGCTTGCGTCAGCTGGACCCGGAAACCATGGCAGCGCAGATCGCGCAATTAAATCCTGATAATGCGCTGACGACCCAGGGCTGCCCTGCACAGGGTGAAATGTCCGGCATTAATCCCGACGAACCGCAACCGATTCGCATCATCCCCATGCCGCTGCAAAATCGCAGCGAAATTCCTGATGATGAGAAAGTGTATGTCCGCCTGCCATCCTTCGATAAGGTGCGCAAAGATCCCGTGCTTTACGCACACGCGTCGCGCGTGCTGCATCAGGAAGCCAATCCATTTAATGCGCGGCCCTTGATTCAAAAACACGAGAACCGTGAAATCTGGGTAAACCCGCCGCCGATTCCGCTGGAAACCGACGAGCTGGACGGCGTATTTGATTTGCCTTATCAGCGTGTGCCGCACCCCACCTATGGCAAGCAAAAAATTCCTGCGTACGACATGATTAAAACCTCGGTGAATATCATGCGCGGCTGTTTTGGCGGCTGTACGTTTTGCTCGATTACCGAACACGAAGGCCGCATTATCCAGAGCCGCTCACAGGAGTCCATCCTGCGTGAGATCGAAGACATCCGCGAAAAAGTGCCGGGCTTTACCGGGCATATCTCTGACCTCGGTGGGCCCACCGCCAATATGTATCGGCTGACGTGCAAGGATATGCCGACGCTAAGCAAGTGCCGGCGCTTGTCCTGCGTGTACCCGACAATTTGTAAAAATTTAACCACTGATCACAAACACACAACGGCGCTGTATCGCGCCGCGCGGCAGATCAAAGGCGTTAAACGGGTTTCCATTGCCTCCGGTTTGCGTTACGACCTGGCGGTGCAGGACCCGGAATACGTGAAGGAATTAGTCACCCATCATGTGGGCGGTTATCTAAAGATTGCGCCGGAGCATACCGAGGAAGGTCCGCTGGCGCAGATGATGAAACCCAAGATGAGCAGCTACTACGAATTCAAACGGTTGTTCGATAAATTTTCCAAGGAAGCGGGTAAAGAGCAGTTTCTGATTCCCTATTTTATTGCGGCGCACCCCGGCACCACCGATGAAGACATGCTTAACATGGCGCTGTGGTTGAAGAAGAACAATTTTGAAGTGGATCAGGTGCAAACGTTTTATCCCTCGCCCATGTCGCTGGCCACGGCGATGTATGTGTCAGAACGCAATCCGCTGAAAAAATTGACATATAAAAGTAAAAAAATCAGTATTCCGCGCGGGCTGGATCAGCGCCGCTTGCACAAAGCCCTGTTGCGTTATCACGACCCGGCGAACTGGCCGGTGATTCGCGAGTTGTTGGTAAAAATGCGCAAGGGAAATTTAATCGGGTCCGGCGCAGGCGCGCTGATTCCCGCTGAGCACGCAGCACCGAATAGCGGTGCGCGTGCCAATCCGCGCGGAAAATCCAAGCCGCATAAAGCCGCAAAAGCGTTTGGCGATAAATTTGAAAGTGCCAAAAAATTTAATGCGGGCTTCAAAGCAAAGAGCAAACCCACCACAAAATTTGCTAAACCCAAACCCTCCAAAAAATAACCCCGTAGGTCGGATTAGACGCCTGAAAAGGCGTCGTAATCCGACAACAAAACTCGCCAAATAATTATGCTGCGAAATATTCATGATGGGTGTCGGATTACGCTTGCGCTAATCCGACCTACGGTGGGTTTTGTAGCAATGACGCAGGAATTTTTCGATTGCGTGGATGGTGAATTCGGTGCGCACGCTGTGAAATAAATCAAAGCCGTGTTCTGCACCTTCCAATTCGGCATAGACGACTGGCGCGAGTGATGTCTGGCGCAATTCCTCTACAAATTCCCGTGCATCTTCAACAAAGACCAGGCTGTCGGTGGTGCCGTGAATCACAAACACCGGCGGCGCGTTATCAATAATCTGATGGCGCGGTGAGGCGATGCGCAAAATATCCGGCGTGGCCGGCATAATCTTTTTCTGCAGGAAACGGCCAACCAAACCGGACCAGGTGTGGGAATCTTCGGTGAGGTCATACACACCGTAAAGCGACACCACCGCTTGCACGCGGCTGTCAGCCTTGGCGTCCCATTGAAATTCCGGATGGTCCGCCGTCAATGCCGCCAGCATACCCAGGTGTGCGCCGGCGGATTCGCCAGCCAGTGCAATAAAGTGCGGATCACCACCATAGTCAGCGATGTGTTGCTTCACCCAGGTGATCGCAGCTTTTACATCCTGCAAACAATGGGGATAGGGATGGCGGGGCGCAAGCCGGTAATTAATATCCACACACAGCCAACCATGCTGAGCGAGATGATGGAGCAAGGGTTGGGCCTGCTGGTGTTTGTGGCCGAGCATCCACCCGCCGCCGTGAATCTGTACAAGCACAGGCTGTGGTGTGGTGGTATCTCGCACTGTAGCGCGATAAATATCCAGCTGTTGACGTGCATGGCGGCCGTAATCAATATCCTGCAAATACTCAACACCCGGCCGATGATAACGAAATGGTTTTAGCCAGTGCCGCTGTTGAACAATAGCGTGTGTGTCGAACCCGGAGTCATTCAGTTCAGGAATACGTTTGCGCAGCGCATCGTGCAAGGTGCCAGCAGTGCGCCATGTTTTGCGATGCAAATCATACCAGCCCGCTATTGTCAGCACTGACAGGACCAAGGCCGCAAGATTATCAAGGGAACACGGATCGATAAAAAATAACAGGAGAAGGGTAACAACACACTGAAACAAAGCGACTGCCCAGGGCAACTCACTGGGCAGCAGACTGAGAAAAAACCAGATGATCCTGATGATGCCATTGCGAGGAGAACGATAACGGGCTATCAGCAACAATACCAACATCGCCATGCTGAAGCTTAATAGCATATCTCTCCCTCAATAAGTTTAACCTCGCGCGCGGCGCTGACGAATATCATGGATAAAGGCAATCACCACATACAGTGCAACAACCGGCAAAAGCCCGTAGAGGATGCCGTTTTGCAAGGTGCTGAGATAGGGTTGCGACAAGGCCATCGCCACCAGATACCAAACATAAGCCACATAGAGCGCAAGAAATAACAAACCCTCAATACGGTGCAGGATAGCGCCGATAAAAAACAGCGGCACACACAGCACAGCAACACCGACCATCACCGGGATATCAATAGTAGCCAACTGCTCACCTGCCAACAGCGGCGTCGGTGACACCAGGCCCGATAAACCCAACACACACAGAATATTAAAAATATTACTGCCTACCACGTTGCCCACGGCGATATCGCGCTGACCTTTGAGGGTGGCCACCACCGATGTGACCACCTCAGGCAAGGAAGTTCCCGCCGCCACAATGGTCAAACCAATTACCGCTTCGTTTACACCCCAGGCTGTGGCAATTTCTACCGCACTCTGCACCAACCAACGCGCGCCCCACACCAGCAAGGCCAGGCCGCCGATAACCATCAGGATATTTTTCCAGGCGGGTGCCGGCACCTTGAGCATTTCTTCCACTTCTTCGTCAGAAACATCGGCGCCTTTTTTCTTGCCCTGGAAAAATAAAAAGGCGGTGTAAGCCAAGAGACCCAGCGCCAGGATGCCGGCCTCCCATTTATTGATATTGCCGTTGAGTGTCATGACCATGGCCACTATCGACACCACGACCATGATAGGGACGTCCTGGCGAATTAATTGTTTGGAGATAATCAGTGGCGAAACAACCGCTGCAACACCGAGGATAAACAATACGTTGAAAATGTTACTGCCCACCGCGTTGGCAATGGCCAGTTCCGCCTGACCGGAAAAAGCCGCTTTAACACTCACAGCCAATTCCGGCGCGCTGGTGCCGAAGGCAACCACGGTTAAACCAATCACCAATGCAGGTACACCGAAGTTGGCGGCGAGCCGCGCAGCGCCTTTAACCAACAAATCCGCACCGATAACCAACAATACCAAACCGGCACCCAGTAATAACCACGTCATGCTTGAAACTCCAATAAAAAAGATGGGCGCTAATGTAGCGAATTTGGTGGCGGGAATATAGCGGGGGGTGTTTTTATTTTTGGGTTATGGAGAGTGTGGGGCGGTGGGCGCCGTAGCAGGTGTGGTGTCGGATTACGCCGCTGTGCGGCTAATTCGACCTACGGGTGCAAAGATGTGATGGCGCCATGGTGCGATGGTGCGATGGTGCGATGGTGCGATGGTGCGATTATGTAGGTCCAATTAGCGGCGTGCAACGCCGCGTAATCCGACAAACCAAAAACACCCATCAATCTGCCGTACGACTTTCGTCATCGTCCATAAAATAATCTTCATCCGCTTCCGGTAGCGATTCCAGGGGTTCGTCAGCATCGCCATCCCAAGGCTTTTTATCCAGGGGATCGCGGCGTGCCAGCTCCGCCTCGTCAAAACCATGGCCGCCCCCAATGTCATATTTCTCGGTCAAATCCCACTCTACCGGTTGATCGCCGCCGGGTTCCTTCGGTGACCGGGCACCGTCTTCTGCTATCAGGTTTTCCGGTGTTAAATCGTCACGGGTAGAATCATCATCCGGCGCAGCGGCACCGGTTAATCCGGCTTCGCGCGCGCGTTCGGCGGCGCGATAATGTTGAACATCGGCAGGCTCCGGCGTATCACCCGCTCGGCTGGGACGCTCTTCCTCTTCAAAATCCAGTTCATCCACTTCAGCGGGACGATTGTTGTCATCGAGCGATTGCGTCTGAATCTGTTGATCCTGTTTTTGTTGATCGATATCCTGGTTCATTTCCTGACTCATACCATCGTTACGCATAGATTGCTTCATGGTGATCCTCCTGATTATTTCATCGCGCTATATCAGTTGACGAACAGCGGGTTAAATAATTCCCGCCGCCTCACGTGCACTCACAGACTTTTGTCGTCCTCACGCCCAGCCTCACGATAGTCCCTTGAAATTACAGTGGATTCACGCGCGCCGCGCGCTAACAGAGTGTGGTGTCGCACAGAGGCGCGCTGGCATTGTTGTCACCATGAAGCTTGTCATCATGACGTCGCAAAACTGTCATCATTCGGCCATTCGCATTTTTTCCCGGTGCTTTTTTTTCGGTGCCTTTATTAAGGATCAAGGTTAAGGATCAGGCGAGGCAGTATGTCTACCCATTTTCTGCGTCAACATAAATTTCTGGCAGCGCTCGGCCTTGTGGCCGGCGTGCTGTTGCTGGCGATTGTGCTGATCATTATTTTTTCCGAACCTATCGTCCGGTCACTCACAGAAAACCAGGGCAGCAAACGGCTCGGGCGCGAACTGGTTATCGCAGGTGAACTGGATATCGACTGGCATTTCACCCACACGGATGTTTATGCCGAAGCTATTCGCCTCGCTAATGCACCCGGTTACCCGGACGACAATATGGCGAGCATTGAAAGGCTGGAATTCAGTTTCAAGCCGCTGAAATTATTGCTGGGAAAATTGGAATTCGGCGATATTTTGTTGGTAAAGCCGCGCCTGATCCTCGAGAAAAAATCAGCTGATGAAAACAACTGGCAGTTTCCCGCACTCTCCACCGCCAACACCGCACAGGAAGCAGTCGAACCGGATGACCGTCACGATGTTCCGTTAATCGGTATGCTGGAATTGCGCGACGGCCAGGTCATTTATCGCGATCACATCAAAGGGCTTGCACTGGACCTGGCATTGGACACCGTGGTGGGTGAAGGCGGAGAAAACGAAAACACCGCAACCGACAGGCAATTTACCATCACCGGTACCGGCAGCATCCAGGACGAAGCATTTAAGTTGGAGGCGTCTGGTGAATCGCTCGAAACCCTGCGCGATTCAACGCGCGATTATCCGCTGACATTGCGGGTAACCATGGGCGATACCGAGGTCGTGGTCGATGGAAAATTTCGCGATCCGATCAAGCTGACCGGTGTTGATGCCTCGCTGAATATATCGGGCAATAACATGGCGAATCTGTTTTATCTCACCGCTATTCCATTGCCACCCACACCACCTTATAGCCTCGCCGGCCAACTCACCAAAAAAGATGGGGTGTGGGGTTACGAAGATTTCAAAGGTGAAGTCGGTGGCAGCGATCTTTCCGGCGATCTCACCTACGACACGCGCGGTGAACGCGGCTTTTTAAAAGCAAACCTGACTTCCAGGTTACTCGACAGTCAGGATC
>DATJLH010000172.1:0-6571 GCA_035490615.1 Cellvibrio sp.
AACGGTACCCCTGCGGTATGGTTTCCTGACGGACGGCTGATGCCTGGTTATATGCCGCCGGAGCAGATGGCCCAGGCTCTGGGTATTTAATTAATCCCGCTTTGCAAGCTTCTCCCGCTTTGCCATCAGGCGAAGCGGGAGATTTCCATTGGCTGATTGACACTCTCGATACAGCTCAGTAAGGTTGCCGTCTTTTGCTCAGTTGAGCGCATTTCTGTTCAATTTCTATTCGCAGGGGACACCATCTTGAAACCGGTCAAAATAGGTATCTGCGGTCTTGGGACCGTAGGCAGTGGCACCGTTAATGTATTGACGCGCAATGGGCGCGTTATTAATGCCAGAGCCGGTTGTGATATTACGATTACCCAGATTGCCGCCCGTCGTGATAACCCTAATTGCGATACCGCTTCGTTTAATGTTACCCGCGATATCTTCGCGGTAGCGGATAACCCCGAAATTGATATCCTGGTTGAGCTGATCGGTGGCACTACCGTGGCGAAAGATCTGGTGCTGCGTGCGATTGCTAATGGCAAGCACGTTATTACGGCAAACAAAGCGCTGATTGCCCATCATGGCAATGAGATCTTCGCCGCTGCCAATGCCAAGGGTGTCACCGTTGCATTTGAAGCCGCCGTGGCTGGTGGCATTCCAATTATTAAAGCGATCCGCGAAGGCTTGTCGGCCAATAAGATCGAATGGCTGGCGGGTATCATCAATGGAACCGGCAACTTTATCCTCACAGAAATGCGCGACAAAGGCCGCGCCTTTGAGGATGTGTTAAAGGAAGCCCAGGCGCTGGGTTATGCAGAAGCCGATCCTACGTTTGACGTCGAGGGGATTGATGCGGCCCATAAATTGGTGATTCTCGCTTCGCTGGCATTTGGCATTCCCTTGCAATTCGATAAAGTCTTTACCGAAGGTATTACCCGCGTGTCCCCACAGGATGTGACCTATGCAGAAGAGCTGGGGTATCGCATCAAACATCTGGGTATTGCGCGCCGCAGCCCCAACGGAATTGAGTTGCGTGTTCACCCGACGTTAATTCCGGAGAAGCGTTTAATCGCCAACGTCGATGGTGTGATGAATGCGATTGTCGTCAAGGGTGATGCTGTGGGCCCGACGCTTTATTACGGCGCCGGTGCAGGTGCGGAGCCTACCGCCTCGTCCGTCATTGCCGATATCGTGGATGTAGCAAGAACCTTGACTGCCGATCCTGAACACCGCGTTCCCTACCTCGGTTTCCAACAGGAAAATCTGCGCGATAAAGCCATACTGCCTATTGAAGAGGTGGAAACGGCTTACTACTTGCGGATGCAGGCACTCGATAAGCCGGGTGTGTTATCAAAGGTAGCGCAAATCCTCAGCGACTCCGGTATCAGTATCGAGGCGTTAATCCAGAAAGAAGCCAAAGATGACGAGGAGACAGTTCCCTTGATCTTATTGACCAATCGCGCACTCGAAAAACACATAGTGGCAGCGATCACCACGATTGAAACCCTGGATTCAATCACCGCGCCGGTCACGCGTATTCGTATGGAATCCTTAAAATAATTTATCAATTTTTTAGCACAGGTTATTAGCGTGAAATATATCAGTACTCGCGGTCAGGCACCGGCACTGACATTTGAAGAAGTGGTTCTTACCGGCCTGGCGCCGGATGGCGGCCTCTATGTTCCGGAGAGCCTGCCGACATTTTCTGCCGAGGAAATTGCCTCCTGGGCCGGTTTGTCTTACCAGGAACTGGCGTTCAAGGTCATCAGCCCGTTCGTGGCAGGTGCCTTGTCAGATGATGAGCTGAAACACATCATTGCATCGTCTTATGACGTCTTTCGTCATGATGCCATCGCACCCTTGGTGCAAACCGGCCACAACGAGTGGGTGTTAGAGTTATTTCAGGGGCCAACGCTGGCATTCAAAGATTTTGCGCTGCAATTCCTCGGTCATTTGTTAGATCATTTGCTGAAGAAGCGTAACCAGAAAGTAGTCGTGATGGGCGCGACATCCGGTGATACCGGGTCAGCGGCAATTGAAGGCTGTCGGCGTTGCGATAACATCGATATCTTTATCCTGCATCCGCACAACCGCGTTTCCAATGTGCAGCGTCGGCAGATGACCACAGTGTTGGAAGCCAACGTTCATAACATCGCACTCGAAGGGAATTTTGATGATTGCCAGAACATGGTGAAAGCCAGCTTCGGCAACCAGTCATTCCTGCCTGAAGGTCGCCAACTTGTTGCAGTTAATTCCATTAACTGGGCGCGGATCATGGCCCAGATCGTTTATTATTTTTACGCCGCTGTTGCTTTGGGTGCACCGCATCGCCCGGTATCTTTCTCTGTACCGACCGGAAATTTCGGTGATATCTTTGCCGGTTATCTTGCCAAGCGTATGGGTTTACCGATCGACCAGTTAGTAATTGCGACCAACAGCAATGATATCTTGCATCGTTGTATCAGCAGCAATGATCACAGCAAACACCAGCTACAGCATACCTTGTCACCCAGTATGGACATCATGGTATCAAGCAACTTTGAGCGCATGCTGTTTGATTTGTACGACCGCGACGGCAACGCCATTCGGCAATTGATGGATAATTTTAAATCCGGCGAAATGACGCTGAGCGAAACGGCTCTGGGGCGTGCACGTGAGTTGTTCAGCAGTTACCGCGTAGATGATGATACAACCATCAAGGTGATCAGCGAGGTGTTTGATCACTGCGAATACTTGTTGGACCCACACACGGCTATCGGTGTTGAAGCCGCGCGACAAACACGTCGTCGCCAGGATATTCCGATGATTTGCCTGGCTACGGCACACCCGGCCAAATTCCCGGAAGCCGTCCGCAAGGCCGGGCAGGCCGCCGACCCCCATTTGCCGCATCACATGGCTGATCTGTTTGAGCGCGAAGAGCGTTATACCGTATTGCCACAAGACCTGGAAAAAGTGCAGCAATTTATGGCTGAAAATTTGCGTCGCTGATCCGCCTTGCAACGCAACCCGTGAACGCTGCTTTGGACCACTGAAGCAGCGTTTTGTTTTTATTGTTATCGAAAATTGTTAGCGGATTTTTTTCATGCAAAAAGTGATTCGTCGTCGTGACGCTATCGTATCACCTGCTTTCAGCAGTCAACTGCCTGGATTGCTGCAGCGGGTTTATGGTGCACGGGGTGTTAAGCAGGATGAAGAATTACAACACCATTTAACGTTGCTGCAAAAACCCAGCTTTAAAGGATTGCCTGAGGCTGTTAATTTGCTGGCCGATGCGGTGGTGGCACAAGCCAAAATCATGATTGTGGGCGATTTCGACGCAGATGGTGCAACCAGTTGCGCCCTTGCGGTATTGGCATTGCGCGCGATGGGATTATCCTCGGTGGATTTTCTCGTACCCAATCGATTTGAATACGGTTATGGCTTAACCCCGGAAATCGTCGCTGTTGCTGCTGCGCAACAGCCTGATTTGATCATTACAGTGGACAATGGTATCTCCAGTATTGAGGGTGTCCAGGCGGCGCGCGAAATGGGCATTGCCGTTATTGTGACAGATCACCATTTGCCTGGTAGTGAACTGCCCGACGCCGATGCAATCGTTAATCCCAATCAACCGGGTTGCCCGTTTCCCAGTAAAAATCTTGCCGGTGTCGGCGTGATTTTTTATGTAATGAATGCATTGCGCGCTGAGCTTCGCCAGCTCGGCTGGTTTGCGGAGAGCGGTATTCCAGAGCCGAACATGGCCAGCTTTCTGGATCTGGTTGCCTTGGGTACGGTTGCCGATGTAGTGCCCCTGGATCACAACAATCGCATCCTTGTTGCGCAAGGGTTACAGCGCATGCGCGCCGGCGTTGCGCGTCCCGGTATCCTGGCTCTATTGGACGTTGCCGGACGAACACCGCAAAAATTGGTGGCGAGCGATCTCGGATTTATTGTCGGCCCGCGTTTGAATGCGGCGGGGCGGCTGGACGATATGTCATTGGGCATTCAATGTTTATTGTGCGAAAGCCCATCCCTGGCTCGCGAAATGGCGGTAGCCCTGGATGAGCTGAACCGCGACCGAAAAGCCATTGAAAGTGGCATGCAGCAGGAAGCATTGCAAATGCTGCAAAACGTATTGGTTGAGGATTCCGATTCGCTTCCTTGGGGGTTGTGTTTATTTGATGAGCATTGGCACCAGGGTGTTATTGGTATCCTCGCGTCGCGCATCAAGGATCGATACCACCGTCCGGTGATCGTGTTTGCTGATGCTGGTGATGGCCAAATCAAGGGCTCGGCGCGTTCCATTCCCGGCTTACACATTCGTGATGCCCTGGATGCCGTTGCAGCACGTCACCCGGCGTTGTTAAAAAAATTTGGTGGTCACGCAATGGCGGCGGGCATGAGTCTGGCGCGGAAAGATTTTGCAGCCTTTGCCCAGGCGTTTGATGAAGAAGTGCGCCGGCAGTTAACAGAGGATGATCTTAAAGCCGTTCTGGTAAGCGACGGTGAATTATCACCGGAAGATTTCACTCTGGTCATTGCGGCGCAGTTGCGCGAAGCCGGGCCGTGGGGGCAACACTTTCCTGAGCCGTTATTCGATGGTGAATTTTATTTGTTGCAACAGCGC
This sequence comes from Cellvibrio sp., assembly GCA_035490615.1. Classification (GTDB taxonomy): domain Bacteria; phylum Pseudomonadota; class Gammaproteobacteria; order Pseudomonadales; family Cellvibrionaceae; genus Cellvibrio. The sequence goes on from DATJLH010000172.1 coordinate 4,598, forward strand.
ATTGTGGGCGAAAAACATTTGAAGATGGTGTTATCGCACGATGCCGAGGGAAAACAACTGCTGGATGCCATCGCGTTTAACGTTGACGTAGAGCGCTGGCCCAACGCGCAGGCCAATCGCGTGCGACTGGCCTATCGGCTGGATATTAATGAGTTTCGCGGTAAGCAAAGTGTGCAGTTGATGGTGGAGTATCTGGAGCCCTGCTAGTTTCCTTTCTTCAGCAGAGGCTCAAGACTAACCCACACATTATCGAGCATGATCGGTTGTGCTTCCGCCGTTGGGTGAATACCGTCGCGTTGCATCAGATCACGGTTAACGGCGATACCCTCAAGGAAAAAAGGTACGTAGGCGAGTTCATATTGTTTGGCGAGCTGCGTATAAACCTGGTGAAAGCGTTCGGTATAGCGTTGGCCGTAGTTAGGTGGTATTTGCATGCCCAGAAGCAAAACCTTAGCGCCCGCATTCCGGCTTTGCTGGATGATAGATTCCAGTTGCTGCTGCACGATATTCAATGGGTGACCGCGCAATCCGTCGTTACCTCCCAATTCCAGGATGAGCAACGCGGGCTGGTGTTCTTTCAAGAGTGCGGGTAAACGTGCAAGCCCGCCGCCGCTGGTTTCGCCACTGACGCTGGCATTGACAACCTGGTACGCGTAATTATCTGCCAGGCGTTCAGCCAGCAGGCTTACCCAACTTTCTTCCAATTCAATGCCATAACCTGCACTCAAGCTGTCGCCCAACACGAGTATGCGAGCTTTTTCATCGGCAAGTAACAAGGGACTGAATGCCAGCAACATGACCAGCGCCAGCGAACGAAATGGATTTGCAACGAACATAAGTAATCCCTGCATTAATCAAATTTTAAAGTATGCAATTGATGATATCGATGATGACATAGATTACCGTAAAGAATTGTCAACTGTTTTGACTCTACTGAGTTTACTTAAGACTATTCTTTGTAGCGCACCTATTTTTCGCCTTAAGGACATAACTTATGACACCAGCCGTTATGGTTGAAGCAAAATCCATTGATAAGACCGTCACAACCTTTGAAGGTGCCTTGACGATTCTAAATCACATTTCACTTAAGGTAATGGCGGGTGAGAGCGTAGCGATTGTCGGTGCATCCGGTTCTGGCAAATCGACATTACTCGGTATACTCGCCGGTCTCGATTTGCCCACCAGCGGCGAGGTCATCCTTAACGGCCATATACTCACCGCCCTCGATGAAGAGGGCAGGGCAAAAGTGCGTGCGGAAAATATTGGTTTTATCTTCCAGTCGTTTCAATTACTGCCGGGCTTAACGGCGGTTGAAAATGTCATTCTTCCGTTGGAATTGCACGGTGTAAAACAGGCGCGTTCGCTCGCCGTGGATTTTTTAAAGCGAGTAGGGCTTGGCGAACGATTGCATCATTATCCGCAACAGCTTTCCGGTGGGGAACAACAACGTGTGGCCATTGCTCGCGCATTTGCCAGCCAACCGCGGATTTTATTTGCCGATGAACCCACGGGTAATCTGGATAGTACGACCGGTGCACGCATCATTGATTTGTTATTTGAATTAAATCGCGAACAGGGAACAACCTTGATTTTAATTACCCATGAAGATCGTCTTGCCGCGCGTTGCCAGCGGCGGATTGAATTGGCATCAGGCGAAATTGTAACTGCCGAATAAATGAAAGGATAACGACTTATGTTGGCATTACGATTATTGTGGCGGAACTGGCGTAGCGGAGAGGTCAAGCTATTGGCTGCAGCGTTGATGCTGGCTGTGGCGGTCGTCAGTGGTATTGCGATCTTTACCGATCGCCTTGAGCGTACACTCGTACAAGAAAGCAATATGTTACTGGGCGCGGATTTAATTGTGCGCGGCTCCCAGCCTCATAACCCTGAGTGGTCTGCCTTGGCCGCTGAAGAGGGCATAGAACAAACAACCGCCGTATTATTTTCATCCATGGTTTACGCTGGCGATCA
>DATJLH010000173.1:0-13898 GCA_035490615.1 Cellvibrio sp.
CAGCATATCTGGATGCATTATTTATTTACCGGCGACAGAGATTTTTTGCGCAAGTACTACCCGGTATTACGCGGTGCCGCGCAGTTTTTTGCCGATACCTTGCAAGTGGAACCTGAACATCAATGGCTGGTCGTGGTGCCATCCAACTCACCGGAAAATACTTACCGCCGCGAAGGTACACCCACATCAATCAGCGCCGGCACCACCATGGATAACCAACTGGTGTTTGATTTATTTTCGGCAGTTATAGATGCATCAGCTGTGCTGGGTATCGATGAAGCATTCGCAACAGAATTACAAACCAAGCGCGACCGTCTGCCACCCATGCAAATCGGCCACTTCGGTCAGTTACAGGAGTGGTTAGCAGATTGGGATGATCCACAGGATCACCATCGCCATGTGTCGCACTTGTACGGTGTGTTTCCCAGCAATCAGATTTCTCCCTATCGCACGCCCGAACTGTTAAACGCTGCGAAAGTATCACTGGCGCACCGCGGTGATAAATCCACCGGCTGGTCCATGGGTTGGAAGATCAACTGGTGGGCACGCTTCCTTGATGGCAATCGCGCCTACGCATTATTGCAGGAACAAATTAATCTCACCGAAGCAACCGATGCTATCTCCGAGAAAGGCGGCACCTACGCGAATATGCTCGACGCCCATCCGCCGTTTCAAATCGATGGCAATTTTGGTGTGACTGCCGGTATCGCCGAAATGTTAGTACAAAGCCACGACGGTTTTATCCATATCCTGCCGGCGTTGCCGGAGGCCTGGCCGCAGGGCGAGGCGAAAGGTCTGGTAACGCGCGGTGGCTTTGTGGTGGATACTGCCTGGAATAAGGGTGAGCTAACCTATTTGAAACTGCACTCGCGTCTGGGTGGCGTAGCGCGTCTGCGTGTTCACACAGCATTGAAAAGCGATGCGCGTTTATTACCAGCAAACGGCGATAATCCCAATCCCTTTTTCTCGACACCCGTCATAAAACCACCGCTCATCAATCAGGATGCTCCGGTTCAGCGGGCGCCAGTACGTGAAGGACAGTTATGGGATCTGGAGACAGAGGCCGGTAAGGATTACGAATTTTATCGCGCAGGCTAACAAAAAAGCGCCGACACTGTCGGCGCTCAAATCAGACGAATAAAAAATAATTAACGCACAAACTTAATAGTAAGTAATACCGGATGATGTGCAGTTACCTGAACGGAATCCGATACAAATCGTCGTACCGCTTTCCAAACGGCTGTTAGTGATACGCGCCACACTGGTAGAACTGTCGGTGCGGAACACACCTTCATTCAAACCGGACAGATCACAACGGTCAAAGGCCACATCAATTTTATATGTAGTGCCGCCGTTCTGACGCAAGGCTTTACCCGCGTTACGAATAATACAGTTGCTCACCCGCAAGGTACTCGCCGCATTCACCTGGAAGAATTTATCACCGGCATCGTAACCTTCGATGTTGGTGACATTCACGGTACCGGATGACTTGATGGTCAAGGCATCTTCACCAACGTTTTGCCAGGTCACGTTATCCACGTTACCGCCGTTGTACACATGGATACCGTCAGCGCCGTTGTTTCCGATGATGACGTTACGCAGGGTCGCACCGTTTTCTACACGGAATATCGGGTCCTGGCCTTCGTCCTGGCTACCATCACCCAAATCACCGCCACCGTTATGGACGCGGCAGCTGCCGTCGTAAGTTCCACTGGTGACGCGAATGGTGGAGTTAACGGTGGTTGAACCGTTGGCTGAACAGGATGCACCGGTGATGCTGCCGGAACCGCCACCCGATGAACTGCTGGAACCACCACCGGAAGAACCTGTCGGGGTACCTGATGCTGCGTTGGAGTTATACCAGTTGTTGTCGCTCAAGCGGTATTTCACCCAGAACCAGTAGGTTGTGCCGTTGGACAAACCGGTCGCGGTGTAGCTGCGCTCACTGCCACCCAGGCTGGCAATACGTACGCGGCCGCTGGGGTTGGAGTCGGTATCGCGATAAATTTCAATCGCATTGATATTGGCCGAGGTAGACCAATTCAAGGACACGCTACCGTTACCCGCTGATGCACCCAGGCTCACATCCGAAGAACCACCGCCAGAGTTAGACGAGCTGGATGAACTGGAATTACCGCCACCGCCGGAACTACCGGAAGGAATCGAGCACTCTTTTACCGACTTGGCCGGGTTAGGATCAGAACCAAAGGTGGCAACGGAACAGGAAAAGGTGCCACTCAATACCTTATACACAAACAGATCCGCCGCACCGAAAGCGACATTGGTTGAAGAACTGACAGAACAGGTCTCACCGATTTTACAGATAGTGACATAACCGTCGGGACGGTTTTTGGCAGCGAAGACGCTGGCAGACAGGGATAGAACCACAAAAGAAAATAACAGTTTCTTTAACATAGTATTAGCTCTCTCACATTACGTTATTATTGTGCGAACAACGCCGACTTTTTTATTTTTCACAATCACACCACAGAGCGGAAAATAAATCCGTCGGGCAATGATTGTTCGCGTTGCGCTTACTGCTAACTTCAAGCGGGAGAAAAATATATAGGCATAGCCAGGGCAGGTAAACGGTTACGTGACATAAATGTGACAAATAAGTAGATGAATTTGCTATTACCGATTTGCCCGGCAATTACAACTGATTTTATTGATCAAATTGATTTCACAATGCTGTGAGCAAACCACCTGCTCGTTTTATCGATGAAAAATCGATGCAGAAAAGTTAATCGCGAGAAACCCCGCAGAGAAATCTTACGACGCTCTCTGTAAAAATAAAAAGCGCCGACCGAAGTCAGCGCTCACAGGACAAATATTTCAATAATAAAAATCAATAATAAGTGATACCGGATGATGTGCAGTTACCTGAACGGAATCCGATACAAATTGTCGTACCGCTTTCCAGACGGCTGTTAGTGATACGCGCCACACTGGTAGAACTGTCGGTGCGGAACACACCTTCATTCAAACCGGACAGTTCACAACGATCAAAGGCCACATCAATTTTATATGTAGTGCCGCCGTTCTGGCGCAAGGCTTTACCCGCATTACGAATAATGCAGTTGCTCACCCGCAAGGTACTCGCCGCGTTCACCTGGAAGAATTTATCACCCGCATCATAACCTTCAATGTTGGTGACGTTCACGGTACCGGATGACTTGATGGTCAAGGCATCTTCACCGACGTTTTGCCAGGTCACGTTATCCACGTTACCGCCGTTGTACACATGGATACCATCAGCGCCGTTGTTTCCGATGATGACGTTACGCAGGGTCGCACCGTTTTCTACACGGAATATCGGATCCTGGCCTTCGTCCTGGCTGCCATCACCCAACGCACCGCCACCGTTATGCACACGGCAACTGCCATCGTAAGTTCCACTGGTAACGCGAATCGTGGAGTTCACCGTGGTTGAACCGTTGGCCGAACAGGATGCACCGGTGATGCTGCCAGAATTGCCGCCACCCGATGAGCTACTGGATGAACTGCTGGACGAGTTGGAGGACGCGCTGGACGATGTGCCACCACCTGAACCACCGGAAGGAATCGAACATTCCTTCACAGACTTTGCCGGATTTGGATCAGACCCAAAGGTCGCCACCGAGCAGGAAAAGCTGCCGCTCAACACTTTGTAAACAAACTTGTCAGCCGCACCAAAGGCAACATTGGTTGCAGAACTGACCGAACAGGTTTGACCGATCTTACAGATAGTGACGTAACCATCGGGGCGATTTTTGGCGGCAAAGACGCTCGCCGACATGGACAATAGAGCAATGGAAATCAACGTTTTTTTCAACATAATTTTTCTCTCACTTAACGTTATTATTGTGCGAACAGCGCTTGGGATTTTTATCTCGCGATCTGACGCTAGAACCTCCGTCCGCCGCCGTCCGCGTTGCGCTTTAAAACAGCAAAGCGAAAAAACTATATAGAGAAGCGGGAAAGTGAAAGTACGGATGCATCACAATTTTTATGGAATATTTCTGCATTAGGCGCGGGCTTTTTAAATTAAAAAATGCGCGATTATTTTTGGCGCCAGCCGGGAAAGATATCTTGTTGCGCGGGTTATGTGCGATGGGCAACGGAACCTATAAACGCCAGGTTCCGTTGGTAAAATCAAAAGCTATTTATCCATTTTTTTCTCTTTCTTGCGCGCCTTTTTTTCCTTGGCATTTAGTGCGGGCTGTTTCTTGGTTTCTTTTTTCGCGTCTTGTGACTTACTCATACTTTACATCCTCATGGATGGTTAATGGGCTGTTCCTCGCAAAGCATCAGTAATCCCGGAGGTTAAACCTCCTAAAAATTCAACTGGCAAACCGTTCCGGTTTGCTTCCTCACTATAGCTGATGGGCAGCGGATTATTTGTGATTTTTATCGCTCATTTGCCGGCGCATAGCGGTGATAACCGGCACCACCTCCGGGCGTATTTGTCGCCACAGATAAAACGCCTCTGCCGCCTGCCCCACCAACATACCCAAGCCGTCCGCAACACCGGCAGCGCCATGGTCCTGCGCCCATTGCAGGAATACCGTCGGCTCGGCACCGTACATCATGTCGTAACAACAGGCGCCGGGAGCCAGAAGGTCATCCGGTAGCGGGGGCAATTCGCCGTGCAAGCTGGCGGAGGTACCATTGATCACCAGATCGAATTGTTTACCGGCAAGTTCTTCCAGCTTAAGCGCGCGCACATCGCCCAGGTCATGGAAACTGTTGGCCAACTGCTCTGCCTTGTCGTGAGTCCGGTTAACGATGGCAAGGCTCTCCGGCTCCTGCTCCAGCAGGGGTTGCAGGATGCCGCGCACCGCACCGCCAGCACCGAGGATCAGCACGCGTTTATTGTGCAGTTCCCAGCCGAGGTTGTGCATATCGTGGATCATGCCGATGCCATCGGTGTTATCGCCCAGGATGCTGCCGTCGGTTTGCACCGCAAGGGTGTTGACGGCACCGGCGCGGCGCGCGCGCGGCGTGAGGTGGGCGGCAAAGCGATAAGCATCCAGCTTGAAAGGCACAGTGATGTTCAGCCCTTTACCACCCTTCGCAAAAAATTCCGTCGCCGCCGCCGCAAATTCTCCCTCGGCCACCAATTGTTTGGTGTAGGTCATGTCCTGCCCGGTTTGCTCGGCAAAATGACGGTGGATATGCGGCGATTTACTGTGATTGATCGGGTTGCCGAAAACAGCATAGAGGTCAGTCATTGCAAGTCCAGTGTGTTGTGCGTGTTGTTATCGTTTTGGCAAGGTGTGCCATCCTCGTTGGGATGGCTTAAATATTGATTAAATCCAGGCGCGCGCGGGCAGGAATTTTTCGTATAGCTCTGCTTCCGCAGACCCATCCGCCGGCTGCCAATTGTACTCCCAACGCACCAGCGGCGGCAGCGACATCAGGATAGATTCGGTGCGTCCGCCGGTTTGCAAACCAAACAAGGTGCCGCGGTCGTAGACCAGATTAAACTCCACGTAACGACCGCGTCGATAAAGCTGGAAGTGCCGCTCGCGGTCCCCGTAAGCCTGATGTTTTCGTTGCGCCAGAATCGGTTGATACGCATGGATGTAGCTGTCGCCCACCGCGCGCATCAGCGCGAAACTCTGTTCAAACCCGCCCTTGTTGTAGTCATCAAAAAACAGCCCGCCAATGCCCCGTGCCTCGTTGCGGTGCTTGAGGAAGAAGTAGTCATCACACCATTGTTTAAAACGGGGATACACCTCATCGCCAAAGGGAGCGCACGCTTGTTGGGCCGTGCGGTGCCAGTGGCGGCAATCGTCTTCATTGCCGTAATAGGGTGTGAGGTCATAACCGCCGCCAAACCACCAGACGGGCTCTGCGCCTTCCTTCTCGGCGATAAAAAACCGCACATTGGCGTGGCTGGTGGGCACGTAAGGATTGCGCGGGTGAATCACCAGCGACACCCCCATGGCTTCAAATGCACGCCCGGCCAGTTCGGGCCGATGGGCCGTGGCCGACGCTGGCATTTGGGTACCGTGTACATGAGAAAAATTTACCCCGCCTTTCTCGATCACGGCACCCTCTGCCAAGACACGGGAGCGTCCGCCACCGCCTTCCGCTCTGACCCAGGCATCTTCAATAAATTTCCCACCACCGTCCTCGTCGGCGAGCGCAGCGCAAATCCGGTCTTGCAAATCCAGCAGGTAAGCCTTGACGGCGAGCTTGTCGGGCGCTGAGCCGGGGTTGGTCTCGGTCATAAATCCTCACTTGATCAATCGTGGTGCTACAAAAATGGTCGCAGGTTGCTGACAACACTAGCCGGGGCGGCGGATCTCACCGGTTAACAGATCGCGAATCTCCGAGGGGTTGGCTCGGCGGCCGACTTTTCCCTGAGTAATGGCATCCAGTTGATCTCCAAAGTAACGCCGCAAGGTCAAGGCATCGCGGGCCGGTTCACGCCCCTGGGGATTAGCGGAGGTAGAGACTATCGGCGCACCAAAAGCCCGGCACAAACCCGCCGCCAGGGGATGGTCCGTTACCCGGATCGCGAGGGATGGAGAATTTCCGGTTACCCAAAACGGTGCCAGCTTATTCCTGGGTACGAGCCAGGTAACGGGACCCGGCCAGGAGTTTTTCAGTTTCTGGCGCTGCAGGTCGTCCAAGTGGTCGATAAACGGCTCCACCTGGCGAATATCTGCCGCGATCAGGATCAACCCCTTGTGCATGGGCCGCTGCTTGAGGGATAGCAGATATTCCACCGCGCGCCGATCAAAGGGATTACATCCCAGCCCCCACACGGCTTCCGTGGGGTACGCAATAACACCGCCCCGGCGCATCACCTCGGCGGCGTGGCGAATACGGGGATTGAGTGACCAGTTGGTCATGGCACAGATCCTGTAGCAGATGGGCATCATTGGCCCGTTAAACGAGTCCGCACTCTAATGCACCGGGCCGGTCGGCTCAACAGGTCCTAAGCAATCGCCCGCACATAACCTGCGGGCGTGCTGCTGACCACGCCTTTGAGTTCCAGCCCGATCAGCTGCGCCGCGATAAGGCCCACATCCAGGGCTGTGCGCTGTGCCAGGGTGTCAACATCCACCGGATCATAACCCATGGCTTGCAGCAGATGCGTCTCATCCGGGTCCAGCGGTACCTTCGGGCTGTCATTGCGTCCGTAGTCCAGTTCCGCCTGCTGAAAGCCTAGTAACGCACCCAATTCCTCCACGATATCCTGGCCGGTTTCCACCAGCTTGGCGCCATCGCGAATCAGCTTGTGGCAACCTCGCGCCAGCGGGTTATGGATCGAACCGGGAATAGCGAAGACTTCGCGATTTTGCTCCAGTGCCAGCCGGGCCGTAATCAGCGATCCACTCTGCACCGCCGCTTCTACCACCAGAGTGCCGCAACTCAAGCCACTGATGATGCGGTTGCGCTGTGGGAAATTGCTGGCGTTGGAGCGGGTGTCGAGCGGGAATTCGGACACCAGTGCACCGCCCGCCGCGACAATGTCCTGGGCCAATTGCCGGTGCCGCGCCGGATAGACCCGGTCAATACCCGTCCCCAACACCGCAATCGTCCTGCCGCCAGCCGCCAGCGCGCCGCGATGTGCCGCACCGTCAACCCCCAGCGCAAGCCCGCTGGTCACCACAAAACCGGCACCGGCCAGGAAGCGGGCAAATTGGTGGGCGTTGTCGCTGCCGCCGGGTGTGGGACTGCGACTGCCCACAATCGCCACCTGCGGAATGCTTAAGCATGCGGGATCACCCAGAACAAACAACAAGGGTGGCGGCCGGCGGATTTCGCGTAACAAAGCGGGATAATCAGGATGCTCAAGGCTGAGGAGCGTCACCTGGGGATGTTGATTGAGCCAATCCAGATCACGCGCCAGGCACCGGCCCACGTGGCTGTCGTGGGGCTGCCGTTGATAATCACGCAATGCCTCGACCGCTGCCGGTTTTAAAACAGCCTGCAGCTGGTCGAGAGATTGCTTCAGCGCCGTGGCGGGATCACCAAAGGCATCGATCAGTCGCCAATAGGTGGCGGGACCAAAATCGGGTAAACGCTGGAGGATAAGATTGGCTTGAAGGGAGTCTTGCATACACATCCTTGCTGAACGTAAAAAGCCGCTTCGTCAATGAAGCGGCTGTGTTAACGGGGAAACATGAATCAGGGGTTACGCACTTTGTCGTTCACCGACAGGGGGCGCTCGGCTTCCAGTACCAAGCCGAAGCTCATCTTCTCAAAGGTACGGAACACCATCAGCAGACCAGCGCGCTCGTCAGGCAATTGCACACGCTCATTGGTGACCCGGTCGCGCACCAGCTCACCGGTTTTATAGATGGCCAGGACATTGCCGACCTGGAGGCCTTCGCGATCACCGCGATTAAGGATCACCACGTTCATCTTGCCCACCTGGCTGACGCCACCTTCAACACCGAGGATCACCCCTTCGATCTCGGTATCCGGCGCGCTGGGGTAAAAGATGGAATCCACCGAACGCTCTTCGTTGGGCAACAGGCGGTCGCCCATACGGATTTCTTCGGTGCTGCGCGTTGCGGTGACGGTGGCGATGTCGTCTTTAACCGACTGGACGCTGACCGTGCCGATGCTCTGGGCGTGTATACCGAGGAATTCCTTGGTCTCCGGGTCGACATATTTGTCGCCTTTGCGGAAGACGCCATAGTTCTTGATATCGCCGCTGAAGTCGCCACGCGCATATGCCGTGTCACCGGCACCCACGACGATACGCTTCTCCGGTCCGGCGAGCATGTAAGGTGCACCTTCCAAATCATCTAAATCCAGAATCCGGCTGCGCGACAGGAAGCTGTCAATGCGGTCCAGCGGAATCGCGGGAATGGCATCTTCGCTCGGCAGGACGCGGACACTCGGGCCCAGTTTGGTATCCCCGGGCGCAAGGCGCACGGTGCGATCCAGCGTCAGACGCGGTTGGCCGTCGAGGTAGATCAGACGGATGACGTCGCCGGGGTAGATTAAATGGGGGTTTTCAATTTGTGGATTAACATGCCAGATTTCCGGCCACATCCAGGGAGTGTTCAAAAAGGTATTGGAGATATCCCACAGGGTATCGCCTTTTCTGACGGTGTATTCATCGGGATGGTTGTCACGCAAGATCCCGTCCTGTGCCCAAGTCAACACACTCAGCAGTGACACTGCGAGTACCGCAATTATCATTTTTTTCATAGAAACCGATCCTGTTTTTTTCGGTCCTGGAAGTTAGCAGCGCCCCAAATGCACAGCGGTGCCGCCGAAAGAAGGCTAGCACACATTCAAACCGTTCAATGCGTCATCCTTCGTTGCGTTACCCTTGAAGCCGGGAACTTTGCCGCCATTTTTAACGTTGCACCAGCAAGTAAAGCAGGATTTCACCCTGCTGTTGACGTTATAATAGCCCAATCTTCCGCCTGCTGGTGGCGCATTCTCGCGGCGTAAATGCTGTGCGATCATCATGTTAGCAGCGGTTATTGTCTTTTTACTAGAAGTTTGTCACAAGCTATGGCGATATTAGAAATACTCGAATTTCCCGATCCGCGTCTGCGCACTGTCGCAAAACCTGTCGCCGCGGTCGACGACCGCATCCGGCAATTGGTCGATAACATGTTTGAAACCATGTACGACGCACCGGGCATTGGTCTGGCGGCCTCGCAGGTCAATGTGCACGAGCGGGTGATCGTGATCGATATCAGCGAAGATAAATCCCAGCCGATGGTTTTTATTAACCCTGAAATCACCGTGCTGGATGAAGAATTGCAGGAATACGACGAAGGCTGCCTGTCGATTCCCGGTTTCTACGAAACCGTTGTGCGTCCAGGCCATGTCCGGGTCAATGCCCTGGATCGCGATGGCAAGCCGTTCACCATCGAACCGAACGGCTTACTGGCGGTCTGCATCCAGCATGAGATCGATCACCTGAACGGTAAACTTTTTGTCGATTACGTGTCGCCCATCAAGCGTTCGCGTATTCGCAAGAAACTCGAAAAGAAACATCGCGCCCAAGCCTGATCTAACCCATCAGGCTTTCTTTTTTACGACGCCCGAACAGTCAGGTCTTCCATGCCATCATCGTCTCGTCCCGCCGCTGAGGGTCTGCGCATTGTCTTCGCCGGTACCCCGGATTTTGCCGCGCACCATCTGCAAACCCTGCTGGACAGCCGTCACCAGGTGATCGCTGTGTATTCCCAGCCGGACCGTCCGGCGGGGCGCGGCAAGAAACTCACCGCCAGCCCGGTGAAGGCGCTGGCACTCACGCATAACATTCCGGTTCATCAACCGCTGTCCCTTAAAGAGGTTGCCGCCCAGCAGGAGCTGGCCGCGCTCCAGGCCGATATCATGGTCGTCGTCGCTTACGGACTGCTGCTGCCCAAGGCGGTGCTGGATACGCCGCGCCTGGGTTGCATCAATGTACACGCCTCGATTCTGCCACGCTGGCGGGGCGCGGCCCCGATTCAACGCGCACTGGAGGCCGGTGACACCATCACCGGGGTCACCATCATGCAGATGGATGTCGGGCTGGACACAGGTGACATGCTGGTGAAGGCCGAGTGCGCCATCCTGCCGGACGATACCGGCGGCAGCCTGCATGATAAATTGCTGACCATCGGTGCGCCGGCACTCCTGGAAGCGCTCGACCAATTGCAACATGGCATCGCCAAGCCGGAATCACAGGATGACCGCCACAGCTGCTACGCACCCAAATTGAACAAAGACGAAGCCCTGCTCGATTGGCGGCAACCGGCGGCTGTACTGGAGCGCAAGGTGCGCGCCTTCAATCCCTTTCCCGTGGCCTTTACCCAAAAAGCCGGCAGCGAAGACCGCATTCGTATCTGGTCAAGCCGGGTCGCACCGAACAATATGGATAAGGCACCCGGCACCGTGATGGAAGTGAGTAGCACTGGCATTCGTGTGAGTTGTGGCCAGGACAGTTTGCTGCTTGAGCAAGTCCAGTTGCCGGGTAAAAAGCCTATGGGTGTCGATGAACTGCTGCGCGGACACCCGCATTTATTCAGCCTGGGTGATCCACTGGAGTTACCCGCCTGATGGCTCTGACCGCCCGCACCGCCGCCGCCCAGGTCATCGGCCAGATCCTGCGCCAACAGGGCTCGTTGTCGAGCCTGTTACCGGCGATCCAGGCCAAAGTCCTGGAAACAGAGCGAGCATTTCTGCAAGAGCTGTGCTTCGGTACGCTGCGCTGGCAACCGCAGTTGGACGCCTACTTGCAACGTCTACTCGACAAGCCCCTGCGCGCCAAGGACAGCGATATCCAGGCGCTGCTGCTGTTGGGCCTTTACCAGCTCAATCACCTGCGCGTACCCGATCACGCCGCCATCAGCGAGACAGTGGAAGCGGCACGCCCGCTGAAAAAGCCCTGGGCCACCAAACTGATCAACGGCGTGTTGCGCCGCTTCCAGCGTGAACACGAGGAACTGGATCGCCAGTTACAGGATGACCCGGTATTCATCAACAACCATCCCGCCTGGCTGTTCAATACCCTCAAGCGAGCCTGGCCAGACCAGATTGATCAAATCATCGCGGCGAATAATGCCCACCCGCCGTTTACCCTGCGCCTCAATACCCGGCAGGAAAGTAGGGACAGCTATCTAACCCGACTGGCTGACACCGCTATTGCTGCGCAACCCACTCCGTTTAGTCCGGTGGGGTTTACCCTGGAGACCGCCTGCGACCCCCGGCAATTACCACTGTTTGATGCGGGCATGATCAGCGTACAGGACGAAGCCGCACAATTAAGTGCCGGCCTACTCCAACTTGAACCCGGTCAGCGGGTGCTGGATGCCTGCTGTGCGCCCGGCGGCAAAACCGGGCATATATTAGAAAGCACGGACGATCTGCAGGTTGTGGCGCTTGACAATGACGAGCGTCGCCTGGGGCGGGTGCGGGAAAACCTCGCGCGCCTGAAGGTGAGCGCGCAGATCCTGTGCGGCGACGCCAGCCAGCCAGGCGACTGGTGGGACGGATTGCTGTTTGACCGCATCCTGCTCGATGCCCCCTGCTCCGCCACCGGCATTATCCGCCGTCACCCGGATATCAAAGTCCTGCGCAGCGCCGCCGACGTTACCAAGCTGGCTCAGCTGCAGGGCACGTTGCTCGATAACCTCTGGCCACTGCTTAAACCCGGCGGCATCTTGCTGTACGCCACCTGCTCGATCATGCCCGCCGAAAATACCCAGGTGGTCGAAGCCTTCTTGGCCCGACAGCCCGACGCCGTGTGTGAATCGCTGGACGTTTCCTGGGGCACTCCGCAACATTGTGGTCGACAATTACTGCCCAATGAAAAAAGCCATGACGGATTTTATTATGCCCGGTTGCGCAAAAATGGCATAAATTAACAAGCTACTCTCATTTGAATGGTCAATTATTTTTGCCAAAGCAGCTATCAACAACAAAAGCTATAAGGAATTAGTATGTCATTTGATCCCTACCCACCTAAGATCCAGCATCCGAAAACCCGCAACACCCTAGTAATTAGCATCTTACTTTTAGTGCTAATTTCATGGCTCGGTAAACTGGACGAGCTCTCTACGGAATATATTGACGACTCGTTGGTGAAGTCCACCGTAGCGTTTGGTGTTGCGCGAACACTTAATGCCGTAATTTCTGTCTGTCAATCAATCACGTTCGGCGTGGGCATGACCGTAACCGTAGGTGAGGCATTGAATCCCATTAATAATTTGGTAGAAGACTATGCATCCCTCATGAAACTCGCTATCGGATCATTAATCATCCAAAAGCTATTAGTGGAGATTGTATCTGATACATTATTCAAGATTTTATTGAGCGTATCAGGAGTACTACTTTTAATCGGATTTTATTTTAAAAACGGGATGCATCTGAATTTTCTTTCAAGGCTCTTTTTATTTTTCCTGTTCATAAGGTTTTCTTTAGCTTTCGTCATCATTATGAATAGTTTTGTAGACCACGCGTTTCTCAATGAGAAAACACAAGATGATGTAGAAGCATTAAGTTCACTTAGTCACGATATCGATACTGCAAATCAGATACAAAAAATATCTGTCGCAGATAATAAGGCACTTTCAGATCAACTACTACAACTAAACGCAGAAGAACAATCTATTAGCAGCCTTTTGAAGAAGCAGCACCAACTACTTGAGGATGCCAACGATTCTGTAAATAAAGCTGATGAAAATGTCAGAAATGCAGAAGAAAAATTGAGCCTTATGCAAAGACTCTCGGATAAAGATTTATCGTCATTAAAAAGCACTGCTTCAGCCAAAAAGAAAAGCCTTCAACTTCTCGAAGAACAGATAGAGGAGCTTGAAGAAAATATGGAAGCAATCCAGGAAAGAAAAACCTATATAGAAAATACCTTGGCTGGAAAGCCAAACAGCATTATGGAATCAATCGGTATGACCGTATCTGATTCGATGTCCTCGGTGAAAAGCCTTGGCGATAAATTTAATGCTCTTGCCATGGTGGACAAACTTGAAGGTGCTATAAATGGCATCTTGAATTTAATGACGCTTTTTCTACTAAAGACCATGATCCTGCCCTTGATCTTCTTGTTTGCCCTGTCGAAAGTGACCAAATCGATATGGGCGATTGATGTACGAGAAATCTTAACGAATCCAAGCACACCAAGAATCCGGGACTAAGAAAGAAACGAAGGAAAGCCGACTAAGCTGCTTTTTATAGCGTTTTTACACCCAAACGCAGTAAAGTGGCAGCCGTTAGCGCGGTTGGCTCCGTCCGGTACGCGACGGTGGGTTTAATCCCCGATGCCAGTACACACTATTTTGCTAAGAAGGCTTATGAAGATCATCATCCTTGGTGCGGGACAAGTGGGCGGCAGCCTTGCGGAGCATCTCGCCAGCGAAGCCAATGACATTACCGTGGTGGATACCGACGAGGGGCGCCTGCGCGACCTGCGCGACCGGCTCGATATC
>DATJLH010000174.1:0-3541 GCA_035490615.1 Cellvibrio sp.
GTTGTCGTCTATCGGCTGCGCCTCAATGTTAAAGCGCACGGAGTAGGCGTTGAGATTGCCGGTTCTTTTATCTTGATTCGCAATGCCGGGCGAGCTGAAATCCACACCGATTTTGGTGATCTCGGTATCAACATCGTTAGCAACGTAGGCCTGGGTGTAGCCGTTTTCCAGCGTTTGGCTGCCCAAGTCGCCGGACTCAATGACACCAGCAGGGAAATTGGTGGGCACTTCGCCGGGCGGAATAATTTCAACTTCCGCGCCCTGGAAATTCGAGAGCGGTGTATCTTCAAAATTAATGCTGGATACATCAACTTCCGCGTGGCCCTGCGAAATGCGAAACAGCATGTGCAGGGTTTGGTCGTTGTTCGTGTCGTAGGTGCTGAATGCGGGCTGGTCAAAATCCGGTACGATGCGCAGGGTACCGTACAGAATCGGCCCCTTGGTTTCTGGCCGGTACCGATTGCCGCGCACGCTGATCGAGTATGTCGGGCTTCCCTCTTTCTGGTCTGCCGGTTCCGGTATGCCCGGCTCCGGCATAGTGATCAGATACACCGCGCTGACAATAACGGCAACGTAGTAAATCCATTTAATTACCAATACAGCAGTAGGTCCGCGCGGAAACTGTTGCAGCTCGACGATATCGCCTTTTTGCAGAATGCGGCCGTAATCTTTTTCCAGAAGCTCTTCGCCGTTCACGCGCACCACAATCGGTACCTCGTGCATCAGCGTCCAGAATCCGCTTTGCTCTAACCAGTCGCGCACGCTGGTGCCGGGCGGCACTTCGAAGTGTTTGCTTTTGTCCGAGTACAGTGACTCTCTAAACAGGGCAATACTCATAGAACGCCAAAATTTTGTAATGAAGTTGAATATCGTCGAAGCTGGTAATCAGCACACCACTGCCGTTTTCGCAGTGGGTTATTTTTAGTTGGCCATCCACCAACACGCACACGCCGACGTGATCCGCTGCGCGAAACCGCTGCATTTCCACCACGCTGAATTCAGTAGGCTTTTCAATGCGGCGGAAATGATTGCGCGCGGAATAATTCGCGAGTACACGCGCGGCTTCAAATGCACCGCCCTGATAATCTGCCTCCGGCAAGGTCGCGCCCAGGTAATCGCGCAGCACCAGGGCAACGTAATCACCACAGCAAAAGTGCCCCGCTTCCCATTCGAGAAACTGGTAAGGGCGAATATCAAACATAGGTATTTAAACGTCGAGGGTGCGGCTGTTGAGGTTTGTAAAACCGAGCGTCATTTGTAGCGATAAAATATTCGTGCGGAAATTCATGACTTGCATTTCAGTCGGACGACTTACGCCAATCACACTACTATCACGTGTGTCGAATGCGACATAACGAATCGTGGCCGCGATAGGCTCCAGGGTTTCGTTCGCCACGTTCAAATATGGAAGCGCCTGCGCGGATATGCCGTCGACAGTTACAGTGATGGTATTGCCCGGTTCCGTGTCGATGTTTTCTTCCGGGGAACGGAAAGCAACGCCCATGAAAGTCACGGTTTCGCCAGGGTTTACTGGTGCCGTTTCTTCAAGTTGCACAGCTACATCCAGATCGTAAGCGATCATGCGGATCGGTTCCGGGAATGTGCTGTGGCGTAGCTCAAACGCGAATAGGTCAACCACCGATGTTTTTGCGCGGGCGTAGGCTTCGCGCTGCGCTGGGCTTAACTCATTCATCGCCTGGCGCGCCCTGTTCATTCACAACGTTTTGTACGGATAACTCACTCGCTTGTGCGTCGTACAACGCCTGCAATTGTGCATTGAGTTGCGCAATTGTTTCGTTGGCCTGGGCCAGCTGCGCAGCGATATCAGCGCGCTCTTGCGCGATTTGTTGGACATCCGCTTGGCAGTTATTGAACTGGCTTTCAAAGTCAACTGCTTGCGACTGAGCCGCCGCAAGACTGGCGACCAAGGCCGTGTTGACGGTGCCCAATACGGCCTCCATATCGGCCCCGGAGATTGACACAGGGTCAGTTTCGCGAGTGCTGTAAATTTCCCCGGTATCGTCGTCTTTCACGATTTCTATATCACGGCGATGACAACCTTGTACCTCGCCTGACTGCATTAAACGGAACAGAATTTCATAAGGGTAAACGTAGCGATTGATGGTCATGGGAAAATCCTGATTAGTTAGCTATGGTTTTATCGGAGCAACGCAGCCAGTTGGTGCCGTTGCTAAAGCATGGCTCCCTACCGCCAGCCAAATCAGTAATAACAACTAGTAAATTTGTATTGGCGGAGGCACTTGGAACTGTACTTAACGTATACGGAGGCAATGACGATGCCGCGATTGCCGAGCGGATTGCGGCGTTATTGCTGGCGCTAAGAACTGCCTTCACGTCAACGGAGGTATTCACGGAATGCCAAAGTTCGCCCCATAAGGTCCAACTAATCCCATCGAAATGACGAATAGCCGCTCGTGGCGTTGAACCGGACAAAGCCCATGCCATCTGCGATGAATTCTCTCCTGAACTTCGCCTGATCGGCAGTAGAGTGCAATTATCAGGAAACCCAGGGATGTTGTCCGACGGTTTTGTCCCTGCATTTCCTGTGACGGTCCGAATGACCGTGTCCCCCGTTGAGTTAACGTCGTAAACTGATTGATAAACAGACCTACCCAATATTCCACCAGCACCAGTCAACATGACACGACCCACTGCTGAATCTGTGGTCGAAACAGCCTTCACTAAGTTTGCATCTGTCCAAAACTCGATCCAGGACCCAAAAGACCCGCTGTAAATCCGGTAAGCAGCTCTAGCTAACGTGCGATCAAAATATAATTGAGTGCCATAGGGCGCGAAGTTGCCCATCACCAGCATCGTGGACCTGCTTGGCTGCGCCCAAGTAGGAAAATTCTGAAATGCTGCGGGCACTCCACTTGTTAACTGGTAGTTTCCCGCGACCAAAATCCCGTTAGCGTCAGTGATTGTTGTGGAATTTAGTCCGTTCCAGCCAGCATCACCCGTCCGCATAATCGAACCAACAGTTGTATCCGTGGGAGTAAGCGTTTTTACCAAATCGTCGGTGCGCCATAAGTGGCCAGGAGTTGTATCATTTGGGCCGGTTGTCGGAGTTATGGTCGCCGCACTTGCCGCCGCCGCATCAGCTGCCGCTTCCGCAAGGTCACGGGCTTGCTGTGCCTGTTCGAGCACTTCATACAGCAACGTCGTCTCTACAGATGCCGCCGGGTTGCTGGCGATGATGAGTGCTTCCAGCGTGGTGTTCGCACCCGCTTCCACGACCGCGTAACCCAACGGCCAGCGGCGTACTGTTGCGCCTGCCGCGTCGGCCTGCCATTCGATGGATACGCTATACCAGCCGTCGACAATGACCTGGCTGTAATCACCGTCGTTGTCGGTATCAAAAAATGCATTCACGCCTTCGACAATCGATACAGCTTCCGTGCGCTTCGCGGTGAAAAATATCCGGGCGTTGGCCATGGGCTGGCCGTTCGGCAACAATAAAGTGCCGGTCACAGTGCGCGACATGCTTAACTCCAATCAATAACTTGGTGAGAGGTTTCCA
>DATJLH010000175.1:0-2681 GCA_035490615.1 Cellvibrio sp.
GTCGTGCGCGCGGTGGCCGACGGGTGCGATCCGACGGAAACATTACTGAACCAGATCGAAACACCTAACGTGCTTTATTGCTACGCCGACGATGGTCTGGAGGCCGCAGCGGATAAGATGAGCGAGCAAGGCGTGTATCGCCTGGTGGTGCTCGACGCGCCGGAAACCAAACGTCTGTGCGGTGTCCTCTCCCTCGGTGATGTTGTGCGGCACAATGAAGAAATGCTCGCGGCGGAAACAGCGCGGCATATTTTGATTAATGCGGCGTGATAATCAAATGGACGAAAACGGGTTGTAGGGCGTTTTGATTTGCGATGTTTTTTGCGATTTTTTTGCGAGGTATTGTTGAGCGGGGTGTCGGATTACGCTGCGCTAATCCGACCTACGGAAAAGCGCGCACCATGTAGGTCGGATTAGCGCAGCGTAATCCGACAAATCATTAGGGCACAGACTGCCCCACTAACACAGGCTGATACCGTTTTACGGTATATCCTTCAGCCGCAAATAATTCCAACAAATTGTCCGGTCCGGTGAAGTGCATCGAATCCACCAACACCATCTCCACATCGTCACTTTTTAACATCCCGGCAAATGCCGGCAGCCAGGATTTGTTGCGCTTGACGACCAACTCGCTATACAGGCCCGGTGCCTGGGTACGTAATTTTTTACCTTTGATCTCATCCAGTTTTTCCATATCCCCGTTGCGCCAACTCTGCGTGGCTTGTTGAGTAGTTGCGGACAGGTTTTCCAATTCTTCCAGGGTTGCTTTGATTAATGCATCGGCATCCGCATCATTAGCCACTTGTAAAAAACGGATCTGCTGGTCGATAGATTCCAGGGCAATCACCGGCTTACCCGCCCGGCGGGCGCGATAAAAATAATGTGCATCCACACCGTTGGTAAATTCCAGGCGTTTGGTTTCCATCAGGGTGAGTGTAAAGCTGGCAAAGGCGGGTTTGAACATAAACAAACTGAACACCGGTACACGACGTTCCTGGGCAAATTTTTCCAGCGACTGCCACACCGGCGCGGACAATACTGATTTCAAATTGCGGCCATCGGTGTACATACTCGCCTGCATGGCGCGCACCCCGAAATCCGGCTGGTTCACGGCATGGATGTCGCGCTCCACATACAGGGCATCGGCCTGGCGAAAGGCTTCATCAAATTGGGCCGGCAGGGGGTACGCCGACTTTTTCAAAGCGCCCAGGCTCGCCCCCAACCAGAACTTATGCTTCCCATGGGATACCTCCCAAATAGCGGCATCAGCCAGACTGGTCTGGGTAATAAACAGAAGTGCCACCGCTGCAAAAATTTTTATCATCATAGGATCAAAAAAAGCGTCGGGCTCAGCGGCGTACCCGCTGTCCCGACTACCCTCCATATTCTGCATGCTATCAATCAATTCAAAGAAAAGATGTCTTTCCACTACCAGCGAAACGCGTGGTGAATGCAATGGTATTGTTTCGATGGAATTTGCCAGCCAAGGTTCAGTAAAAATCAGTCGGCTTGCAGCATAAATGTGACCGGCCCATCATTTATCAAACTGACCTGCATATCGGCAGCAAAGATGCCCGTGGCAACCTGCGGATGGCGTTCGCGCAGACGCGCGACGAAATACTCATAGAGCTGCTCCGCTTGTGCAGGCGGTGCCGCTGAAGAAAAGCTCGGGCGTAGCCCTTTGCGAGTATCGGCAGCGAGAGTGAACTGCGAAACCACCAGCACGCCGCCATGGATCTGTTGCACGTTGCAATTCATCTTGTTGTCCTGATCGGCAAAGATGCGATAGGCCAACACCTTGTCGAGCAGTTTGTCGGCACTGGCCTGGGTGTCCGTCTTTTCTATACCGAGGAGCAACAATATCCCCTGATCTATCGCACCGACATCTTTCCCATCTACCTCAACCGAGGCGCGCCTGACCCGTTGAATCAAACCTAACATAGTTGTCCTTGTTGCTCTCTATCTATTACTGATTGGCCTGCTTGCGGAATTCACTCGGTGTCATACCGACTTTTTTCTTGAAGAGCGCATTGAAGGTTGCCTTGCTGTTAAAGCCCATCTCGTACATAAGGTCGATCATGTTCTTGTCGGCTGTCTGCGGGTCTGCCAACAGACGCTTGGCTTCTTCAATTCGATAGTGATTAACGAATTCAAAAAAATTACAGTTGAAATGGCGATTAATAACATTGGACAAGGTGCGTGAGGGTACACGTAATTGCCCGGCCAGTTTTTCCAGCGTTAGCGCAGGAATCAGGTAAGGTTTTTCATCTTCCATCCAACGGCTCAGGGTTTCTGCCATCTCCGGCTTGAATTTATCCTTGCCGGTTTCCTCTTTGCTGCTCTCCGCCTCCGGTGTGCGCGTTTCCAATCCCTCGCACACCGTTGAATGGCTCAGTCCAAAAAAGATCAGCACGCTCACCAGAATAAACGTGATGTAATTGCCGAATAATCCCGCCGCACCAAAATCCACTGACACGCCATACATAATCGACAGGATCACCATCACCGCCACCAATACGGCCCACACCCGAATACCGAGGAAGCCGATCACCAGCAAGCGCAACCAGGTCAGGTCCAGTTTATCGATGTCGGAATAATTGTGTTTTAAATGCTTGCCGTAGCGGCGGATTTCCAACAGACACATCACCCCCAGGGCCGCGCGAAATACATCCCGAAACAAG
>DATJLH010000176.1:0-29610 GCA_035490615.1 Cellvibrio sp.
GGTTAATTCCAGCACAGTGTGGGTGTTATCAGCGGTTTCAAAATCCGGTACCTTGCCTTTGATTTTCAACGGCAGGTTGCCACCGCTGCCCAGCAAGCCCATGGCGACCGGAATATGGAACGGCAACTTGTTCTGGCATTCCGGCGTGGGCGGGCAGCTTTGTTTGATGTGCAGGGTGTATTCCCGGGCATCTTCATCGTAGCTGTCGGTCACCTGTAAACGCGGCGTACCGGCTTGTGAATACCAGCGCTTGAATTGCGTGAGGTCGCGGCCTGATGCATCGGCCAATGCGGCTACAAAATCTTCGGTTGTAACCGCCTGGCCATCGTGGCGCTCGAAATATAAATCCGTGCCTTTGCGGAAATCTTCCGACCCTAATAAATTGGCCAACATGCGAATCACTTCTGCGCCTTTTTCATAAATCGTCAGCGTGTAGAAGTTGGAAATTTCAATATAGGATTCCGGCCGAATCGGGTGCGCCATTGGCCCGGCATCTTCCGCAAATTGAGCGGTACGCAATAAGCTGACGTCTTCCACCCGCTTAACCGTGCGCGAGCCCATGTCAGCGGAAAATTCGGCGTCGCGATAAACCGTAAAGCCTTCTTTCAAACTCAATTGAAACCAGTCGCGACACGTGACGCGATTGCCCGACCAATTGTGGAAATATTCGTGGGCCACTACGCCTTCCACGCGCTGAAAACCCGCATCGGTGGTGGTTTCCGGTTTGGCCAAAACGCAAGCGGTGTTAAAGATATTCAGGCCTTTGTTTTCCATCGCGCCCATATTGAAGTCGTCCACGGCGACGATCATAAAAATATCCAGATCATATTCGCGGCCGTAAACGTCTTCGTCCCACCGCATGGCGTTTTTCAATGACGTCATGGCGTGGTCACATTTGTCGAGATCCTTGGCTTCCACAAAGATTTTCAAGGTCACTTCACGTCCGGACACCGTCGTAAAACGGTCCTCAATATGTTCAAGGTCGCCAGCCACCAGCGCAAATAGATAGCAGGGCTTTTTAAACGGATCATGCCAGGTCGCAAAGTGCCGACCGTTTTCCACTTCGCCCTGCGCTATTAAATTGCCATTGGATAGCAACACCGGGTAGCGCGTCTTGTCGGCAACGATGGTGGTGGTAAATTCACTCATCGCATCCGGACGGTCGAGATAATAAGTAATCTTGCGAAAGCCTTCTGCCTCGCACTGGGTACAAAACATGGTGCGCGATTTATATAAACCTTCCAGCGAGGTATTTAATTGCGGTTTGATTTCCGTTTGTGTTTGCAGCACAAATTCTGCTGGCGGATTGAGCAGCGTCAGATGTTCCTCATCTACCTGATACTCATCCTCAGCCAGCGTGCGGCCGTCAACGGCGATGGCACGCAGTGTCATCTCGCACCCGTCCAACACCAACGGCACAGCGTCACTGCCAGCCGCAGGATTCCGGCGCAAATTCAGCCTGCTGGTGACGATGGTGTAGTCTTCATAGAGATCGACATGCAGTTCGGTTTTATCGATCACGTAATCGGGTACGCGATAATCTTTCAGGTGAATCGCTTGGGGTTGTTGGCTGGCGTTCATAGAAATGTCCTGAGTAGCAGCTTGCAAAAAATATCGGCTAGTAAAACCATCACAGCCATTTCAGCGGTTTGGGTTCATCCGGGTGGTCGTGGTCATGATCATCCGTACCACAGTGCGTGTGCGGCTCCGGTTCGATATAACCGGTGTGCTGTTCCGGGGGTAAATGCTGTTGTTCATAGGCAATCATCGCTTGCATACATAACTGCCGCTGTTCTGCTGACAAGCGATTACCGTCGGGCCACTTGCCCAATTCAACCGCGCGTTTGAGGTTGCGGTAAATATCCGGGGTCAAACTGGAGAGAAGTTGTTGTACATCCATAAGCCATTCCAAAAAAATACTGAGGGGCAAAAAACTATAGCGTTATTGAATCCGTGGGCTTGCCGCGCGCTAACATGCCGGACACGGCACCCAGCAGCATCCCGGCAACCAATCCGCCCAAGTGCGCCGCGTTGGCTACACTGCCGTCAATAAATTGATCGACAATACCTGTCATACACAACACCAGCCAAAACAACATGAAACCGATAATGCTGGCGGGCACGGCGAATAACGGGTGCGGTGCAAGTCGTTGGCGAATCCATAAAAATCCCACCAGCGCGTAAACCACGCCGGACATCCCCCCGAACCAGGGCGATGATTCCCAAAAATACTGGGTGAGATTCGCCACAATGGCGGTGATCACAAAGAACAAAACATACCGGCCTTTCCCCAGCCCAAGTTCCAGACGCCGTCCGAGATCCCACATCCATAAACTGTTAAACAACACATGAAACAAACCGAAATGGAGGAAGGCTGGTGTGATCAATCGCCAGAGTTGGCCGCTGGCCAGGGTGTCGTCCAGCGACATAAAACTGCGTAAATCCGGTGCGACATCCAGCAACAAAAACCACATGGCCCACACTTGTCCGGTTTCGGTGTGGGTTAACAGGGCACCGATGCCACTGAAGATAATCAACACCAGCGTGATCGGCGTCATCCAGAAGGGAATGTCTCTGGGTTGCGTCTCAATGATCTCTGCGGCTGAATCTTCTGTGGGTAATTGCACGTCGCCGCGCAAGAAGTCGTCGATCAATTGATCCAGGGGTTCGACAAGTTGCGGGTCTTGCACGGCGATGACCTGCCGCCCACTTTCTTCACTCACCCGGAAATTCAGGCCGCGACGTTGCAGGAAACGGGTCAGTTCGCTCAGATCCTGATCCAGCGGCAGATGTTTTACAGCAATCCAGTTCGACATTCAGTCTTGGTATCCCGGTCAATTGATAGTAAACAAATCGTCGCAACCCTTAAGGGTCTACATATTCCCACACATATTTATGTGCGCGCAGATGGGCTTCGCCGTCCATCCGGTACGCCACCAGGCGCCCGTATTTCACCGCACTGTAATCCAGGCAGGCCACATTCGGTGCGATGGGCTGCGGTTTTCCTTTGAGCCAGTAGTGTCCCACAAACAACGGCGGTTGATCAGCGTCGTAATTGACCATCTGCCCGCGATGTTCCGGGCTGATAGACGCTGCCGCAATGTCTTCTGGCAAGGGGTCCGGCTGAAACAATAACTCGCCGTAGGTCTTGGGCCGGGGTACCCAGAATTTGGTCCGAAAGGCACTGCGCTCATAGCCGTCGTTGGACACAATCCTCACACCGGGCGGCAAAGGGAGATCAACTCCACCGGTAAGTCGCTGCTTGGTGCGCGACTCAGGCGTACCGGGCTCGACCGAGGCGTGGATAAAATCCATATCGATGTGACCACTGCCGTAGCGCTGCCGGTGGCGCGCGATCAGCGCGGCATCCCAACAGGCGTGTACCACGCGAAACGGGCTGAAA
Source organism: Cellvibrio sp. (assembly GCA_035490615.1). GTDB lineage: Bacteria > Pseudomonadota > Gammaproteobacteria > Pseudomonadales > Cellvibrionaceae > Cellvibrio. The sequence continues at coordinate 3,404 of DATJLH010000176.1, forward strand.
TCCCCACCCCCATCCACCTCCAGAAACAGCGGCAATGTCTTGAACCAGTCAATGAAGGCACTCCATTCGTGCGGATAATTGGCGAATTGCTCCAGGGTTTCCGCAATCTGGCGGGTGTTGCGCGGGACATGGGGCCGCAGGTAATCGCGGCCGCTGCCGGGCCGCCCCGGGGTGCAGTAGGTAATGGCATTGAACTCGTGGTTGCCGATAACCATCTGCGCACTGCCCCGCTCCACCATATCGTGCACCAGGTGCAAGGCTTCGCGAATGCGTGGGCCGCGGTCCACGATATCGCCGACAAAGATAGCCCGACGCTTGTCGTGTTGGTAAACGCCACCGACTTTGTGATACCCCATCCGTTCCAGCAGGCGCCCCAGGGTGACGGCACAGCCGTGCACATCACCGATGAGGTCGTAACCCGATACTGGCGGTAATCTGTCTGTGGCGGAATCACTCGACATAGATCAATGGTTCAGCAAATGGCCACCCCAGCCTAACTTGGAGCGACAGCGTTCATAAAAATTGTGGTTCAGCGGATGGATCAGCTTCAGGGTGTGGGGTTTCTTGCGAATATGAATTTCGTCAGCAGCACTGATATCGACGTGGGTCTGGCCATCACAGGTGACCATCGGCACAGCCGTATTGTGTTCGCCCACGATAATTTTGATCTCGCTATCGCCCGCCACCACCATCGGGCGACTGCTCAGCGTGTGTGGATTCATCGGCACCAGGACGATGGCATCCAGCTTGGGGTGCATGATCGGTCCACCACCACTGAGCGCATAGGCCGTCGACCCGGTGGGCGTTGAGACAATCATCCCGTCGGAGCGCTGGCTGGTAACAAAATGGCCATCGATATACAGCTCGAATTCCAGCATGTGAATAAACTGGCCGGGGTGCAGCACCACATCATTCAGCGCATCGCCGCTGCCGACGGCAGCCCCTTGCCGCATAACCGTCATATCCAGCAGGAAGCGGTTATCCACCACATACTTGCCGTTCATGACCTCTTCCACGCGGGTTTCAATATCCTCTGGAGTGATGTCGGTAAGAAACCCCAGTCGGCCGCGATTCACCCCTAATAAGGGCACGTTGTATTTCGCCAGTGCCCGCCCACTGCGCAGCAGGCTGCCATCGCCACCGACCACGATGACCAGATCGCAGGTTTGTCCCAGTTCATCGATACCGACAATTTGTTGCGCGCCTTCCACCAGGTGCACGTCGGTAATCAAGGCCGCCGTCTCGGACTCCAGGACAAAGTGCTTGCCGCGTTGCTGCAAAAATCGGATCAACCGTTTGATGGAGTAGATCGCGCGCTCGCTGTTGAGGTGACCGATAAGTCCGACAGTCGAAAAGTGTGTCATGGGGTATCCATTTCAGGGGGATGACAAGGCAGCCATTATAACGGCTTCGCCGATTGTGACGATTGAAAAAAGCGCGGGTTCCACCGCCCTCTATCGATGGGAGCAGTAATAACCAGATTATCGTTGTCTGGCATGCATGTTACTTACATAATCGCCGTGTATGCATACACTTTCACTTCACAACCGCCAAAGAATATCCGGGATGCTGTTTCAACATCAGGTTGTGCGCGACCTTGCCTGGTGCTGTTCCAGCGCACCGCTCCTGGCTGACTTGCCATCATTGGTTAATACACCCGGGCAGCAGATTAGCGTCTGGCCCACGGAAACCATGCTCGACACAGGTTGGCTCGCCGAACTCGACCGCAACCCCCACGCCCTGCTTACCGGACTTGCGCAGTTGAAAAGTACGCGTCTCGGCATTTATTACGAAACCCTTTGGCGGTTTTATTGGCAACATCATCCCCGTTACCGGTTGTTGGCTCACAATCTACAAGTTACCGAACAGGGCCAAACTTTGGGCGCGTTCGATTTTATCGTGCAGGAAGATGACACCCTGTGGCATATCGAAACGGCCGTGAAATTTTATCTGGGTGTACCCGCGCACCCCGCCGGGGAATGGGCACACTGGATCGGCCCCAATTGCAATGATCGCCTGGACATTAAAATGGCGCGCTTGCTGGATCACCAATTACCCTTGCGGTTCAGTGATGCCAGCCAGGCAGTATTGCGCGCGCTGACGCCACACGATCCGCACTGGCGCAGCGCAATTTGTCTGCAAGGCTATTTTTTTTATCCTGCTCATCACACGCTATCTGCGCCGCACAATGCACACCCGCATCATCAGCGAGGCCGGTGGTGGTATCTGAAAGATTTTCTGCGTAAGGAAGCAACCCATTATTGGATGATCCTGCCGCGCCACCTGTGGTTATCGGCGGCGCAAACCGATGATATCCATGCACTGATTGCGCGGGATAGTCTGCGGGCGTATCTGAGTCACTGGGTGGGGGATAAGCATCGGCCGCAGTTAATCGCGGCCATGACAAAAGACAACGGGATATGGAAAGAAACCTTGCGCGGCTTTGTGGTGCCCGATCACTGGCCCTGGACTGATACACCATCGCGCAACACATAATTGTGATGATCGTCCAGTAAGGACTCCCAACGGGACTGGCTGAACAATTGCGCACAATCCACCAGCGCCAATGCCTTGTAGCCCTGCTGAGCCAACAAATGTGCTGCCGCGCGACTGCGCCGGCCGGTGTCACAATAAAAAATATACAGTTTATCCTGGGCTAACAAACGCGATTTAATGCTTAGCACCCGCAAAGGAATATTCACAGCGCGAACAAGATGACGCTCGCTGTATTCTTCCTCACTGCGCACATCCACGGCCACTGCGCCTTCGGCGATCGCTGCCTCAAATTGATTGAGATCCAGTGTCGCCACCACCGGCTCTTTCAGGAGCCGATAAAAATCCTGTTTATCCAGGCGCATCAATACGCCATCGCTGCGCATGGTTACCGATGCGTTGCGCACGGTTTCATTCACCAAGGCATCCTCTCCGAAGCAGCGCCCCACGCTGATATCTGCAATATGTTGCCATTTGCCGTCAATGTTGCGCGTCACTTCGGCGTCGCCTTCCTTGATGAAGTAGCACTGATCGCCTACTTCGCCCTGGCGAAGGATCACATCGCCGGAGTACACCACCTGAGGGGTAAGTCGCGCAAAAATATGTTCGACATTGTGGGGCGGAACCTTGAAGAACAAATTGGATTTCAACACGGTCATCATCCAATCCACATCTTCGTCCAGGTCGCGCTGGCGGGAAATAATTAATTGCAGGTAATCGGCGACCTCACTCCAGGTGAGGAGTTTGTCCAGGCGCTCACTGTCGATGCGCAAGAGGTTGCAATCGGTTTCTGCTACTGCGGTACATAAACGGGGTTGGTGATGCGCGATGGGCATCAATGTTGAGCGCCCTTTGATTAACGTCTTGGTCCCGTCTTCCGCGACCAGCGCCACGTCGCCGTGCAACAGATAAATGTGCTGGCGGTCGTATTGCCCGCTGGAAAATAACGTCTGGCCGGCAAAGGCGACGTCCACAGCGGCGTCATCAAGCAACGCGAGCAAATGGCTTTCGCTCATGTCTTTAAGCGGCACCAGGGTGCGCGTCAAATTCAGATCGAATTCGATACGGTCGGGTGCTGTGTTTTTATGTGCGTGCATGATACGACCTTGCCTCTCACGTCCGGTTTTTATGCCCCGGCATTTTTACCATCGGATAATCGCAACCTCTGGACAGCGCGGCTGCTGAGAGGTCACTTGAAAGATTGTTACCAGAAACCCGTGCTGTTGTAAAAAACACCACATTACACGCGTGACGGCAAGAAACCCCGGCGCCCTTGCAAGCCACCGGTGTGCACCGCAACGAGGCGGGTACCGGGTGACCAATAACCCTGAGCCGCCAGACAGGCGATACCCCAAAACATCTTCAAACTATAGACCGGTTCCAGGAGTATGCCGGTTTCGGCTTCAAAGTCGCGCCAGAAATCGCGCAACACCGGCGGTAATTTTTTGGCGTAACCACCGCCGTGATAACCGCTGATAAGTCGCCACTGCGCACCTGCTACGCAGCAAGGATCTGTGTCAGCGTTCAACGTCTGGTACAGGCGATTGATCTCACACCCCAGGTTGCCCAGCCCCTTTAGCACCGAGAAACCCAGAGCGGTTTTGCCCCTCGGCAAGCCGCAGGCCAGGCCGGCCAGAGTACTGCCGGTACCACAGGGTACGCACACGGCATCAAAGGCATCACCCAGTTGCCGGGTTATCGCCCAGCCCATGGCGGTCGCGCCGCGCGCACCGAGGAGATTGCTACCGCCCTCCGGCACCAGCAAGAAGTTGCCGTAGCTCGCGCGCAACTGATGCAATAATGCCTCGTTGTCGGCCCGGTAGGCGGTGCGGGGGACAAAACATAATTGCATCCCCCAGGCTTCGGCGTCCTGCAAGGTTGGACTGAGCTGCGCCGGACGCTCCCCGCGCACCACACCGATCGTCGCTATCCCGGTTGAATGACCTGCAGCGGCCAGCGCGTAAAGGTGATTGGAATAGGCCCCACCGAAACTCAAGAGCTGATTAAATCCCTGCTCCCTGGCCGCCTGCAGGTTATAGAACAGTTTGTAAAACTTGTTGCCGCTCTGGTATGGATCAATCAGGTCATCGCGACGCACAATCAATTCGATACCCCGGTTATTAACCGCCGACCAAGGCATCGCTTGCAGGGGCACCTTCAGCGCGCGCTGATGCAATACATCACATTCAACACCAGCCATGCCAGCCTCTATCATCAATCGTTACGTCCGGCTCGCTCAGCGTCGCTCGGCAACCAATTGATGGGGCAAGACCTGGTGCTGATCGCAACGATCATTTTCGCCTTCGTGAAATTCCGAGGGCGTAGCGACGCGTGCAAGGGGTTTGTTGCACATCTGTCCGCGATGGTCAGTGCCGTTGCAGCGGGGCGTCTGGTAATGGGCGAGCCAGGCGGCGTAGAGCGTTTCCGTCACACCACACTTGGCAGCAACGTAAGCTTGGGGATTGTCGAGGTAACGGCTCATGTCATCCAGGGGGATCGCGATATTGCCGGCCCCCGGATGAAAGGCCACAAAGTTGATACCCGCACGGGCCAGCCGGGCAAGCAGTTGATCGCTGCCATTATTTAGCAGCGCCTGGTTTTCGCGCCGCAGGTGGGCAATTTCATCGCGCAGGTTCTTCTCTTGCTCGTGGCGGTAGAAGAGCTCTACCTCGCGCATATCGAGTTTTTCCTGCAGCTCTGCGGTTACGGTTTTAAGCCGGGTTTCCATCTCCAGCGCAAAATGGTCCTGCAAGGCCTGGATCTGGCTGGTTTCATCCATCTGCGCCGCTTTCAGTTTATGGCTGAAATACTCGCGCACCCCATCCAGTTTTTGCAGTTGTACATCCAGGTCTTCCTTGAGTGTTCGATTGCGCTCATCCAGCTCCTGCCGGGATTTTTTTAATTCCAGTAATTCCTGCTGATAGGACTGCAAACGCTTTTGGTGCTCTTGCTGGATACCCTGGATTTTGAGTTTCTGCTGGTTCTCAAGGGTGGCAATACGTAAACGTTGCTCTTTGATTACATGGGCAAGCCGGTCGCGCAATTCCTGGGAATAATGCTGATGCAGTTTCTGCTGGATTTTTTCCTGGATTTTCTGCTCGCGCCGCTGTTCTTGCGCGCGCTGTTCTGCTTCAAGGGCGGCGGCCTTGTCAGCGGCAGCGGTTTTAAAAATTAAGCCGAGGCGATTACTTTTGACGGCTTTGCGCATCAGCACAAAGCTGTTGCAGCCAGGCTGCATTTGCGGGTCCCACAGATTCTTGCGTTGCCACTCAATAGGACACTGGCTGAAACAGGCCAGGCGTATGGTTCCCGCACCCAGGTCGGGGCCGCGCGCGGCAGCCTCGGCCAATTGTTGCAGGGGCACATTCCAGCGGCGGTCGATCATCCCCTTGACATCAAATTCGAGTACGAAGAACACCGCAGCAGTAATGCACAACCGGGAATTAATCCGTACGTAAACAGCCTTGGCCAGCCGGCCTGCGTAGTCGGGCACCGGAATAAAGCCATCGAGAATCGCTTCAAACTCCGAGTAAAGCATTTCACGAGATATCTGATCGCCGTCGAACAGGAATACTGCTTCCAACTGTTCCGAGGATTGGGTTTGCATAAAATCGATCCAGCCTGCGCTGTGAGGGGAGCTTTGGATGCTTATCAGTATAAGTCAGATATTAAACCCGCGCGGTTGGATGACTCTAACGGAGTCATAATCCGCAAGATTTGCGACTTGACCGACGAAATTATGGTGTGCAGGTCGGGTTTTTGCTGTGAACCGCTCAGCAGTTTATCAGCTTCGCTTATAGATGAAGGTTTAACGGAACAGGATCAGGGAGGGAGAACGGCGGGGGGAAACGGGCGAGCGCGCAGCACCAGGCTGCTTCACTCGCATCAGATATCAGAGTAGTCCTCTGTTATCTCATCGTCGCTTTCGTCATAAATGACATCCAGCAGATCTTCGATATAGTCTTGCATGGTAATGCTCCTTGGTTAACGTTCACGGGTTGCACTTCTTGCAGCCAGTGGTCATGTGACAATTCAGAAGCTAAAGGATTCCTTTCCAAAAATCTACTCCAGTGATCCCAGATTAATGGCCGATCATGACAATTCCATGTATGTGTGGATTATTTGGCCGCCAAAATGGCCAAAACGGGAAGCAATGAAGGAAAACTGGCGGGATAAAGCAAAAAGCCTCGCGAAGGCGAGGCTTTTATAAAAATTCGTGGCGGACCGGACGGGACTCGAACCCGCGACCTCCGGCGTGACAGGCCGGCATTCTAACCGACTGAACTACCGGTCCGCAAAACTCTCAATCTACCTTCGTCGTTCAGTAACGAAGTGGTGGGCGGTACAAGACTCGAACTTGTGACCCATGCCTTGTAAGGGCATTGCTCTACCAACTGAGCTAACCGCCCCCGTTGAGAGGTGCGCATTCTACCGAATTCAGATGCCTTGTCAAACACTTTTATGCAAACTGCCCCCACTGCCCACAAGTTGCTGATTTTTCTCGCAAATCACGCGATAGCGGGTTATTTATTCTACGCCGCCGCCAGTGGTCGCCACGGTAAGCTGTCCGGTCGATAATGCCCGTCTGCTGCACGTTAGTTTTCTTCCGCATTGCTGAGTAGAATGTGGCACCTTGTCCGCTCAATTCTGTGTGGTGCTATGTCCAAAAATTTTCCAACCCTGTTGCCCGGGACCCTCGCCTCGTTATTTCCGCGGATTGGCCATTGTTTCAGGCCATGTTTCAGCCGGTTTGTCCTGGCCGGGTGCCTTTTCAGTGCCCTGCCCAGCTTCGCCCAACAGGCCAGCCCCGCCCCACAAGACAGCAGCGGTTACAGCAATATCCTGTGGCTGGTGATCACCTTGATGTTCCTGCTGCAAAGTTTGTTGATCATCGGTTTGCAACGCAGTCGCCTCAACAACAAGCGCGCCCGTAAAGCCCTGAAAGAATCCCAGCGGGAACTTGAACACAAGATCGCCGAGCGCACCGAAAGTCTCCACCAAACCAACAATCGTTTACAGGATGAGATTGCGCGGCACGAGGCCACGGTATTGTTGCTGCGCGAAACCCAGGATTATTTGCACAGCATGATTAACTCCATGCCATCGGTATTGATCGGGGTTACCCACCAGGGTTATGTCACTCACTGGAATGCATCAGCGGCATTTAACACGGGTATCTCTCCCGATGAAGCCCTGCATCACCATCTGAACGAGGTGTATCCCAGCCTCCCGATCAGTGTGGCCACCATTAAAAAAACCATTGAAAGCGGCGTGCCCCTGGTCAATGAAAACATGCAACAGGGCCAGGGCAGCGAAGCACGCTACACCGACATGACTATTTATCCGTTGATTGCGGCCCAGGGCATTGGTGCGGTGATTCGTATTGATGACGTGACCATGCGGGTCAAGCTGGAACACAGGATGATCCAGAATGAAAAGATGTTGTCGCTCGGGGAATTGGCGGCGGGTATTGCCCACGAGATCAACAACCCTATCGGGGCAATCCTGCACAGTGTGCAAAATATCTATCGGCGCACCTCACCGGAGTTGGCGTCCAACCATGATGTGTCGAAAAACCTGGGCATCAGCGTAGAGCAAGTGCACGAGTATTTGCGCGCACGCAATATCTACAGTTTTCTGGATGACATTAAAGAAGCCGGTGAACGGGCAGCCAAGATTGTCACCAACATGCTGGAGTTCTCCCACATCAGTAACCGCAATACCAGTCTGATGGATCTGAAAAGTGTCATTGATCACAGTGTTGAGTTAAGCATTAGCACGGGTGAATCCAAAGAACGTAAAGTTAAGCCTGCGAAAGTCATCAAGGAGATCAGCACGGATTTGCCCGGTGTGATGGGTTCGGCTCCTGAAATACAGCAGGTCATCCTGAATCTGCTACGCAATGCGCGGCAGGCGTTGGCCAGCGACCTGCAAAACAATGCCGAACCACAATTCAAGCCGACCATTACTATTCGCGCCTACACGGAAGCCTCCTACGTGGTTATTGAGGTGGAAGATAATGGCCCAGGCATGGAAGACAACGTTAAAAACCATATCTTTGAACCCTTCTACACGACCAAAGAAGTGGGCAAAGGCACGGGTCTGGGCTTATCGGTTTCCTATTTCATTATCACCGAGCACCACAAGGGCAAGATTGAGGTGGAGTCAACGCCGGGCAAGGGAACCTGCTTTACGATTCGTTTGCCCTTACCCGATAAAACCGCCTGACCCGGAAGCATCAGCATGAAAACAATAGAAGTATTCAGCATGAAAACGATAACTGCCCATCTCTTATTCGCCCTGATCCTTGCCATCGCCCTGGTCTCCGGTTGCGCACAACAACCTGCCGTAACCCCCACGGAGGACCCGCGTCAGTTAACCGATCTGGCAACCGATATCCTCACCAAGGCGGTCTACGTCAGCAGCTTATTTAATCAGTGCACGCCTTTGGGGGGCGAGGCTGAGCTTGAAGCCATTACGGTGCAACAGGATTGGATCGATAAAAACTGGCCGGCCATTATTGCCGCAGATCACTACTACACCCGGCAATTTGGTTCACAAGCTATCAGTTATAACGGCCAGCCTATTTCGTTAGCAGCGGTGTTGTTGGCCTATAACGCTAAAAAACGTGCGACGGATGAATTGAACCTCAAAAAACGGACCCTCACCAACCAGCAAAAAACCTGTGTGCGACGCATTCAGACCCTGGCACAGCAGGAGATGGACCTGGTTGCGAGCGAGCAGGCGCGTGCAGACCTGCTAGCCCTGCAACAACAATATACCGGTGATACCACCCGCGTTGTGCCGGTGCCCAGCCTCGCAGGAGACGTCACCACCGAGCGTGAGAATGGTCGCTCCTATTTTGTGTTATTCGAAGAATTCAAAAAGGAATGCCCTGAAGGGCAATTTATTGTGCTGCACAACCAATGGCCCCAGGAAGCCTACGCGTCCTATTGCGGCGCAGTCCCTGTCTCGCTGGTCAGCTGCGAATGGGGTAAATGCACGACGCAACAACCCTGATGCAACCCTGGTGGCGGCGGGCTTTCCTGACCAATCTGGCGTATCATGGGCGGCACTATGCCGCCTTACGCGGCACCTTACCGTTATCATTGTTAGCCGAACATTGTTGACTAAACTATGCTCCACCCTCTCTTATGAATGACCTGCATGACTATTGATTCTTTCTCGCCCGAAGCCTACGAACAACAACTTGCCGACAAACTCAATCGCTTACAGCAGGATTTTGTTGAATTCTCATTGCCCGCCATCGACGTGTTTCGCTCGCCGATAAAACATTACCGCATGCGCGCAGAATTCAAGATGTGGCACGAGGGCGAAACGGTCAGCTATGCCATGTTCAAACCCGGTGAATATCGCAAGCCTTACCTGATCGAGAGCTTTCCGGTCGGTTCAGAGCAGATTAACCACCTCATGCCGTTATTACTGGCTGCTATCCAGGGTACACCGGTGTTACGACAACGCCTGTTCCAGGTGGAGTTCCTGACAACGCTCAGCGGTCAGGCGCTGGTCACGCTCGTTTACCACAAAAAATTGAAAGACGACTGGCGGGAAGCCGCAACACAACTTCACCAGACGCTTGGCATCGCCATCGTCGGCCGCAGTCGCGGGCAAAAAGAAGTGATTGACCGGGATTATGTAATTGAAACTCTCCAGGTCAACAATAACATTTTTCACTACCAGCAAGTTGAAGCCAGCTTTACCCAACCCAATGCCAGGGTTTGCGAACATATGCTGGCGTGGGCGGTAAACAAAAGCCGTCACTTTGGCGGTGATCTGGTGGAGCTGTACTGTGGCAACGGCAATTTCACCTTGCCATTGGCACAGAATTTTAATCGTGTACTGGCGACGGAAGTGGCGACCAGCTCAGTCAATTCCGCGCTTTACAATATCAACCTGAACCAGGCCACCAATGTCGCAGTGGCGCGTATGTCGAGTGAGGAATTTTCCCAGGCGTTAAATAAAGTGCGGGCGTTTTATCGCCTCAAAGATATTGACCTGGACAGCTATCATTTCAGTACAATCTTTGTCGATCCACCGCGCGCGGGTATGGACCCGCTCACCACCGATATTACCCAGGGCTTCGACAATATTATTTATATTTCCTGCAACCCCGACACGCTGCGGGAAAACCTGCAAACCATCACCAAAACCCACGACATCACCGACTTTGCGGTGTTTGATCAATTTCCCTATACCCACCATCTTGAATGTGGTGCCATCCTGCGGCGCAAACAATAATTAAAATTCGCGCCCTTTGATGCGCACCGCCGCATCCAGCACAAAGTCGCGGTAACTGGCTTCGTGCTTCATGCGCTGCAAATCAAATTGCATCTGCTCCTTGCGGCTTAATTTTTTCCAGCCGTCCAGGATCGGGATGTGCTCGGTCAGGCTGCGCAATTGATAAAACGCTGAGAACTCTTCGCGCACGTCATCGCCCACACCAAGACTGTCGAGTAATACAGAAATACGAATGCTGGCTTCGGTTAACGTTAAATCTTCGGATTGGGAAGCCTGGGCAAGGATCTGAATACTGCGATTGATATGCGCACGCTGTTCCCTGATTGCCTGTTCTTTCTCCGCCAGCAAGAGACGCTGCGCCTGGTTTTGTTTGTGCACTTTGTACAACAGTACCCCGGCAATTGCCGCCAGGATGCTCACAATAATCAAACCGATAACCAACAGGATGATTTCAAGACTCATGGGTAAACCTCTTGTCAGATGGTGTCTTCCGGGCGTGGATCACTGTCGTTTTCGGTCGACTCATCCGGCAAGTCGTCCGGCAGCTCTTCAAGCAATTGCTCGTCGTCCAGCGGTGTGTCTTCGATCAATTCGCGATTGATACGCTTTTTGGTTTTTGCACCCAGACGGCGGATATCGTCCACGCGTTTGACCAGGTTGCCGCGCCCGGTCTGCAAACGCTTGCGTGCGGTGTCGTAGGCTTCGCGGGTTTTGTCCAGATAGTTGCCGATGTTGTCGAGGGAATCCAGCAACAAAACAAACTGATCGTGCAGTGCACCGGCATCGCGGGCGATACGTTCGGCATTGCGATTTTGTTTTTCGTAGCGCCAGATATTTTCCACCGTACGCAGAATCGCCAGCAGATTGGTAGGGCTAACTAAGATGATGCGTCGATCATAAGCCTCATGAGACAAGCCCGGCTCATGTTGCAACGCGAGCAGAAAGGCCGCTTCAACCGGCACAAAGATAAACACAAAATCCAGTGACTTTACGCCGTCGAGTTTTTCATAATCCTTGATGCTGAGTTGCTTGATGTGATTACGCAAGGACGCCACATGGGCCGTCAAATAGCGCTGGCGTTCCAGGTCATCGTCGGTATTACAGTATTTTTCGTAATCCACCAAAGAGACCTTGGCATCAATGATGATGTCTTTGTTCTCCGGCAGATGCACAATAACGTCGGGCATACGCCGGTTACCGGCTTCACTGGTATAACTGATCTGGGTGTCGTATTCGCGGCCTTTTTGCAGGCCGGATTGCTCCAGCAATCGTTCCAACACCACCTCACCCCAATTACCCTGCACCTTGGAATTGCCTTTGAGAGCCTGGGCGAGGTTGACCGCATCTTCACCGATTTTCTGGGTTTGTTTTTGCAACTCCAGCACCTGCCCAGCCAGCCGGTTGCGATCAGCGGTTTCTTTTTCGTAGACGTCTTCTACCTTGCGGCGAAACTCGTTGAGTTGCAGGCGCAGTGGGTCAAGCGTGGTTTCGAGCAGACTCTTACTGCTGTTGGAAAATTGTTGCTGTTTATGATCAAAGATTTTATTGGCGATATTTTCAAATTCTTTGCCCAAATCCAGTTTGGCATCCTGCAAGAGTTTGAGTTGTTCAGCAAAGTTGCGCCGTTCCTGTTCAAGGCGGGTTTTTAACTCCGTCAATTCGTTATGCGCTGTGTGGGCCGCCTGCTCACTCTGACGCAACTGCTGTTGCACATCGCCCAGGAATTGCAATTTCTCGCGCGCCGCCGCCAGTTCCTGCCGCAGGTCGCCCAGTTGTTGTTGCTGTTGCGCGCGCAGGATTTCGCCCTCGCGCGCCAGGGATTTTAATTCATCCTGCTGGCTGCGCAGGTAATCCAGCTCGCGGGTCAGCCCCGCTTCACGCAGATCCCACGTGCTTTGGCGGTTCGCCAGTTCGGACTCGAGTTCACGGGTACGGCTGAAGACGGCGTCGTCGATGCGCCGACGCAACAGCAATACGCTGAGCAAAACGCCCATCAATAGCCCACCGAAGGCGGCGGCCAGCAAGATGATAGTGTGATTATCCAAAGGTCTTTCCTATTGCAGTTATCGGCCGGTGCCGGAATACTGGCCGTGATCCGGCCAGCGAGGCGCGCTTTGGTGCGGTAGTTCACTGAATCTGTGGATGCGCTTGTATACCGGGTGAATGGCCCAATACAATCGCCATCCCACGTATCCCTTGGTTCAAGGTATCATGTCTTCCACCGATCCCGCGCTCACCCGCAAGATCCGCCAGCTTTGTGCTGCCGGATACCAGCATTACGATGCCGGTGATTACAAGGCAGCGCTGCGGCTATTCTATCAAGCCTGGCTGCTTCTGCCCAAGCCGCAAACCGATTGGGTTGAAGCCGGCTGGGTATTGACGGCCATTGGCGATGGCTATTTTCGTTCCGGCCAATACCAGCCGGGCCGCGAAGCACTGCAATCTGCATTGTGTTGCCCGCAGATGGCGCAAGCGCCCTTTATCCACCTGCGTCTCGGCCAGTGCCTGTGGGAACTGGGTCTGTATGACAGTGCGCGCACGGCGCTGCTGCGCGCTTACGACATTGCACGCATGGATATTTTTTCTGCCGAAGATCGCAAGTATTATTTTGCCATTGCCGGTTTGCTGTCCCGCCAGACATTAAACGAGCCATCGCCGGGTATCTCCAGTGAGCAGCACCAGAAACTTTTTAAAACCCAGGGAAATTAATCCGCTAAATGAACGCCATACAGCACAAGCCGCGCATCCTCGTCTTTGATTCCGGCGTGGGTGGCCTCAGTGTTATGCATGAAATTCAGCAACGCTTACCCCACTGCCAATACCTTTACGCCTCTGACAACGCCGCGTTTCCCTACGGCACAAAAGCTGAAAGCGAGTTAATTGCGCGCGTTGATCAGGTCCTGCACGCATTGTTGCAGCATATTGAACAAGGTTATGGCCCGGTGGATATGATTGTGGTGGCCTGCAATACCGCCAGCACGCTGACATTACCGCACATCCGCAGCCATTTCTCCCAACCGATTGTCGGTGTGGTGCCGGCAATTAAACCGGCCGCCTTACAATCGCGCAGCAAAGTCATTGGCTTGTTGGCCACACCGGCGACCGTGGCTCGACCGTATACCCATGACTTGATCAGAGAACACGCGGCACACTGCACGGTGATCTCTGTCGGCAGCAGTGAACTGGTGCAACTGGCCGAACAAAAATTGCGCGGTGAAATCATTGCACCGGAAAAAATTGCCGCGATTGTTGCGCCTTTTTATACCGCACCACGCAGTGCAGAACTGGACACCATTGTGCTTGCCTGCACCCATTTTCCCCTATTGAAAGATGAGTTGCGCCACAGCTTGCCGGAGGGAATTCAATTGATCGACTCCGGCGAGGCCATCGCCCGGCGTGTGGAATTTCTGTTGCAGCAACAACCGCCTGTTGCTCATACCGATGTTCGTCACGGCCATCTGGCATTGTTCACCAAGGCGACCCGCGATGTAGAATTATTACGTACAGCGTTGCGTGATTTTGCGCTGGAAAATATTGAGATTGTGGCCTGCTGAAAGCATCACCAGGAAACTACCTGCGAGTGCTGACAGGCGTAGCCTTCGCCGGAGGGCGTAGCCATGGCAATAGTGCTGTGCGATGATAACGCCACTCCAATAATCGATGATTTGCACAGGTTCCGGCATGGTCGCTGCATTATTTGATATCACTCCCCTGCTCCCCGCCTTGCATGACGGCGACATTATTCTCACGGCCAACAATCGCCTGCGCAATCACATCCTGCGCGCTTATGGCGTGTATCAACAAACGCAGGGCAAAACGGTGTGGGCTGCGCCAGCTATTTATCCGCTGAATCAGTGGCTGCGGGAATGCTGGTACCAATTGCAGGATCAGGCGTACGCACCGAGCCAAGTGATGATTGCCAGCGCCTTGCAACGGCAATACCTGTGGGAAGAAGTCATCTCGCATTCCAGTGTCAGCGACGCCTTGCTGCAACCGGAGCCCCTCGCCCAAAGCGCGGACAGTGCCTTGCGCAACCTCGCCTTGTGGCAATTAGATGAGGCTGATTTAACAGCATTTGAAAATCAGAATACCCTGCACTTCATGAGTTGGTCTGGTGACTTCAATACACGCCTTGCGCAGATGCAATTAATCACCGAAGAACAATCCTACGACATTATCGGCAACGCTTTTGCCGAGGGCGTGTTGTCACGCCCGCCGCGTATTTATCTGCAAGGTTTTGATGATATTCCGCCGTTGATTAATCACCTGTTACACCAGGCCACTTCGGAGATCCGTTTATTACCGCCCCATCGCATTACGAATAATCGCATTGATCGCGTGAGCACGGTTGATGATGAAACAGAAATCGGCGCGGCGGCGCTGTGGGCTAAACAGATACTGGAAGAAAATCCGGATGCGGTGATCGGAATCATCGTGCCCAACCTCGGACAATGTCGCGATCAAGTAGAGCGCTTGTTCACCGATGTCTTTGAACCGCTCGCAAAGATGCCGGACAAACCGCGTTACACCTTGCCGTTTAATTTTTCTGCCGGTACCCCGCTCGCCGCCACGCCGATTATTCACGCCGCACTGGAGCTACTCAACCTCACGCGCGGCCCCTGGGAATTGGACAGCGTGTGTGATCTGTTGCAATCACCTTTTTTTGGCGATGCCGAGAATGAATGGACGCTGCGTGCCGGGGTGTGTGACGCGTTACGCCGGCAAGGCAAGTTTATGATCAGTGCGACAGATTTGCGTTACCACTGCCGCAAACTGTGTGACGCGTTAAAAGTCACGGCGCCAGATAATGTTGCTGCGGGTTTGATCGCGTTGGAAAACCAGCGCCGCGGCAGTCTCGGCCAACATACCGCCGCCTACTGGGTGGATTTTTTTCAACAACAATTAACCTTGTTGAACTGGCCCGGCACACGCCGTCTTGATAGCCAGGAGTTTCAACAAGTTAAACTCTGGCATCAGGTACTGGATGAATTTGCCACGCTCGACAGCACCGGTTTACGGCTCGATCACTACCACGCCTTGAAACAACTGCGCAACCTCGCCGGCAAGACGCCCTTCCAGGCGCAAACCCCGGACTCGCCCATTCAAATCCTCGGTGCACTGGAAGGTGCCGGTTTGCGTTTCAGTCATTGCTGGGTGATGGGCCTGCATCATCGCCAGTGGCCGCCGGTCCCTGCACCCAATCCGTTGCTGCCGGTGTCGTTGCAACGGGATCACCAGATGCCTCATGCCAGCGCCGAGCGCGAATTAATCTTTGCCCAGGCGTTGACAGAAAATTATCGTCATTGCGCGGCACAGGTGGTGTTCAGTTCTGCGCATAGCGATGCAGAAAATGAATTGCGGCCCAGCGCATTAATTCGCGATATACCCGAAACTGCGATCACGGCGCTGGTACCGGCGAGCCGCAATTGCACACAACAAAACGCACACACCATTGCAGCGGTTAAACAGTGGCAACTGGTGCACAGCGCTCACGGCCCGCGCCTGTTATTGAATGACCAACCCGTGCGCGGTGGCAGTAATCTCTTTAAGCAGCAGGCCGCCTGTCCGTTTAATGCCTTTGCACGCCTGCGCCTCGGTGCCGAACAAATCAACGAACCCGTGGCAGGGTTTTCTGCCATTGAACGCGGCAACATGTTGCACGATGCCTTGGCCATTATCTGGCGCACGTTGGGCAATTCTCACCAGTTGCTGGCGCTGTCTGCCGATGAGTTACAACAGTTAATTAACACCGCCGCTGCCGAGGCCATACGTCCGGTGCAACAACACCGCCCGGCAGAACTGGGAAGCTTTTATTGCGCATTGGAGCAGGAACGGCTCGCGCGCTTGTTGAATGAGTGGCTGGAACAGGAAAAAACGCGCCCGCCGTTTAGCGTGATTGCCATAGAAGAAAAGCACAGCGTGAATTTTGCCGGTTTGAACCTGCAACTGCGTATTGATCGCATCGATCAACTGGAAAACGGCGAACTGTTATTAATTGATTACAAAACCGGTTCACCCAAATCAAAAAGCTGGCTCGGCGAACGTCCCGACGAACCGCAACTGCCGCTTTATGCCGTGAGTCATCATACCCCGGTAGCCGCCATTGCCTTTGCACAAATCAATGCAAAAGCTGCGCAGTGGATTGGCACCGGCCAATTGTCGGTGGCTCATGACGGCATCCAGCCACCGCCACTGGAATGGCCGGAACAACTCGCTGAGTGGCAGGCTTGCTTACAACAACTCGCACGAGATTTTATCGCGGGCGACGCGCGCGTTGATTTTAAAGATCAGGCTGCCATGCAATACGCAACGGATTTAATACCACTCAACCGCGTGCTGGAGATGGACGCGGTCAGTGAACTGTTGGAGGCAGGCCAGGTGCCCGTCGTGGAGGAGCAAGCATGAACCTCGAACACTTGCCCCACGCCAGTTTTGCACCCGACGCACCACCGGATATCGACGCACGCCGCGCGGCCCTTGATCCCACACAATCTTTTGCGGTCTCTGCACCCGCCGGCTCCGGCAAAACCGGCTTGTTGACACAACGGGTTTTAACCTTACTCGCCCATTGCGAGGCACCGGAAGAAGTGCTCGCCATTACCTTTACCCGCAAAGCAGCCGGCGAGATGCAGGACCGAATTCTGCAAGCTTTATGGCAGGCAGCGGAGCAACCGGAGCCGGACAACCCCCATGCACGCCTGACCTGGACTCTCGCACGCGCCGTGTTGCAACGCGACCGGGAATTGCAATGGAATTTATTGTTCAGTCCGCAGCGCTTGCGTGTGCAGACCATCGACAGTTTGTGCCGTTCGATCACCAAACAATTACCATTGGCCAGCGGCCTGGGTGCACAACCCGACACGCTGGATGACGCAGACAGCGCTTACCGTTTGGCCGTGCGCGAATTTTTTAATTTGCTGGAACAGGATTCCCCGTTGCGCGACGACCTCGCACGTCTGTTGCGCCATCTCGACAACAACCTCGCCAGCATCGAAAACTTGCTCGTCGCGCTGCTCGCCAAACGCGAACAATGGCTGGAAGTGTTATTGCAGGCACGCCAACAACACGCGCGGGATTACCTTGAACAAACCCTGCATCAGGTTATTGTCGAACACCTGCAACAGGTACAACACTGTTTGCAATTACATGCCAGCGAACTCTGTGCCATCGCTGATCAGGCTGCTACCAATCTGGAACAGGAAACACCACAAAAACATCGCATCCGTCATTTACTCGGCGTCACCGGCTTACCTTTGTGTGAACCGAAGGCGGTGGAACAATGGGTGGCGTTTACTGACCTGCTGTTAACCAACACCGGCAGCTATCGTGCGCGCCTGACCAAGAATGAAGGCTTTCCACCCGGCAAAGAAAGCGCCGCATTGAAAGAACGTTTTTCAGCTTTGATCGGCGCCTTGCAGGAAACCCAACCGGCATGTGCCGAATTACTGCACGGCATTCGCGGGTTACCCACATCGGTTTACGAAGATGCGCAATGGCAATTGCTCGACAGCCTGACGCGCCTCTTACCCTTACTGGTTGCGCAACTAACCCTGGTGTTTAAACAACTCGGCGCTACCGATTACAGCGCAATTTCCCAGGCCGCTTTATTGGCCCTGGGTGACGACGATGCCCCCAGCGATATTGCGCTGCAACTGGATTACCGCATCCGTCATATCCTGGTGGATGAATTCCAGGATACCGCCAGCCCACAATTGCGCTTACTGGAAAAACTCACGGCGGGCTGGCAAGCCGGCGATGGGCGGACCTTATTTATTGTGGGCGACGGCATGCAATCCTGTTACGGTTTTCGTAACGCCAATGTCGGTTTATTTCTCGATGCGCGCCAGCGCGGCATTGGTACGGTGGATTTGCAGGCGTTGGATTTGCGTGTGAATTTCCGCTCACAAGCCGAGATCGTGAAGTGGGTAAACAGCACCTTTCATTGCGCTTTTCCACCGCAGGATGATATCAGTCGCGGCGCGGTGAGATATTCACCGTCCATTGCATTCAATAAACCCTTGCCCGATACCGCAGTGACTTTTTTTGCCTGCACGTACACCAACGGTGACAAGAGCGAAGACGACGAAGACAGTCTTCAAGGGAAACAGGACGCGCAACACAGCGAAGCACATCAGGTGGTGCAACTGGTGCAACAGGCGCACCGCGATAATCCGGAGGGTACGGTTGCTATCCTGGTGCGCACCCGCACGCACCTCGCACAAATTTTACCGGCGCTAAGTGCGGCGGGATTGCGCTGGCAAGCCACCGATATCGACAGTCTCGCCAGCCGCATGGCGATTGTGGACCTGATGTCGCTGACCCGTGCGCTCTTGCATCCCGAGGATCGTATCGCCTGGCTTGCATTGCTGCGCGCGCCCTGGTGTGGTTTGAACCTGCACGATCTCCACGCGCTGGCCAATGCCGATCTCGGCGAACTCAGCCCGCGTGTCAAGGAAAGTGGTTATCCGGTGATCTGGCAGCAACTGCAACACCACCTTCATATCGACTCCTTAAGTGCTGCAGGAAAAAAATTACTCGCACGATTGATGACGGTTCTGCAATCCGCGTTGCGTCAACGGCGACGCAAGCCATTGCGCCAGTGGATCGAAGGCGTATGGTTGGCGCTGGGTGGGCCGGCGGTGTTGCTCGACAGCAACGACAGTGAGAACGCGGCCAGTTATTTTGCGCTGCTTGAACGCCACGACGAAGGCGGCGGTATTCGCGATTGGCAGGCGTTCGACACAGCAGTACAAAAACTCTTTGCCAAACCGCGCGCCGACGCCGACCCGCGCTTGCAGGTGATGACCATCCACAAATCCAAAGGCCTGGAGTTTGATACGGTGATTATTCCGGGCCTGGATCGTTTGCCACGTCGCGACGACAACGAATTGCTGATGTGGCAGGAACGCCTGGACGCCCAGGGCGAAAACCAGTTACTGCTCGGCCCGTTGGCCGCCACCGGTGAAGATCACAGCCCCATCTACCGGTTTATGCGCGCCGAAAAAGAAAAACAACAAGCTTACGAATCAACACGTCTGTTGTATGTTGGCTGTACCCGCGCGATACAACGTTTGCATTTATTGGCCTGTGTAAAACAAAAAGATGATGCCCTCGCAACGCCCAACAAAAACGCATTGTTGGCCAGTATCTGGGAACAGGTAAAAGCAGACGCGCAATTGTTATCGGTAAAGTCCCCACCACCCGCCCAGCAATTAACCCTGGCAATTGCGCAACCGGGTTTACAACACATCCTGCGTTTGACACCGGAATGGCAACTGCCTCAGCTCACCGATGTCAGCCTGCTCAAACATTATCGCGGCCATGAGTACGATGATGATGAAAATCTGCCGGAACCGGAGACGCGCAGCAATCGCCTGGCTCGCCACACCGGCACGCTGATCCATCGCGCGCTGCAAGTGATCACCGAGCGCAATCAGGTACATGGATTAACTGAAGAAAATGTTACGCGTTATTTAAACAGCCAGACACCTTTCTGGCAGATTCAATTGCGTCAATCCGGCTGGATGGGTGCGGAATTGGCCCAGGCCATGGAACGTATTTATCACGCGGTGCAGCACACTTTATACGATCCTAAAGGCCGATGGCTGCTGGATCATTCCCACGAACAAAGTGCTTGTGAGCTGGCGCTGTACCAACAGAGTGATCGTTTACGTGAATCGATTATCGACCGCACGTTTATTGCTGAGGGTGTGCGGTGGATTGTGGATTATAAAAGCAGTGAACCCCTGCAGAACCAGACCGAAGCGGACTTTGTTGCGCAGGAAGTTGACAACTATCGCGAACAATTGGCGCGCTACCGTGAATGGTTTGCGGCGATGGATGGGCGGGAGACGAGAACGGCTTTGTATTTTCCGGGGTTGAAGGAGAACCGGTGGGTTGAGGTGGAGTGGTGATAAGGGTGAGGACAATGTTGCAGAAAAATAAGTCGGATTGTAAGAAGTCAATCCGACTTGTTTTTTTGTAGTGCGGTGTCGGATTACGCTGCGCTAATCCGACCTACGGGATGACAAACCCAAGTTATTAATAAGCCTAGGATTGTTTTTCCAGTTTTTCGCGTAGCTTTTGTTCGTGTTCGGCGATCTCCGGGGTGACGTTATCACCGAAATCTTCCAGCTCATACACCGGGCGGATATCGATATCGGAATCTTCCAGCATGGGATTCGGGCAGCGTTTTACCCATTCGATAGCTTCTTCCATGGATTTGACTTGCCACATCCAGAAGCCGGCGATTAATTCTTTGGTTTCTAAAAAAGGACCGTCGGTCACGGTGCGGTTGTTACCGGAAAAATGTACGCGCACGGCTTTTGAGCTGGGCTGCAAGCCATCGCCGGACAGCATGATCCCGGCATTCACCAGTTCTTCATTGTATTTTCCCATGGCTTCCAATAATTCGGTGCTGGGCATAATGCCGGCTTCAGAGCTGGGGGTTGCTTTGACGATAACCATCACTTTCATTGTGTTGTCCTCTTTCGTTTGATTATGGGGCTAATGTTAACGCGCTTCAGG
Source organism: Cellvibrio sp. (assembly GCA_035490615.1). Classification (GTDB taxonomy): domain Bacteria; phylum Pseudomonadota; class Gammaproteobacteria; order Pseudomonadales; family Cellvibrionaceae; genus Cellvibrio. The sequence continues at coordinate 24,683 of DATJLH010000176.1, forward strand.
CACGCAATGATAAAACTCATTACCTAGTCGAATGGTAGATGCTGGATTCGACAACCGGTAGGAAATTTTTTTAGGCGGAATAAATGGCGTAGGAGTCTTCGGGAGGTGTGATGGAGGGTTGGAATAAGGGGATATTGTGAGAAGGTGATGTCGGATTACGCGGCTACGCCGCTAATTCGACCTACTGGTGAGAAAGACTGCCGTAGGTCGGGTTAGTGGCGCAGCCACGTAACCCGACACTAAAACGGTATTAAAACGAATACGTCAAACTCGCACCGAACTCCTGCTCTGGGTAACCCGCAATATCAAGATAATCATTCACATAAGCCCGCACACGAAATTTTTCAAACAACCGCACATTGGCGTAGGCACTCAACCACTCCACATCCTCGCCACCGGGAATGTAAGCTTGCTGGGTGTTTGCACTGGCACCCAGGGTTAACCAAGGCGTGAACTTATAACCGCCGTCAACCGTGGCATAAGCGTAGTTGTCGTAGCCGTAGTTAATCACTTCACCTTCTTCATCGCCCGGTTCCGAGTAAGCCACGCCTCCGGAAATCCATACATAACCCACCGCCACATAGCCCAACCAATTGCCTTGCAATCCACTCAAGGTGAAATCCAGCGTGGTATCGCGGGTGCCACTGCCGATCCCGGTATCTTCGTCGCCATTGTCCCATTTGTAACCCAGGCCGATGCTGCCCAGCCAAATACCGGCGTCATCCAGTTGCGTGGTACGGCGCGCGAACAGGGAGATATCGCTCATGCCCGACACTGAATCACTCACCGCTTCCGGCTCTGTAGTTTGCTGGTCACAATAATCCAGTTGTTCACCGGTTACCCGGCCGCGATTGATCAGTAGTTGACGCTGCAAATCCGTCAGCGAATTTAATCGTTGGCAAATGCGCGATGGCGTTGGTTGAAAGCCGTTAACAAAATATTCACCTTCGATACTTTGCCAGGGCAGACTCAGGCTGATGTCCCATTTGCCCGCCTGCACATAGGGCTGCAGGCTGATGGTGTTCAGGTCGGCATCGCTGTTGTCGAAACTCTGGTGTTCGCGTTGTGCGCGCACGTCCATCCCCCAGTGCACAAGGTCATCGCTTTGCGCCAGTGTCGGTGTGCTTACACAAACCAAACCCAAGGTTAAACAATATTTCCAGGAAGCAATTTTGTTATTCATGGTGAAACTCCTGTGTTACAGAAATTTTGAACAAAACTCGTCATCGGGAGTGAGCTTCACTCCCGAACATTCAATGTGGTTAAGGTTATTGCCGCAGACGCGGCAGGTTCAGTAAACGTTCGCGAGTCAATTGACGCTGTTCGCGATTAAGATCACGAAAACGTTCGCGCAATTGATCGCGTTGTTCCTGGGTCAGGGATTGCCAACGGTTACGCAAGGCATCCTGTTGTTCCACTGGCAAGGACTGGAACCATTGGAAACGCTTGCGCAAATCCTCCTGTTGTTCCGGTGACAAATTTTTAAAGGTTTCATAGCGTGCCCGCAGCGTTGCTTTTTCTTCATCCGACAGTTGCTGCCAACGCTGGAAGCGGTTCATCAGGTTTTGGCGTTGTTCCGGTGACATAGTCTGGAATGTTTCCGCACGTACCAGCAATTGCTGGCGCTGCTCAACCGGGAGCGAATCCCAGCGCGGTTGCATCGCCTGCAGCAATTGTTGCTGTTCTGCGCTCAGGTTTTTCCAGTCGGTATCCTCAGCCGCCCAGGCGCAGTTGATACCGGTTAACAAGATCATAATCAGCGTAAAAGTTTTCATGGCGATCATTCCTCCGCAGCGACTGATGAGTGCGGATTGCTGGTTGAAGAGTCTGCGGCTCGGGTTGCGTCCGCATTGTCCGGTAGTTGTTGCATTTGGGCGAACTCCATGGGGTCGATGACCTCCCCTTTTTCGTTGCTGAATTCCAGCATGTATTGCCAGAATTCGGCGGAAGGTGCTTGCACATCTGCCGCGTAAACGACGGAGCCGCTTAAGCACAAATAAAAACCGATATGCAGGTACTTAGCTTTCAATGTCACTCTCCCCGATGGCTAATAACATCTCCATGTCGAGCAGCATTTGTGGATCTTCCTGCAAGTAACTCATGTTGAGGTCCAGGTCATCCGGCTGATGACTGGTCTGGTCAAACTGACCAACCATGGGTACCACAACCAACGCCGCCACACTGGCCGCGACTGCCAGGCCGCCCATCCATTCCCGTTTATAGGAGCGATGGTTGATCGCCGTGCGCCGCGCTCGCGCCAATTGCGCCAGGGTGTGCTCGTCCAGATCATCAAGACTGCGCTCCAGCGAGTCCGCCACCTGGCGACTGAGCTGCTCGTCGCGCTCGCTCGTGGGTTGATGAGGATCGTTAGTCATGGGTTTTCTCCGCCGGGGTTGTTCCGCTGTGATGGTTCATCGTCACTCAATGCGGTGCGCAAGCTGTGCAGCGCACGAAAATAATGGGTCTTCACACTGCCTTCGCTGCATTCCATTGCCTGCGCCGTCGCCGCCACATCAAAGCCCTCCCAGGCGCGCAGTGTGAAGGCTTGTCGCTGGCGCAGAGGCAAGGCTTCCAGCACCTGAATCACCCGCTCCACATCCCGCGCCCGGGCCAATAAGTCGGCCGGATTGATCTCCTTTTCATCAGCGACTGCCAGCACGGGATCATCGGACTCATCATCGTCTGCCCTTGCTGATTGCCAAAACCATTTGCGCTGGCGTGTTTGCTGCCGGTGCCAATCCATCAGGCGGTTATTCAGGATCCGTTGAAACAGCAAGGGCCACTCTTCCTGCGGGCGGGTGCGGTAATACTGCACCAGTTGCAACATCGCATCCTGCACAATATCGAGCGCATCCGCCGCGCGCCGGGTTGTCATCAATGCCGTGCGATATGCGCGCCGCTCTACCTGAGCGAGAAAACCATCCATGGTTTGCGGTTGCCCTTCCGGTTCAGCGGTTGCCGCATTGATGGGTGTGATTCTGGCAAGCATTCTGGTTCCGTAAGTGAGATTGAACGAGCATCGTTCGTTGACCGACAGTTTAGCGACTATTTCTGTTGCGCGCGCCGTACTGTTTCCCCAGGTATCCGGGCGCGACAGCTGCCTGCCGCGCCCCGTGCTTTACTCAGCCGCGCTATCCACGCTGCGTTCACGTTTGACGCTGGTGGTCGTACTGGCCTGGCCATTGGGTCCGGACGCCGTCACCGATTTGGTCAAACTACCCTCACTTTTATTGATGCTGACATCCGCCGAACGGGTGCGCGTATTGCCATTCGCGTCGGTATGACTGGACGTCCGGGTGAACCCGTCATCAGTACGCGCCAGCAAGCTATCGCCGGACACACTGGTGGTTTCTCCTTCACTATTGGTGCGCGTCGCTGACATCTCCTTGCTGATAGTCCCCGCCTCTTTATCAACGGTTAGCGAACCTGAACCGGAGTGGCTATTGCCGGTAGAGTCGCTGTAGTTACTCACCCGCTCCAGGCCATTTTCCGTGCGGCTGATTACCCGCTCACCGGCATAGGATGTGCCATCAAAGGCTACACCGGAGACTGTACGCGTGGCGACGCCGACTTCATTGTCACGCACGATGGCGCTGCTACGGGTGGCGGTTTCGCCTTGGGCGTTGGTGCGGGTGACTTCGCGGGTTGCACCACTGTCGGTGGGGCGGCGTTCGATCTGACGGGTGATGCTGCCATTGGCGGTGGCGTTGATGACGGTGCGGTCGAGGATGTTGCGTCGCTCGGCCTGGGCGCTGGTGGCGGCGACGGTGAGGGCCAGTGCAATTGATAAGATGGATTTGTTCATGGTGATTCTCCTGGTGGTTTTGTTAACGACGCGAGAGGTTTTTCGCGCTTTCAGGGGTATTAACGGGGTCGAGGGGAATCGGTTGACAGGGAAGTGAAAAAATTTTGCGGGGCAGGAGTATGGGGTAGAGGGTTCGGGACACGCCGTGAATACTTCCCTGTAGGCTCAACGTCGGCATCCATGCCTCCGATGGTCCCGAACCCTCTACCCCATACTCCTTCAGTGCCATTGAATAAGCGTTAGTTTTATGTGTAGGTCCGGAGGGAAAGAGCAGGCAAGACCCACAACAATGACTATTAAAATACTTTCATTGATTGTCACACCCTATATATTCCATTGATAAAAACATCCACAATGAACGCCAGTTTTTCAGTAGAATAGCCGCGTACTTACCCTTTTCGACGGACGCATGTAATGACAGACGCACAAGTAGACGATCTCAACGTGGTATCTCAGGAATTGTTAATCTCGCCCGCTGCGCTCAAGCAGGAACTCCCCTTGACCGATAAAGCCCGTGCCGTTGTGACCCAAGGCCGCGCTACTGTTCGCAATATTCTGGATCGTAAGGATCACCGTATTTTTGTCGTGATCGGCCCCTGCTCTATCCATGATGTTGAGGCGGCGAAAGATTATGCCCAACGTTTGAAAAAGCTTGCTGAGGAAGTGAGCGATACTATTTATATCGTCATGCGCGTCTATTTTGAAAAGCCCCGTACCACTGTGGGCTGGAAGGGGTTGATCAACGATCCGTATCTGAATGATTCGTTCAAGATTCAGGAAGGTTTGCATATCGGCCGCAAATTGTTGCTGGATATTGCCGAGATTGGTTTGCCTACCGCTACCGAGGCGCTGGACCCGATTTCGCCGCAGTACTTGCAGGATTTGATCAGCTGGTCGGCTATCGGTGCGCGGACGACGGAGTCCCAGACACACCGCGAGATGGCGAGTGGTTTGTCGTCGGCGGTGGGTTTCAAGAACGGTACCGATGGTGGTCTGACGGTGGCGATCAATGCCTTGCAATCGGTATCCAAGCCGCACCGTTTCCTGGGTATTAATACGGAAGGTCAGGTGTCGATCATCCACACTAAAGGCAACACCTACGGTCACGTGGTATTGCGCGGTG
>DATJLH010000177.1:0-9079 GCA_035490615.1 Cellvibrio sp.
CAGAGCCCGTTCGAAGGTGCCGTCCCGATCCGCCATGGCTTCCGCGCTTTCCAAAACGTATTGCCATTGTTCTTCCGTCAGACGGCGGACTTCCTTGACCTGAACGTCATCGATGAAATGTCGGCAATCGGTTTTGGCGACCTGGGCTGGGTTGCCGTAGCAGATTTCCTCATTGATCAGGTATTTGTAAAACGCAATGACCGCCGTGAACATAGCGCCTAACGTTTCTTGTGACGGTCGGTATTGTTTGCGGTCAGGCTCTTTATCCGTTGGTCGGTTTTTAGGCAGCTTTAGCCGAAATGGCAGCCACAAGGGATTGGCTGTGTAAAACCCATTTTCGTACGAGAAATGGTCTGCGGTGGTAAACCCAATCCAAGTCACCGGAGGTTTCCAACAAAAGTCGGCATACTCAAGAATATCGGCTTTACGCAGCCCGCCCATCGGCTGATCTTTAAAGAGGAACAACCAAAGTAGAAATCGCTCAGTTTCATTGCGGAACCGTGCATACGTGTGTTCGGACTTATTCCGGCCGATATATAGGAGGAAATTTGAACCCCATTGCCAGTGCTGCTGACGCCAGGACTGGCCGGTTTCCAGAAACGCCTTGAGGTCCGGATAGTGTTCAAGCTTCAATTCTTTGAGTTCTGGATACGTCGGATAAAGAGGAAACGGCTTTGGAGGGCGCATAAATGCTGGTCTTTGGGTGATACGGACATTATATACGCTCGGCCCACATAAGCAAATACTGAAAGGTATTGGACATAAGGATCCGGCATCCGCACCAATGCCTCGACCCGCTTTACCCGAAGACCGAGATCAAAGCACCAATTGAACGCCCGGCACGAGTGAGCTGGCCGCGCGCGAGATTCACTTAAGCAGCGGTCGACTCCTGTCTCCCTCGCACGTGGGGGTTCCCCCCTCGGCTCCCCCAATCACGGATCGCGATGCCATGGTGCGGTTGCCCGGTTCCCGACCGGGCAAGAAGGAGATCGAGCCAAGCAGGTTCCGGCTACCAGGTGTAGGTGAGGCGGCACTGTGCTGAAGTCAAGCGGCGGGAGTTCTAATTTACGAAGTCAGCCGCTGCGGCTATCGCTCCAGCGACTGAGGTAGATTCTAAAAGGACAGGTATTCTACTGATCAAGACCACCGAATTTCCATCCGCCTAAAACCAATGTCGGCGGCATAATTGTGCGCGGCCTCGAGAGTGGCGAATTGTTTCGCCTCTCCCCGCCGAGTCTCAGCATAAACCGTTTTTTTGTCTGCACAAATAAATCCCATTTCCCAGCGGCCAGGCTCAAGCGGCGCCTCAGTCACAAAAACGGACTTCAATTGGCCGTACCGGAAAAGACTGCTCAGGTGTTTTTTGTCTGCGGTTTCCATTTAAGCGCCCTCTTACACTGTAAGTTCAGTGTAAACCAAAAACGTGTTTTTGGCAAGCCAAATTCATGTTTTTGGTTTCACGTGGAACCCGGAAATCATGCGCCGGTATCAACGTCAGAGCCCGTGGCAATCGATTCAACCCAACCCTTTTCGGACGCCTCGCGCGGACACATTGCCCACTGGTTAAAGTCTTCACCTTCGATCAACACCATGCACTCATTAATTGGCTTGAGCTTGTATTTAAGGGACGACAGTTCACGAGTGGAAAAAACCGCCTCGTTATCCGCGAACACAACTTTGAATCGATAATCGATCTGCGGCCAATGGCCATTGTTCCAAACAATAATAATTGCCTGAGCCTTCGACAAAAAAGAGAACTCTGACTTTTTTGCAGGCTGAGCCACGACAGCTGCCGGCTGCTGCGGCGACACATGCGGTGGCTGATCGGCCGCCGCCGCGGGCTCATCGCCATAACCAAACCCCTTGGCGACCGTCTTAAATCCAAACCAGGTAATGAAGCAGCACACAAGAATCAGCAGCAAACCGAGCTTAACAGAAAGACCACCAAGAACATTAAATCGGCCATCGACACGCTTTTCATTGCCAGCAGCGCCGGTCACTGACTTGGTGTGCGATCGATAGAGCGCATAAGTCTCCTTTTTGTACGCGCCGAAAATCTGGCGATCCAGGCGGGATTTAGACGGCGCCGGACCGGTGACCGCGCCAGTATAAACGTCAACCCGATAACTCTTACTCAGGCCCAGCTTTGACATTTTGACAACGCGAAATGTCGTCTCAACCAAGACGCGGGCAAAAGACGCAATCTGAGAAAGGTCCTGAGTGACAAGAACGACCTCGGTGGAAAAACCCGATTCGTCGACCATATGCCTATGCTCAGCCAAAAAGGATTTATCCGACTCGCGGACATTCTTGGCAGTCAGTCCCGCCGGCCAAAGCTTGTAGAGTTCGTCGAGAACGACCACGGCGCCGGCAACATTGTTTTTTTGCCACCAATCGGGGTCTTTCGGGATCTCTGCTATATCGAACTGCTCCGGCGCAGCCTGAAATTGTTTCAACCACTCATCGCGCACCATCGGGATATTGGTAAGAACCCGGCGACCTGCCTTGATCGCCGGGAGTATCACGTTCTCAACAACGCCATAGGACTTCCCAGCCCCAGGCAAACCCACATACGCTGAAATTGTCATTAGCCAATCACCGGAATACGACGCAGGAAAAACCTAGCCACATAAGCGGAAGTTATGATCGCCAGTCCAGCAGGAATCTCAAACGCAGACGCGAAAAAACCAACACCTGGTGGAATTTGAATCGTCGACAAGCTGGCAAAAAAGCCCGGGACCGGAATGGCTTCAAACATCGACGCCAGGCCGCCAAGAAGCGATTCATAAAGCCACAACGCGAAATGGTGCATCTCATCGCGCAACCAGGTCGCGCCGCAGCTCACGTCATACCATTTACACTCAGCCATAGTTAAGCACTCGCAAAAATACGGAAAGCAGTGAAGGCATACACCGCATACATGACAACAGAGAAAACCGATGCAACCGATAAATAAACCTCGCAGTGCAAGGCCGTCGATGCCGTGATGCCGATAGGTTCAGGGAGTTCAACGGAAAACTCAGGACACTCAGCACCGGCCAAATTGACCAGCGACGAAACTCCCGAAAATGCATTGCCGATGGGCGAGGAAACGAGACGCCCGTAAAACGCTTGGTTAACCCCAGCAAATGTTGCCACCGTCGCCTGTGAGTGGCCCGGCATAGGCTGAGCGTCACCGTCGAGAATATCCTTAATTCCGGTCAGCGTTTCATTCGCGGTATCGAGCTTTGTATTGGTTGAATCGATTTTATTGCGGATCTGATCAAGGCGCCCAACAATGCGGGAATCGTCGAATTCACCACCACCGCCGACCGTTCCGCCGGACGATGACGTGCTGCCACTGGAGCCGCCTGAACTCGTTGAACTGCTGCTACCCGGGTCGTCGGGGTCGTCGATATTTGGCTGAGGGTTATAGCACTGCCCTACCCCATTGATCTCGACATAGTAAGTTCCGGTCGGGCAATTCTCTTGACCCTCGTCCGGCGTCCAGCACTGTTCGACACCGTTCATAGTCACAGGATAAGAACCCTCAGGGCAGGTATCTGGCGGGTCCGGAGTCCAGCACTGATCCACACCATCGATTTGAATTTGATAACTTCCAGCCGGGCAACCCTCTTGCGGATTCTGATTTATGCACGACTGCTGAAGGCCACCGCCCACGGTGCCGGAATACCCTTGCGTCGTGCCGGTCGGACAGACGCACGCTTCACCATAGGTATCCCACTGCGAACCAGGCATTTGCAAATTACAATCTGGCGGTTCCATACATTGGGGCGGATCACCAATCATTTCGGCTGGCGGGTCACATGAAAAAGGTTCCTTACATTGCTGAGTCGCAGTGTCCCAGACCAAAGGATCAGCGCACCGGTTAACGCATTGCGTCTGAGACTGATTCCAAATCTGATGAGCCGGACAGGGGTTTTGACTGGTGTAGATACAGACATAGCGTTGTTTGGTAACGCCACCAGACGTACAGGTCAAAGTGGACGATCTGCCATATTGATAATAACGCCCCGGAAGCGCGGCAGCACAATTGGCCAGTAAATTAGGATTATCGCCTGGGGGACCGCCGCACGTATATTGAGACGTCCATATAGTCCAGCCTGCGGGATTCTGCGAAAAAGCCGAGGGAGACAACCAGGCAACAAATACGCCGATAATGAGAGTCAAACCATTCTTAAGCATGACGCAGCCACCACGAATCCAGCGACGAAAAAAGTCCAGTACCAAATATCCAACATAGAGCACCCCAAGACAAAAAAAGGGGCCGAAGCCCCTCTTTTAACCAGCCTACGATTAGGCACCTTTCACCATGCCGAGCAGCATTTTGCCGCCCTTCACAGCGACATAAACGATGGCGGCGGCAGCAGCGATAGCTGCGATACCTACGATAATGGTGGCGTAGTCGACAGAACCGGAAATGGTTGCAACGTCAGCAGTAGTCATACTCAAAAGCTCCGAATAGCTTGTAACAGTTTTGAAAAACCGAAGGCGGCTGCCCACGGGGTAAAAAAGAGCAGGAACCCCGCTCCAAACATCGCAGCAACGATTGAAGGATCAATCGCACTGGGATCAAATGGCACGACAACCGTTTGAGTCATCCAACCACTTGAACATGTTGCAGCACCCTCGGCAGTAAGCTCGATAGTGCCAGCACAAACGATCGTCAGCATTTTTTGGGAACCTCGATAACTCCGGTCCAATAAACGCCGACCTTTTTAATCATGATCACACCTGGAAATTTCTCCTTAAGCTCCAGCTGCGACAGCGCACGAACCGGTATTAGATCTGTCTCGCGCACTTGAATAACAGGCAATCGCACTTTCATAAATCCCTCCATAGGCGACATAGAATTAACCAGCTTTTGCGCTCACGCGCTCGGGGGCAAAGCCCTTGAGTTCGAGCCTCGGCATTGCGCCCGGCTTAGTGCTCGTGACCATCTGAAATTCGCAGACAACCCGCTGGCCCACACAGCCGCGAGCGCGCTCGTAATTTGCGTCGAAGCCGTCAAGCTTGTACACGACGACGGTCTGCCCGGCCGTCTTAGCGTCTGACAGATCGAAGTCGGTCAGAAAATGCAGCTCGACACGATCGGTTTTCCAGTCCTGGCCGTTGTCCAGCTTACCAGAACCTTTTTTGCCGACAACGCCCAACAAAGTCAGAGTATTTTGGAATTTCATGGTCATGCTCCTATTGCAGTTTTAATGTCAGCCCAACAGCTGACGGGTTGATCCAACACTAGCCGGCGCGCTTTCAGAGTGACTACATTGTTTAGCTGTAGATCAATCTGCTTGATTCCGGCGAGGCGGAGATTCTTTAAATGGTGATACCAGGTGCTGCGCTTATATGTCGCCATAGCCTTATGCCGACCAACAGTCTTACACCGGAGGTAGCAGTCATACGCTTGTTGAGCTTGCGAATGGCTCTTAATTTTGTCCGGGCCTTCGCCTACGCAGCTCATAATTTTCTCAAAAATGGCGTCCACTTCGGCCACCTCCAGCGTACTCAGGAACTTGTCGAAATACTTTGCATGCTCAGCAACTAGCCATTCTGGTTTTAACATCCACCACTTAACACCCATGCCTGCAATCTCGTCCATGCGTTGACGACGAATGCTGTACTCAAGGCGCAAAATGCGGTCTGCCAGAACAAGTTGTTCCTCGGTGCAAAATGCCTTTCCACGTTTAACGTTGCGTCGAAGGTCTGTGCCCTTCGCATACCCCTTACCGTTGTAATACTTTGAGCCCTTACCCCAAATAACCCCGTGGGCATAAGGCGAAGCCTCTTGACGGCCAGCCTTTGAAACTTTGAGGGCTTCTATTGCCTGGTAAACATTCTCCAGGCTCCCCATGTCATAGTTTTGGGTAACGTCGATACGAGTTATTTTCCACTCATCCTTTTTGAGAGGAAAAATTATGCCGTAGTGACGCTGAACAAAAATAATCATATCGCGCCAACACTCGACTATATCGAGTTTGCCAAAAACGTTGTGGCCGGAAGAAACGCGAGCCGGCGAACCCATAATCTCCAAGTGAGTCCCAAATCTCACCACCACTTGATGCGAATCGGATTTTATGACTTCACGGCCCGCCGCTTCCCACTCCAAATTGCCCGACGCGTCGATTTTTAAAATGCGCGAGGTGTTGCTTTTAATTTCCTCGCGGACATTCTCTGCGAGCAAGGCGCCATCCAGGCGGCACGTCAGCCAATCAATCATGCCCGGATATTCTTTTTGCGCTTCTATCACGCGAGCCCCAGACGCCGACCGGCGGCTTGAATGCCAAATTTAAAATACAAGTTGTGAAGCTCGGCATATTCAGAATCGGAAAAGCCGTGCTTTGCATTGGCGGCAGTAATGCGCCCCAAATAAAGATCCGACCAAAGCGAATTGGAGTTGCAAAACTCCTTGACGTGCTCGTTATGGTGTCCGTGCTGATGCTCTTTACCGAGCCAATAAACGCCCTTCTCCCCGTAGGGGATGAAAGGTGAGTTATATGGGCTATTGCGGACTTCCATCTAAAGTTGAAACCTTATTCCCGGTGGATAGATATTGTGCAGGCTTGGTGTCTCAAATCATGAGACTGACTAGTAAACTAGTCAGTTAACTAATACTAGCTGCACAATACGAAAGCGTCAACTACTAAGATTACTGTAAATTATCTAGATAACGTCACCCCGTCGGATAACTGCGAATATCATTAAGTAAACAAGGCAACCAAGGGCCATCAATGAAGACACTCGAAAACTATCTGGACGAGTTCAAAAGCCGGATGAACATCGAAAGCGACTATGAGCTGGCCAAGCTGCTAGGGGTATCTCGCCAACAGATCAGCGGAATCAGAAGCGGGCGAATTGCCATAGGTCGAACGAAGTGCATAAGGATAGCGAGCGGCTTAAAAATCGACCCGCTAGAGATAATCGCAACGATCGAAGCTGCGAAAGAGAAAAATCCCGACGTAAGAGCGCTATGGGTACGACTAGCAAAGGAAAAGGTAAGGCACCTAAAGAAGGCGGGTTAGGTGCCGCTTGATCATTTTATAGCCAAATAAAAATTGCTTAAAAATCAAGGGCCTGCGTTAGGCCCTTTTTTGTTAGTCCAACCCATTGGACTTTCTACCGGTGATACTGGGCCGGAACGGGCGCCTGGCGGCGCCCTCGATGCCTGGCGCTCGCGCCGCTCGCTTCCAGTCCTCAAGGGCGGCGCCTGGCTGGCCCGCAATGGCCCCCTAGGGCGACGGTCGACCGTCCATGCGAGTGAATGGCTGATGATAGATCCGGTCGTCGCCCGGCGCGTTCTGGATGAACCAGCGGACGAATCGGCGGAACTCCCGCGACATGGTTGTATCGCTGGCGCGGCAGGCGGCCAAAAAAGCCGCCTTATCCGACTTCGATAGATAGAACTGGATGGCAACCGGGTTCCGGACGATCATGCGATGAGCCGTTCATGAAGAGATCCGAAATACTACCTGAAGGGCGCCCTCAAAAAGAAGCAGTGAAAGGTATTGGACATAGTGATATAGCGCCACGAAGGTTCTGGCAGTCTCCAGGCCTACCCACCCTTCCTTTTCTTTGGCCGAACTGTCGCCGGCGGTGGGAGTTCCATTTCATGCTGAGACAGCCTCACTTTCAGTTCCTCGGCTTTCTCCTCAAGCCGACCAATGCAACCGTCTTATCTTTTCGCGCGTCGAATATGCATGCCAAGCAAGCATCGGTTTGCTGATTGCGGTAGCTGTCTGCCTGCGTGACACCACTGATTGCCCATTCGGTGTGTCGATTGGCCGATTCCGATGGTTTCAGGACCTTGAGCTCCAGGACAGTGTTGACCGCCACCGGTGGTATCGGAGCAAGCCTGGCAATTCGGATATCCATGCGGCCGTTTGGATTGTCCACCTCTTCGTCTATCACCACCGCCTCATCCTGAAGCCAAGCGCGGAAATGAATGAGCAAGCCGGTTTGCACTTTCTTTTCAGGAGCCTCCGCTAAATCGCCGGTTTCTTTGTTCCACATAAATCTTGCTAAAGAACCGCGATACGCCTTAGTGCATTCGTCATGAAATTTTATCACCTGGTCCGCGATGGCATCCGGGGTAATTTCTTTTTTATTATGATCGACGGTTATTATATACGGCTCATTACACCATTCTTCCATGTCTTGACCAGGATGGTGGACAAACATCCGCCGTTGCCCCAGTAGGATAATGACGAAACACCGCTCAGAGCCTATTGCCTGATGAACAAAGTTCAGTGCTTCGTTTATCCCTTCAAAGCTCGGAATCCATTGATAGATCGTATTGAGGTTTTCATTACATATGACCAACCCATTATCGATAGCGGCCGAAGCCTTAAATACTCTTTTGGGAGGGTGGGCATCCTCTGATGGAATGATGGATTCAACCGTCGGTGATTCTGAATATATGAGAACCAACGCTTGGGTGTTGTGTAAATCCAGAACGTTGGAAGACGCGCGGACCTTCAGCCAGCTCTGATAATATAAAATGCAGGCCTGAATGAATCGATTCTCTGGGCTTCCCGAAACACTTGGGAGCTGAGAATTAAGTGCTTCCAGCTCAGATGGTGTAAAGGCTTCAGAAGCCACTAGGCCGACCTCTTAACTAACAATTTCTGGTATGCGCTCAAAATATCTTTCGGATTAAAGTACGAAAACTGCCGTAAATGACGATCGATGTTTTTCAATCCTTTTACTGTTGCCGATTCCTCCTCTGGACTCTCTTGGATAAACAGATCATCTCCTTTTCTACCAACAGCTTGCCGATAGCTCAAATCGCTTTCAAATATTCTGTCGAGAAGATCTACTGATGGTTTGGCAGAGTCACTTCGGGTTTCGGCCAACTCGACCGCCTCTGCAGCGCCCAGGCAAAGCTCCAATAGAAAGTGGTACAACTTGGCACCGGGGCGCGTCTCACGGTAAGCGGTTGATAAACCACACTCTAGCCACAGCCGGCGGATTCATCAAAGATTCCTTCAGATTTTCTGACGAAGGTATTTGCGATGGAACAACCACTGACAAGCAAACAGCAGTTTTGGCGTGAACACGTGCTCGCTGCGCAACGCAGCCAGCT
>DATJLH010000178.1:0-13792 GCA_035490615.1 Cellvibrio sp.
ATCGCAATTGTTTCTACCAGTAAAGGTGTAATGACTGATCGTGCTGCACGCGCCGCTGGCGTGGGTGGCGAAGTCCTCTGCACAGTATTCTAATTGGGAAATCGTCATGTCACGAGTTGCAAAAAGTCCGGTTGAAGTACCAGCCGCGGTGACTGTAAGCCTGAACGGCCAAAGTCTCTCCGTAAAAGGTGGCAAGGGTACGTTGGCGCTCGAAATTCACCCGAATGTAGAAGTGAAACAGGATAATAACGTCCTGACCTTCGCTCCGCGTGATGGTGCCAAGCAGTCAGATGCATTAGCAGGAACAACCCGCGCACTGGTCAATAATATGATGATCGGTGTAAGTCAAGGCTTTGAGAAAAAGCTGACACTTGTTGGTGTAGGTTATCGTGCTAAAGCAGAAGGTAACACTGTAAACCTGTCTTTGGGTTATTCAAATCCCGTTAATTACTCTCTGCCTGCAGGTGTAACGGTAGAAACCCCGAGCCAGACTGAAATTGTACTTAAAAGCGCTGACAAGCAATTGCTTGGTCAAGTTGCTGCTGAGATCCGTTCTATTCGTGCACCTGAGCCTTATAAAGGTAAGGGTGTCCGTTACTCGGACGAGCAAGTACTGCGTAAAGAAGCCAAGAAAAAGTAGGGCCTAGGTTATGAGCGATAAGAAGTTATCTCGTCTTCGCCGTGCGCGCCGTGCCCGTGCAAAGATTCGTGAATTGAATATCACCCGTTTGGCGATTCATCGCACCCCGCGTCATATCTACGCGCAAGTTATTGCGGAAGATGGTGCAAAGGTGTTAGTTAGCGCCTCAACGCTTGATGCAAGTTTACGTAGCGGCAAAACCGGCAACGTTGATGCTGCGAAAGCCGTTGGCGCTCTGATTGCCGAGCGTGCCAAAGCTGCCGGTATCACCCAGGTTGCATTTGATCGCAGTGGTTTCAAATACCACGGTCGTGTCAAGGCGCTGGCTGATGCTGCGCGTGAAGGTGGACTGGAATTCTAAAGGTTAAGATATGGCTTACTCCAAGAAAGAAGAAGACAACAACGAAGGCTTGCAAGAAAAGCTGGTACAAGTAAATCGTGTTGCCAAAACTGTTAAAGGTGGTCGTATCTTTGCTTTTACAGCGCTGACTGTGGTTGGTGACGGTAACGGTAAGGTCGGCTTCGGTCGTGGTAAAGCGCGCGAAGTACCTGTAGCGATTCAAAAGGCTATGGAAGCCGCTCGCCGCAACATGATCAGTGTTGAGCTGAACGGCGATACGCTGCAATACCCCACCAAAGGACGTCATGGCGCATCGAAAGTTTACATGCAGCCTGCTTCTCAAGGTACAGGCGTAATTGCCGGTGGCGCAATGCGTGCTGTTCTGGAAATTGCAGGCGTTCAGAACGTATTGGCTAAGTGTTATGGCTCAACCAATCCTGTGAACGTTGTTCGTGCAACCTTTGACGCGTTGAAAACAATGGCCTCTCCTGATGCCGTTGCAGCGAAACGTGGTAAAAGTGTTGAAGAGATTCTGAACTAGTCGATAGTTATCGATTACTTGATAGCGGAATATCATCATGGCTAAGAAAATGATTAAGGTTACTCAGATCAAGAGCACAGCTCATCGTCTGAAGAACCACCAGGCTTGTGTGAAAGGCTTGGGCCTGCGCCGTATCGGCCATACTGTTGAGGTTGAAGATACTCCCTCAGTGCGTGGCATGATCAATTTGGTAAATTATCTGGTTAAGGTAGAGGGAGAGTAAGATGCGTCTTAATACGCTAAGCCCCGCCCCCGGCAGAATTCGCGAGAAAAAGCGTGTTGGTCGTGGTATCGGTAGTGGCCTGGGTAAAACTGCAGGTCGCGGCCACAAAGGTTTGAAGTCTCGCTCAGGCGGTTCAGTCAAGCCAGGTTTTGAAGGCGGTCAAATGCCGCTGCAGAAACGTCTGCCTAAGTACGGTTTCACATCTCGCATCAGTCTTGTTACTGCTCAGGTTCGTTTGTCAGAACTGAATCTGGTTGAAGGTGATGTCGTGGATCTGGAAACGCTGAAGCAAGCTGATGTTCTTAATGCAAATATCAAACGCGCCAAGATTTTTGCGTCTGGCGAGTTGAAAAAAGCAGTTACAGTGAAAGGCTTGTCTGTGACTAAAGGTGCTAAAGCGGCTATTGAAGCTGCTGGCGGAAAAATCGAAGAATAAAAGAGGCGCGAATGGCAACTCCCGGTAATCTGCCGCTAGCAAATCAAAAAGGTTTAGGCGAGCTTTGGGCTCGCCTTCGCTTTCTGTTTTTGGCTATTGTGGTTTATCGCATCGGTACTCACATTCCAGTTCCGGGTCTTGACCCCGAGCGTATCGCCAACTTATTTAATCAAAGCCAAGGGACAATCCTGGGTTTGTTTAATATGTTTTCCGGTGGTGCTTTGGAGCGTATGAGTATCTTGGCTCTGGGGATTATGCCCTATATTTCGGCCTCCATTATTATGCAGTTATTGACAGCTGTTACGCCGTCTCTGGAGCAGCTGAAAAAAGAAGGTGATGCAGGACGTCGTAAGATAAACCAGTACACGCGTTACTTTACGGTTGTTCTTGCAACTGTGCAGGCATTAGCCATGGCCGTGAGCTTCTCATCATATGCCTATGGTGGAGAGCCAGGCTTTTCGTTTTACTTCATTGCTATCGTATCCCTCGTAACGGGGGCGGTATTTATGATGTGGCTTGGTGAGCAGGTTACAGAGCGTGGTATTGGCAATGGTATATCGATGCTGATTTTTGCCGGTATTGTTGCTGGCTTGCCCAGTGCGATCGGTCAGGCATTTGAAAGTGCTCGGCAGGGTGACTTGCATATCTTGTTACTGCTGGTAATCGCTGTTATTGCTCTTGCTGTTATTTGGTTGGTTGTTCGTATAGAAAGAGGCCAGCGTCGGATCACAGTAAACTATGCGAAACGGCAACAAGGTCGTCAGGGTTACGCTGCACAAAGTAGCCATCTGCCCCTGAAAATTAATATGGCTGGTGTTATCCCTGCGATTTTTGCCAGCAGTATCCTGTTGTTTCCGGCATCTATTGCTCAGTGGTTCGGTCAAGGCGGTGAAGGCGCTGTAAATGAATTTTTACAGGAGTTTGCTTTGGCTATCGGCCCAGGACAGCCCCTTAATATTATTCTGTTTGCCGGATTGATTACCTTTTTCTGCTTCTTCTACACGGCGTTGATGTTTAACCCGAAAGAAGTGGCTGATAACTTGAAAAAGTCAGGTGCTTATATTCCCGGGATTCGTCCTGGTGAGCACTCAGCCAAATATATCGATAGCGTGCTGACACGTTTGACAGTGGTGGGCGCTATCTATATGTCCGCGGTGTGTTTGTTACCCCAGTTCCTGGTGGTGGCTACTAACGTGCCATTCTATTTGGGCGGCACCTCTCTGCTGATTGTGGTAGTAGTGGTGATGGACTTTATGTCCCAGGTTCAGGCACACCTGATGTCTCATCAGTATGAATCACTGATGAAGAAGTCAAACTTAAAAGGATTCGGCGGCAGTAACGTCCGCTGATCCCGGTTATTAGGGTTGGATCATGAAAGTTCGTGCTTCTGTTAAAAAGATTTGTCGTAACTGCAAAATGGTGCGTCGTAACGGTGTTCTGCGGGTTATCTGCAACGTTGAGCCGCGTCATAAGCAGCGTCAAGGTTAAATAGCTTTAGAATAAGCTTGTTCTAATGCATACGCAGGTGGAGCTACACTCGCCACCTGCGTGTTGTTTTGGGGTGAGGGTTATTCGACAAATAGCTATTATGGGGGCGTTGACTGTCGTTTGATGAAAAATTCGTCAGGCTATTGATTTCAAGTGGCTTTATCGCTATCCTTTCGCGCCTTTTTGGAATGCTGGATGGCGTTGCTACTGTCAACGCTACACAATTTACGTGTTACTGGAGTAATTTGAATGGCCCGTATTGCTGGTGTAAACATACCAGATAATAAACACGCGGTTATCTCCCTGACCTATGTCTACGGGATTGGCCGTACCACAGCTAAGCAGATTTGTGCTGCTACTGGTATCGCAGAAGATGTAAAAATCTCCACGCTCTCAGAAGAGCAGATGGATGCGATCCGTAATGAGGTGGCCAAGCGCACCGTTGAAGGTGACTTGCGTCGTGTTATATCTATGAACATCAAACGCCTCATGGACTTGGGATGCTACCGTGGCTTGCGTCATCGTCGTAGTTTGCCGCTTCGTGGTCAGCGTACAAAAACCAACGCTCGTACCCGCAAAGGTCCGCGTAAGCCAATCAAGAAATAATTGATCGCTTACGTTTGTCATTCAAGTACGGTAACAACAGGTTAGGAAGAGATTGCTATGGCGAAGCCAGGTAATAAAACCGCAACGAAAAAGAAAGTTAAAAAGACGGTGGTAGATGGGGTAGCCCATATCCACGCTTCTTTTAACAACACTATTGTGACTATCACAGACCGTCAGGGTAATACCCTGTCATGGGCTACCTCAGGTGGTTCAGGTTTCCGTGGTTCACGTAAAAGTACTCCTTTTGCTGCCCAGGTCGCAGCAGAACGCGCCGGTGAAGCCGCAAAAGAATACGGCTTGAAGAACCTCGACGTTGAAGTGAAAGGCCCTGGCCCAGGTCGCGAATCAGCAGTTCGCGCACTGAACAATGTTGGTTACAAAATTACCAACATCACTGACGTAACGCCGATTCCTCACAACGGCTGTCGTCCGCCGAAGAAACGTCGCGTTTAAGGGGGATTTAGAAAATGGCACGTTATATTGGACCTACTTGTAAATTGTCCCGCCGCGAAGGTACTGATCTCTTTCTCAAGAGCGGTGCTCGTGCGCTGGATTCCAAGTGCAAGATTGAAACTGCACCCGGCCAGCATGGCCAACGTCGTGGTCGTCTTTCTGACTATGGCGTTCAGTTGCGTGAAAAGCAAAAAGTACGTCGTATTTACGGTGTGCTGGAAAAGCAATTCCGTAGTTATTACAAAGAAGCTGCCCGCCGTAAAGGCGCCAGCGGTGAGAACCTGCTGAAATTGCTGGAATCTCGCTTGGATAACGTTGTTTATCGTATGGGTTTCGGTGCTACACGCGCAGAATCCCGTCAGCTCGTTTCCCACAAAGCTATCAGCGTAAATGGCAAGACTGTGAATATTGCGTCTTACCAGGTTGCTGAAGGCGATGTTGTTGCGGTTCGTGAGAAAGCGAAAAAGCAATTGCGCATCCAAAATGCTATTAACATTGCTACTCAACGCAGTCATGTTGAGTGGGTTGATGTTAATTTCGACAAGAAAGAAGGTGTTTTCAAGCGCGTTCCTGATCGCAGCGATTTGCCAGCTGATATTAACGAGAACCTCATCATAGAGCTTTACTCTAAGTAAGGGACAAACCGCTAACAGGTGTGGCTATGCAGACTGCAGTAAACGAATTTTTGACCCCGCGTCATATCGATGTTTCAGAGATCAGTTCAACCCATGCACGCGTGGTGTTGGAACCTTTGGAGCGCGGCTTCGGACATACCCTTGGCAATGCGCTGCGTCGCATCCTGCTGTCCTCTATGGCTGGTTGTGCCATTGTTGAAGCTGAGATTGAAGGTGTTTTGCATGAGTACAGCGACATAGAGGGTGTGCGGGAAGATGTGATTGAAATCCTGCTTAACCTGAAAGGCGTTGCTGTTGTAATGCATGGTAAGGACCAAGCGGTTCTTACCTTGAGTAAGAAAGGCCCCGGCGTTGTTACGGCAGCTGATATTCAGCTTGATCATGATGTGGAAATTAAAAATCCGGATCATATTATTGCCAATATTACTGGCAATACTGAACTGAAGATGCGTCTGACAATAGCTCGTGGCCGTGGTTACCAGCCGGCAGACAGTCGTCGTCGCGATGACGATGAAAGTCGCGCGATTGGTCGCCTGCAATTGGATGCTTCTTTCAGCCCGGTTAGACGTCTGGCATACAGTGTTGAAAGTGCGCGGGTAGAACAACGCACCGACCTTGATAAGTTGGTGCTCGACCTGGAAACCAATGGCACTATCGATCCTGAAGAAGCTATTCGTCGCGCAGCGACTATTCTTCAGCAGCAGTTGGCAGTATTTGTTGATCTGGAAGGTGAGAAACAATCAGCACCGGAGCAAAAAGAAGAGGCGATTGATCCTGTTCTGTTGCGCCCGGTAGATGATCTTGAACTGACCGTTCGTTCAGCTAACTGTCTGAAAGCCGAGAATATTTACTACATTGGTGATTTGATTCAGCGTACCGAAGTCGAGCTGTTAAAGACTCCGAACCTGGGTAAGAAATCATTGACCGAGATCAAAGATGTGTTGGCTTCACGCGGACTGTCTCTCGGTATGCGTTTGGAAAACTGGCCGCCCGCCAGCTTGAGAAACGACTAACATTATTAGTTCGCCCGTTAACTCTCTTCGGTGCGGGCGGTTAACGAGATTGCAGTTAAGCAATCCATTTTGAAGGGTTTGTATCATGCGTCATCGTCTTAGTGGCCGTCAGTTAAATCGTAACGCCTCTCATCGTAAAGCCATGTTTCGCAATATGACTGCGTCTCTGGTTGAGCATGAGTTGATTAAAACCACCTTGCCAAAGGCTAAAGAACTGCGCCGCGTAGCGGAGCCGTTAATTACTTTGGCTAAAGTAGACAGCGTTGCTAATCGTCGTCTGGCTTTTAGCCGTCTGCAAAGTAAAGAGGCTGTAGGTAAGTTATTCAGCAACCTCGGCCCTCGTTACCAAAATCGTCCCGGCGGCTACATTCGTATTTTGAAATGTGGCTTTCGCGCTGGTGACAAGGCACCTATGGCTTATGTTGAGCTGGTTGATCGTCCTGTTCAGTCAGTTGAGACAGCAGTAGAAGCTGAGTAATTACAAGCTGAAACGAACTAAACAAAAAAGCCAGGCTAGTGCCTGGCTTTTTTGTTTTTAGTCATTGGCGATCAAGCCCTCCCTGGCCAATCCATCTGTGGTTACTTTTTCTTTGTCGCGCTGGTGACTTTTTTGGGGCTGACTTTCTTGGTTGATTGATTGCGTACCTTTGCTGATTGCAGCATGGGCTTCAAGAATCTGCCGGTATGGGAGTCTTTTTGTTTGGCGACATCTTCAGGTGTGCCGGTAGCGATGATTTGACCGCCGCCGCTGCCGCCTTCGGGGCCAAGGTCAATGATCCAATCCGCTGTTTTAATTACATCCAGATTGTGCTCGATTACCACAATGGTATTTCCGTGATCACGCAGCCGATGCAAGACATTCAGCAGTTGTTGGATGTCGTAGAAATGCAGGCCGGTCGTCGGCTCATCGAGAATGTAAAGTGTTTTTCCGGTATCGCGTTTCGACAGTTCTTTAGCTAATTTCACGCGCTGTGCCTCACCTCCCGACAAGGTGGTCGCGGCCTGTCCTAGGCGAATGTAGGAGAGCCCCACATCAATCAGCGTTTTTAGTTTCTTTTCAACCGCCGGGATTGCCTCGAAGAAAGCGTGAGCATCTTCTACCGTCATCTCCAGGACTTCGTGAATATTCTTGCCTTTGTATTTAACCTCCAGCGTTTCACGATTGTAGCGTTTCCCTTTGCAGACATCGCAGGGAACGTAAACATCGGGCAGAAAGTGCATTTCTACTTTGGTTACACCGTCGCCCTGGCAGGCTTCGCAACGTCCTCCTTTAACGTTAAAACTGAAACGTCCGGGTTGGTAGCCGCGTGAGCGCGCCTCTTGTGTGCCGGCAAACAGGTCGCGGACCGGAGTAAAGATGCCGGTATAGGTAGCAGGATTGGAGCGCGGTGTTCTTCCAATGGGGCTTTGATCAATATCAACGCACTTGTCGAATAATTCCAATCCTTCGACGGCTTTGTAGGGGGCCGCTTTCAGAGTGCTCGCACCGTTAAGTGCTGTCGAGGCCAAGGGATGGAGCGTGGCATTAATCAGTGTTGATTTGCCGGAACCTGAAACACCCGTCACGCATGTCATCAAGCCAACAGGAATCTCGACGGTGACGTCCTGCAAGTTGTTGCCACTGGCGCCGATCAATTTCAAAACCTGCTCTGGGTTGAATGGATGACGTTGTTCCGGTATGGCGATTTCGCGCCTGCCACTCAGGTATTGGCCGGTGATCGAATCTTTGTTGGCCATGATTTTTTTTACATCGCCTTGGGCAATTACTTGGCCGCCATGCACTCCGGCGCCGGGTCCGATATCAATAACATGGTCGGCCTGGCGAATCGCATCTTCATCATGCTCAACAACAATCACTGTGTTTCCAAGGTCACGCAAATGCGTCAGCGTTTTAAGCAGCCGCTCATTATCACGCTGATGCAGACCTATGGAGGGTTCATCAAGGATATACATGACGCCGACCAGCCCGGCACCGATCTGGCTGGCAAGCCGAATGCGCTGGGCCTCGCCTCCGGATAAGGTTTCTGCACTGCGATTAAGTGTCAGATAATTCAAGCCCACGTCCACCAGAAAGCGGAACCGATCACGCAATTCTTTCAAGATCTTGTCGGCGATACCGGCTTTGCGTCCGCTGAATTTTAATTGTTGGAAGTACGTGTAAGCATCGGCGACAGGTAATTCCGTGATTTGCGGTAAGGTCCGCTCATCAACGAAGACGTGGCGAGCCTCTACTCTCAGGCGCGTGCCCTCGCAATCGGGGCAATGGTGGGTGGATAAAAACTTTGCCAGCTCTTCTCGCACCATTTGCGATTCGGTGTCGCGATAACGGCGTTCCATATTCGGTAGAACGCCTTCAAACGTATGGCTTCGCTTGTAAATGTCGCCACGATCATTGACATAGTTAAATGCAACAACGTCGTTGCCCGACCCGTAAAGCACTGCGTCGCGCTGCTTTTGACGGAGCTTTTTCCATGGGGTATCAACATCAAACCCGTAGTGCTCAGCCAGCGACGCCAGCATATGAAAGTAGTACACGTTGCGCTTATCCCAACCGCGTATCGCGCCCTCTGATAAGGAGGCTTCAGGAAACTGTACGACCTTGTCTTCATCAAAATATTGCTTAACCCCCAGCCCGTCGCATGTCGGGCAGGCGCCAGCCGGGTTGTTAAATGAAAATAGTCGCGGCTCAAGTTCGCTTAAACTGTAATCGCAAATGGGGCAAGCGTGTTTGGAGGAAAATAACCGATCAGGTTCTTCACCGTCCATGTAGCTGATGCTGGCAATGCCCTCGGACAGGTTTAATGCGGTTTCAAAGGATTCGGCAAGACGTAGCTTGAGATCGTCGCGCACTTTGAAGCGATCTACCACCACATCGATATTATGTTTTTTCTTTTTATCCAGCTTGGGGGCATCATCGAGGTCTACCAACAGACCATTAATGCGCGCGCGGATAAATCCATCGCGTTTCAATTGTTCCAGGATATGGAGGTGTTCGCCTTTCCGGTCCCGCACAACGGGTGCCAACAGCATCAATTTTGTGCCTTCAGGTAATGCGCAGACGGTATCCACCATTTCACTGACGGTTTGTGCGGCAAGGGGTTCTCCATGAATAGGGCAGCGAGGCTCACCGACGCGCGCGTAAAGCAGGCGCAGGTAATCATAGATTTCCGTAATGGTTCCGACGGTGGACCGGGGGTTATGTGAAGTCGATTTTTGCTCAATGGAAATTGCCGGGCTCAATCCTTCCACATGGTCGACATCGGGCTTTTCCATCATGGATAAAAATTGACGCGCATACGTAGACAACGACTCGACATAGCGGCGTTGGCCTTCCGCGTAGAGTGTGTCAAATGCGAGGGAGGATTTTCCTGAGCCGGAGGGGCCGGTGATGACCACCAGCTTGTCGCGCGGTATATCCAGATCAATGTTCTTGAGATTGTGGGTGCGGGCACCCCTTACGATAATCGTATCCATTAACCACCTTACATCTGCGCTGGTGAAAGAAAGACAAAGCGCTCAATTATACGGAAATCTCTTGTCAAAAGTTGTCAGGAGAGGTGTTTCTGTGGAAGAGGTTGGGAATCGTGTATTTGGCTGGCCTCTCACTCACCGCTCTTGTTAGAATCGCCTCTTTTCTTTGGGCATCACTATCCGTGCAAATAACTCCGGTTCCCTTTGAGCGTCGCGTCGTTATCTCCCTGGCTGCACTTTATTCATTCCGTATGTTTGGTTTGTTTATGCTGCTGCCGGTGCTGGCGCTGTACAGCTCTGACTACAGCGGTAGCACGCCGTTCCTGCTGGGGCTGGCTTTGGGGGCTTACGGCTTTAGTCAGGCGCTGTTACAAATTCCCTTTGGTGTCCTGTCGGATCGTATCGGACGTAAACCGGTCATTTTTGCCGGTTTGATCATCTTCATCCTGGGTAGTCTGATAGCGGCTCAGGCTGACACGGTGATCGAATTAATCATTGGTCGTTTCCTTCAGGGCGGCGGCGCTATCTCAGCAGCAGTCATGGCGTTGCTGACCGACCTGACATCAGAGGAAAATCGCACCAAAGCCATGGCGACCATTGGCGCATCCATTGGTGTCTCCTTTTCAATTGCATTGACTGTCGGCCCGTTGATGGCGGCATGGGCAGGTGTGTCCAGTATTTTTTGGCTGACGGCTGTTTTGGGCGTGGTCGGCATGGTCATCCTGTTCAAGGCCGTGCCGGTCGTTGCGACCCAACGGCGTCAGCGGGAAGCCGGCGCAGTACCGGCTTTATTGTGGCGGACCTTTAGAAATCCTGATCTGTTACGGTTGAATGTCGGGATTTTCTCGTTGCATTTTGTATTGATGGCCAACTTCATGGTGTTGCCCTTGATTCTTGAGCAGCAATTGAATGTTGCGCGTAATTATCACGGTCTGCTCTATTTCCCTCTTCTGGCAGCGGCGTTTGTTGTCATGTTGCCATTTATCATCGTTGCCGAAAAACGTCGAAAAATAAAACCGGTTTTTTTGGGGGCTGTTGCACTGCTGGTGTTGATGGAGCTTATGCTAATGCGCGTACCTCCCAATCTGCCTTTGACGTTGTTAGCTATTTTTCTTTTTTTTGCTGCGTTTAATCTGCTTGAAGCGACCTTGCCATCCATGGTCAGCAAGATAGCGCCTGCGGGCTCCAAGGGTACGGCCACCGGCATTTATGCTACCAGTCAGGTGCTGGGCGTGTTTGCAGGCGGTGCTATCGGCGGCTGGATGTTGCAGCACTGGGGGATGACGGCTGTCCTTTCTATGGCGGCTTTGGTTGGTCTGGTTTGGTTGATTGTGGCGTGGTCCATGCGCCCACCCCGTTTCCTTGCCAGCGTACTCATTCCACTAAGGGATCATGACCCACAGGTAATTTCCGAGAAACTGCGTGCAGTGCATGGGGTTGCTGAAGTGTTGGTCGTCGCCTCGGAAAATACGGTTTACCTTAAAGTGGACCCGCGTTTGGTGGATCGGCAGGCACTGACAGGCATTGTGGAAAACCAGATTTGAATGGCGTTTTAGCGGCTGTGGATGATAGAGTTGCAGCCAAATTAATAGGGCAAATGTCGCCGTCGGCGAATACACGATAAATCAAGAGGAGAAGTTTCATGGCTCGTGGCATCAATAAAGTTATTCTGATTGGTAATGTGGGTCAGGACCCGGAAGTCAAATATATGCCCTCTGGCGGAGCAGTGACCAACATCAGTGTTGCGACATCGGAAACCTGGAAAGATAAAAATACCGGACAACCCCAGGAGCGCACCGAGTGGCACAGAGTTGTGTTCTTTAATCGCTTGGGTGAGATTGCAGGAGAGTACCTGCGCAAGGGCAGTAAGGTATACATAGAAGGCTCACTGCGCACGCGCAAATGGCAGGCCCAGGACGGTACAGACAGATATACCACCGAAATTGTTGCCAACGAGATGCAGATGCTTGATAGCCGTGGCGACAATAGCGGCAGCAATATGGGTGGCGATTATGGGCAAGGCTACAATCAGGGCCAAAACTTCAGCCAGCCCAAACCCGCCGCGAGTGGCCCGCAGGCAGCGCCCCAATACGGTAACCAGGGTGGCTATGCTTCAGGGGGGCAGAGTGCGCCCCAGCAACCGCCGGCCGGTTTCGACAGTTTTGATGATGACATCCCGTTTTAACCAATTTTCAGTGAAAAAGCCCTGCTTGGCAGGGCTTTTTTGTCTGTGGAGCATCACCTCTGTTACTAGAACGCGCTTGCTGTTGGACGCACGATAAGTTCATTCACATCGACACTGTCGGGTTGTGATACGGCGTAGAGTACCGCCTGCGCAATAGCATCCGGTGTTAGCGATGCTCTTCGCCACTCCTTGAGCTGGCCTTTGGTCGCTTCATCTGTGATGTCGTGGCCCAATTCGGTCTCCACCACGCCGGGGCACAGGGTCGTCACGCGAATGTCTTTCGATTCCTGGCGCAGTCCTTCTGAGATAGCCCATACCGCATATTTAGTCGCGCAGTAAACCGCTGCAGTGGGGACGACCACATGGGCACCAATGGAGGCTGTATTGATGAAATGGCCTTTGCCCTGCGCTTGCATGATGGGTAGGCCTGCTGCGATACCATTGAGGACGCCACGGATATTAATATCGATCATGCGGTTCCATTCCTCAACTTTTAGCTCGCTCATGGGAGAAAGCGGCATAATGCCCGCGTTGTTGAAGATAACGTCTACTCGGCCGAAGGTTTGCTGCGCGAAGCTCATCAGTTTTTTCACCGCATCCAGATCTGCGACATCGACCGCCATATAGGTGGCTTGTCCACCCTGGTGACGGATATCGGCTGCAATCTGTTCCAGTTTGTCGGTGCGACGTGCACCTAATACCACCTTGGCTCCGTGCTCGGCCAGTAAGCGGGCGCTTGCTTCACCAATTCCGCTGCTGGCACCAGTTATAACAATGACTTTATCTTGAACATGTTTCATGGATGACTCCTTGGGGTGTGTTAGTTGGTGGAGTCAGAGTAGGGCTTGTGGTGTGATTCGTTAATGCATGGTTCTCCACAAGGTTTGCCTATTTCTCCGATAATGTTCAGGAAGCATTTATTTCTGTTGCAGGGATTTGTAATCTCAGCATCACCTACTAGCCTGAGGAAGCTGATATGACGGATAAGTGGCGACAAGCAGAGTTGATTCGGCTGATTGACAAATTCTCCAAGTCAGATGGGATTCATCTCTCTGCCGTACCCGGTTTGAAATGTATCAAGGCGACTGTGCCGAGTATGAAGATCCCGGTAGTGTATGAACCCTCTATCTGTTTGATTGTGCAGGGCGCGAAAGAGGTGATGCTGGGTGAGGAGGTTTATCGTTACAGCCCGTCACAGTTCCTGGTGGTCTCGGTCGATTTACCGGTAACCGGTCAGGTGATTCAAGCCAGCGACCACAAGCCTTATCTCAGTCTGCAGATTGATCTTAATTTGCAGGATATCAGTGAGCTTATCCCTGAAGTGAGTGAATGCATTGGTATGCCTGCTTTTAGCTCGCGGGCTCTTTTTGTGGGCGAAACAGACATTACTTTGGAATATGCCATCTTGCGTCTCGTCCAATTGCTGGAGAGTACAGAAGATATCCCATTCCTCGCCCCCATGATCCGGCGCGAAATTTATTACCGATTATTGAAAGGCCCTTATGGCCAGCGTGTGATTCAGATGGCGGCCCACGGCGGCAATATGCAGCGCATCTCGCAGGTGATTGAATTCCTGAAGCGCAATTACGACAAGGCTATCGGGATCACTCAAATGATTGACCTGGCTAATATGAGTCCATCCTCATTCCATGCGCATTTCAAGGAAGTCACTGCCATGAGCCCCCTGCAATATCAGAAGCGCCTGCGCTTGCTCGAAGCGCGGCGGATGATGTTGGCAGAAGCGGTCGATGCATCCAATGC
>DATJLH010000179.1:0-12509 GCA_035490615.1 Cellvibrio sp.
CGCAAATGTGCCGGCGCTGGCTGAACCATAGTGGGCCGCCACGCCTGCGCTGTTGGCTTCGCTGAGTTTTACTGCCTTGCGCAGTAAGGGATAAAGCGCGAGCGGAATTGCAGCGCCTATCAAAATGACCACGACCGCTTCCGCGGCTAACTCCCAGCTTACCTGCCCGTGCAATGCCAGTCCGCCCTTGATGCCCAAGGTCAGCATCAACAGAATGCTGAGCGTGTCATAAGCCGCTTTCGGCACCACAAGATCTGATTTTGCCAGCCCGGCAAGAATACCTAACAGAAAAAACGCAACCACAATATCCGGCATTACCATCCCCTTCTGAGTTTGTGCCCCTATTTCATCGTGGCCGCAGTATGAAGTGCTCTTTTCATAAAAGATAATTAATGTCTATGATGGTATACATTTATGATCATCTATATGGGAGTGGCATATGAATGTTCGCCATCTGACCTTTCGCTTGCTGCAGGTGTACGTGGCCGTCATCCGGACAGGCTCCATATCCCAGGCGGCGATGGATTTACACCTGACCCAGCCGACCGTTTCCCTCCAGATAAAACGGTTAACCGAAGCCGTGGGCCATCCGCTGCTTGAGAACCGGGAGGGTTTGTACAAACCAACCCTGGTTGGGAAAGAGCTATACCGCGCGGCATTGGATGCGCTGACCCGTTTTGATGACTTCAAGCTTTTTCTCAATGATGCGGAGCAGGGCAACCGAGGGCATTTCAGTCTGGGGATTGTCACGACTGCCAAATATGTTGTGCCGCGTTTGCTCAGTCCTTATGCGCAACAATACCCGGGTGTGGACGTCACACTGAATATCGGAAACCGCGAGACGATTCTTAAACGATTTGATAATCAACTGGATGATTTATATCTGTTCAGCCACCCGCCGACAGGCAACAACGTGATGAGCGGGAGGTTTTTGCGTAATCCGCTGGTGATGATCGCCCCTGTCACTCACTGGGCCGCACGGCGGGACGAGGTGGATATTGCGGAGTTGATCAACGAACGTTTTTTGATGCGCGAGCCCGGCAGCGCAACGCGCATGGTGACCGAGACCTGGTTGCGTGACCACAATATCCAGCTGACAAAAACCCTGCAAATTGAAAGCAATGAAGCGATTCGCCTGAGTGTGGAAACAGGCTTGGGTCTGGCGGTTCTTTCTGAGCATACTCTGGCGCAGGCTAATGCAAACCTGGCCGTTGTGAATGTAAAAGGTTTTCCGTTGCTCAGTCATTGGTATGTGGTAAGGAGCGGTGATAAACGTCTTCCGGCAGCGGCAAACCAGTTCCTGAAATTCATGAATGACCATTTAAATGAGTGGGTGGAAGAAAAGTATGTTCAGAATGAGATTGCAAAGCTGATCTTGTCATAACGCTAACCGGTCCCTACCGATTAGCGTCAAGGCTTACGCCAGTAATTGCTGTAACAGCGCTTTGTAATCCATCTTTCCGGTGCCGAGTTTTGGCAACTCTGGCATCACCTGAATCTCTGCCGGTAGCATCAAACCTTCCATGCCGCCGCTAAGCAGTTGTTGACGCAGTTCAGCAGGCGTTGTGTCGGTAGAGTTGCCGGTGACGCACAGAATAATGCGCTCACCTTTTTTCTCATCGCTCAACGCAACGGCGGCTAATTCAATCTCGGGGTTATCGAAGATATCCCGCGCTTTCTCTTCTACTGCGCCGAGGCTGATCATCTCGCCGCCGATCTTGGCGAAGCGTGAATAGCGGTCAACGATAGTGAGAAAACCGTCTTCATCCAGGTGGCCTTTGTCACCGGTTTTGTACCAGCGGCGATTGTCGAGGGTAACAATGGCTTGCGCGGTTTTCTCCGCGTCGTTCAGATAGCCGAGCATGAGTTGGGTGCCGGATACCAGGATCAATCCATCCTCACCTTGCGGTAACGTGTCGAGGGTATCGGGATCGACAATGCGAATACTGCTACCCGGTAAAGGCATGCCGACGGTGCCGGGCTGATTGCCTTTTTGCAGTTTCCAGTACACCGTATCCAGCATATCGGGAATGTTAACGCTGATAACCGGTGTGGTTTCAGTGGTGCCATAGCCTTCAAAGATTTTTTTATTGAACTTCATTTCAAATTCACTGCGCACCCGCTCCTGCAATTTTTCAGCACCGGCAACGACGATGCGCAGCGAGTCGAGCATCAGCGGCTCAACTTTACTGTTGCGTGTGTACAAACGCAGGAAGGTGGCAGTACCGCATAAAACAGTGGCGCGGTAGCGGGCTATGGCTTTGGCGATACCGACAACGTCGGTTGGGTCGGGATGGCAGACCACGGGAATACCTTCGAGCATGGGCATCATGGTGGTGACCGTTAAACCAAACGAATGAAACGGCGGCAATGAATTCATAAATACGTCGTGCTTGCGCGTATCCAGCACATCGCTGATCTGTTTGCAGTTGGCAATGATATTGCGGTGGCTCAACACGATACCTTTGGGTGTGCCTTCGCTGCCGCTACTGAATAAAATCGCAGCGGGGTCATCCAGTTGGCGTTGTCGGCCCAGTAGCCAATAAATGACGGAGGCAGGCAACAATGAGAACAACATAGCGCGCAATAAATCCCCTTTGCTTAACGCAGCTTTTACGTCTTCAAGAAAAACAATCTGCGCATCAGCCAACATGGTTTCTATTGCGATGCCGCGTTGTTCCAGCTTGGCCATAAAGCGACGCGAGGTAAACACGGTCCTGATAGCGGCGGTGCGCAAACTTGCCTGTACCGCGCCGACGCTGCTGGTGTAGTTGATATTCACGGTGGTTTGTCCGTTCAATAACACCGCCATATTGCTGATCAGGCTCGCGCTGGAGGCCGGCAATACCAGGCCGACATTGTCATCGCTGGTGTAGCGGCGCATGGCTTTGGCAAAGGCCAGGGTTGCGGCGAGGGTACGGCCGTAACTGAAGGTCGTGCCTTCGCCATCCACCATAAAATGTTGGAAGCGGTTGCGCTTCGCGGTCTTCAGCCAGGTCAGGGCCAAGGGGTCCAGGTTATGGGTATGTTCTTCCCAGGCATCGACAGAAAGCTCGAATACTTTTTGCTTGAGCTCTGCTGTTTTGGTGGTGAGAGGCAAGGGTTTACCAAAGGCGACAATAATGTCGCGGCGGTTGCCGAGGCTGCGATCCAGTAACGAAGTTTCATCGCGCAATTTTCCGGCTGAGCGCGAAAACGCACTGCCCCATAAACCGCGCAAATAAAATGGCACGATCACCGCATTCTCCACGCCTTCTGTCGTGCGCTCGTAGCCAGAGTGGAATTTACCTAAATGACCATTGCGGCTGATGGCGCCTTCCGGAAATAAACACACCACTTCGCCGTTGCGCAACAATTCATTAATACGCGTAAGCGCTTCTTTGCTGTTGCCGGAGGAAATCGGAATCATGCCCAAACGGCTCAGCAAGGGTTTCAGGTACCAGCGGTTATAAATCTCCCGTTGCATGACAAAGCGAACCGGACGTGGGCAGGCAATTTGGACTAATGCCCAATCAATCCAGCTGATGTGATTGCCCAGCAGTAACACCCCGCCGCGCGCCGGTAAATGATCAAAATGCAACACATCAATGCGATAGCGGTGTTTGAACAGCAAACTCACCAGAAAACGCACAAACGAATGGGGCAACTGCTTAACGGTGTAGCCGGTACCGATGACTGCCACGACGGTTAATAACCCGAGCAGCATCGCGCTGTTAAAACCGAAATACGCAAAGGCAACGGTAAGGCCCAGGAAGCTGAGCATGGTGACATTCTGCACCCAATTATTACCGGCCAATACCGTACCCAATTCCTGCTCCTTGGCGTGATATTGAATCAGTGCATTGAGTGGAATCATAAACAAGCCGCCCATCATCCCCAGCACCGTAAAATTAAAAGCCAGGGCGGTATAGGAATCGAGCGTAGGCAAAAGCGCCAGGGTAATGGCGATACCCAGAGCGCCGAGCGGAATGAGTCCGGTCTCGATATGTTTTTGCGAGAAACGGCCAGCGAGGATTGCGCCGATCATAATGCCTAACCCGCTACAGGCAAGCAGCCCTTGAATCACCAGCGTGTTGGTTTCGGCCAGGCGTGTTTCAGCAAAATCAGGAAAGGCGGCAAGCAAAACTTGTGAGATGGCCCAGAAGGTAGAAAGCCCGACAATAGACAACCAGATTACCGGACGACCGCGCAGCGCGTGCAGGTTTTGTTGCAAGTAATTCAGCTTCACATAATTTGAAATCGAAAATGTTTTTTGCGTGTCGGGCCGCGATTGTTGTGGCAACCGGTAACTCAATACCAGTTCAATGCTGGCCAACACCACCAGCAGCCAACCCAGCGGCGCAATGCGTTCCAATATGGCGGTGGTGTTGTCTGTGCTGCGCTCCAGCAGCAGAATTTCGAACAAGCCGGAAAACACGAAAGTGCCTAGCAAAATACCCACAATCGTAATGGCTTGTACCGCACCATTGGCATGGGCCAGACGTTCCGTACCGACCAGCTCTTTGATGTAGCCGTATTTTGCCGGGCTGTAGATGGCGCTCTGGATGGCGAGCAAAAAGGTCAGACTGAACGCCGCCCAGAACCAGCCGGCGTAATAACAGGCGGTGATCATCAAAGTAATAGCAACACCGGCCCAGGCGCTGAAACGCATGACTTTATTCTTGGGAAAACGATCCGAGAAAAAACCGGCGGGCGAAAACAGCAGGATAAACGGCAGCAGGATCAGCGCATTGACAATCGCGGTGAGGATGATCTGCTGTTGGCCGTCATAGACTTTAAACACCGTGTTCTGAATAACGATCTTGTGGCCGAGATCCACAAAGGCGTTGAGGAAAACCACCAGCAAGTACGGGATAAATCCGCGGATCTTGACGAGCTGTGACATACATATTCCTTTTTATGAAGGTGTGGCGTTGAGACAGCAGCACTCTGCCAGACTGTATTTTTATCTTCGACCTTTGCATTCCATGTTGCGCTGTATAGACTCAGCGGTATCGTTTAATGATACCCCTGGAGTTTCTTATGGCTCAAGTCGACGCCCTGGTGGAGACCCTTAAATCCGCCCTGAAATCCCACAACCTCAAATATCGCGACGTCGCCCAGGCGATGGACTTATCAGAAGCCTCAATCAAACGCCTGTTCAGCAGCCGCACCTTCAGCCTGCAACAAATCCAGCAAGTATGCCTGATGATGGGGATGGAAATCTCCGACCTGGTGCAACTCATGGTGGAGCGGCAAGCGCGCTTGCAGGAGCTGAGTGAGGAGCAGGAAGAAGAAATTGTGCGCGACCCCGGTTTCCTGATCATCACCGTATGCGTGCTCAACCGTTGGACTCTGGAAGACATGCTGCGCCATTACACCTTCACTGAACACGAATGCGTGCAAAAACTGGCGCGCCTGGATCGGTTGAAGATCATCGAGTTGTTGCCCAAAAACCGCATCAAATTGTTGGTCGCGCCCAACTTCAGCTGGCGCAAGAACGGCCCCATTCAACGCTTCTTCCTCGACACCATTGAAAAAGAATTATTCCAGGCACAGTTCGATAAACCGGACCACCGGTTGGTGGTGTTGAACGGTATGTTATCGGCGCAATCCAATGGCGAGTTGCAGAAAAAAATCGAACGGCTGGCGCGGGAATTCGATCAACTGAATAACGCCGACGCCGGTCTGGCGTTGCCCGAACGGCAGGGTTACACTCTGGTGCTTGCCTTGCGCAACTGGCAATACGAACAGCTGTTTAAATACCGACGGATGTAAACCGCTAACCGGTTCACTCCCGACAACAAGGAGCCACTATGGATCTCGACAAGATAGAAAAGCTGAATGAGTTGAAAGAAAAGGGGATTATTACCGAAGAAGAATTCCAGAAAGGCAAAGCCCAGGCGCTGGAAGACAAACCGGTGCAGTCTTTTGATCTAAGTAATATGGATAGCCGCAACTACAGCATGATCATGCATTTCTCCCAGTTCTGCTGTTTTGTTCTGCCGGTGCTCGGATGGGTGGTTCCGCTGATTATGTGGCTGACCAAGAAGGATGATGACTATATTGATCAGCAGGGGCGGGTGATTTTTAACTGGATTATCAGTGCCTTTATCTACACCATCGGCTGTATCATCCTGATGGTGATTGTAGTGGGCGTATTTCTGCTGTTGGCCTTGGTTGTCTGCTCAATCATCTTTACGGTTATGGGCGCAATCAATGCGAAAGACGGCGTGATTCGCAATTATCCATTGGCGATTCGTTTTTTGGCGGTTAATGAAACGCCGAGAGTAACCGTGGTTAAATAACCCGTTTAGGTCGAGATGCCAAAATTACCAGCTTTTGAAGATTGACGTTCGCACTATGTGAGTTTGGCATTAGGCGAAAGGTTTCGAAACCTTCAATTCAGGGATGAATTGAAGGAGCTACAGGGATGTATTCATGCGTTTTCGAAACCTTTCGCCTAATGACAAACGGACTACAAGGTCACGCTCTCCAATTCTTTATCTATGCAAAAAATTATTTTCAATTGTATTTGGAATCCCAATGGCTTGGGTAAACAAACGAGCCGCTCCAGTATGTTCTATTAATGCATCCGCCGCCAACAAAATGGCCCCCGCCGTCCAGGTAGTTTTTTCCTTCGGCCAAATCACCTTGTCACGAAAGTTATAGCCCGTCCAATAACCCCCATCCTCATCCATAAATTGATGCAACCAACTGAATAAATGCAGTGCGCGGGCGTGGTCACCAGCGGCGAGTAACGCCAGGGTTAATTCGCAGGATTCCGCTACGGTTACCCAGGGTTCGTCGCTTACACAGCGGCAACCGATATTGTTTTCAACAAATAGAACCCACTTTTTATCGATGCGTTGTTGTGCCGCTTTGCCGCTGATAACACCGGTGAGGATCGGGTAAAACCAGTCCATGGAAAAACGCTCTTTACTTTCCCAGGTGCGGTCAAAACATTCCGGGTGTTCGCGCAGGGTTTTGCCCAGGCGGGTTTGTGCTTTACGCCAAGCCGGTTTGGTGATAGCCAGGGTGTCGGCGATAGCATTGGC
The DNA here is from genome assembly GCA_035490615.1 of Cellvibrio sp. Lineage (GTDB taxonomy): Bacteria > Pseudomonadota > Gammaproteobacteria > Pseudomonadales > Cellvibrionaceae > Cellvibrio. The sequence continues at coordinate 7,038 of DATJLH010000179.1, forward strand.
GCAATCGAGGCTTTTGTAGATAGACGCGCAGGCGGTAATCAACGCGTCTTTTTTGGGCGCACCGTCTTCCGCTACGGCCCAATAGATTTCGCCGGTGGGCGATTGATAGCGCAGGACAAAATCAATGGCTCGTTCAACACAGGAAAAGAGTTCAACCAGAAACGCTTTGTCATCTGTGACCAGAAAATAATGCCAAAGCCCGGTAGCGATGTACGCGATAAAATTGGTTTCGCGATGATTGCGATCCACCGGCTGATCGGCGTAGTAATTGGCCCACCAACTGCCGTCCGGTAATTGTTCTTCAGCGAGCCAGCGATAGGCGCGTTGCGCTCGCGCATGTTCGCCGCCGATGGTGAGCCCCATGGCGGCTTCAATATGATCCCAAGGATCGGCTTTGCCGTTAGAGAACCAGGGGATGCAGCCGTTGGGTAACTGGGTTTGCACAATGTAATTCACCGTGGGCCGCAATAGCGACTCGGGGAAAAATCCTTTGCTCAATAATAATTCGTTCACGATTTGTTAGCCTTGTCTGTTGCGCCGTGTTGAAAGTACATCACCACACTTTTTCCCAACAGCGGGTTCAAACATTTTTCAAGGGTGCGGGTCAGCCAGGGGCGCTGCATCAAGTCCCACACCAGCAGGCGATGGTAGAGTTTTATCAGGCGCGAGTCATCCTGTTTGTCCCACCATAAACATTTCAGCCACCAGAAAGGCGAGTGCAACGCATGAGCCCAATGGCGGTGGAGAAATTGCATGTTGTGCGTTTCCACAACGCGGCGCAAGTGCGCCGCTTTAAAGATGCGGATATGACCACCTTCCACGTCGTGATAAGCGCGACTGAGTTGCCAGCAAATTTTTTCCGGCCAGTAACGCGGCACGCTGATCGCGAGTAAACCCTTGGGTTTTAACACGCGGCGAATCTCGCGCAGCACAGCTTCGTAATCGTGAATATGTTCAAGCACTTCGCTGCAAATAATTTTATCAAAACTGTGATCCGCAAAAGGCAGGCGCGTGGCATCGGCCACCTGCAAGGCAAAATGTTTCTGCGGGTTGTTCGGTTGTGAAAACGGTGTAAAACGTTGCTGTGCGATGCGCAAATCACCGTGATTCAGATCGATGCCGATGGCTGTTACGTCGCCGTGCAGGTAGGCATTGATCACGTGCCGGCCTTCGCCGCACCCGACGTCCAACACGTGCTCGCCGGGTAGCAACGGAAAGTATTTGAAATCAATCGTTAGCATAAACTTCTGCCGTTGGCGGCGCGGAAACGGCGGTGGTCAGCTCGCTGTTGGTGTGCTGGCCCAACATCTGGCGATAATAAGCGGTCATTTGCTGCGCTACGATGGGCCAGCTTAATTGCTGCAATATATGCTCGCGCCCCCGTTGCCCCAGATGCTCGCGCTGCTCCGGGTGGCGTAGCAAATGGTCGAGCGCCTGATATAAATCGTCTGTATCACCCGCTTTGACCAGGTGCGCGGCCTTGCCTACCACTTCGGGTAAGGCGCCGCCATCGCTGCACACCAAAGGAATGCCACAGGCCATCGCCTCGCCCGCTGGTAAGCCAAACCCTTCATAAAGTGATGGCACCACCGCAATACAGGAGGAGGCATAAAAGTTAACGATGTCTTCAACACCTATGCCGGAAATAAATTTCACACAGTCGCGCAAACCCAGTTGATGCAGTTCCCGTTCGGTCGCGCCGTCCGGTTTTAATTTACCAATGACCAATAAGGAAATTTGCGGATAGGTATCGCGCAATCTTGCCAGAGCCCGCAACAACACTGACAGGCCTTTTAACGGTTGATCAGAAGATGCCGTGGTCATCAGCTGCCAGGGGTTGCGTTGGATCTGTGGGCGCGGAGTAAAAATATCGACATCAATGCCGTTGGGAATCACCTGGATTTTGTGCGGCGGGCGTGCAAAGGCCTCGGCGATGTCGCGCCGCGATTGTTCAGAAACGGTGATCACATGCCGCAGTTGCTGCACCACATTTTTCTGCATCGGCAAAAAGTTATACCAGCGTTTGATCAACCAGCGGTGACCACGATTTTGGGCGGATGCCAAGGCCAGCTCCAGATCGCGCGTAATCGGATGATGAACCGTCGCCACCACCGGCAATCCCCGTTGCTGCAGTGTCAACAGGCCATAACACAGGCTTTGGTTATCGTGGATGATGTCGTAGTGCGTTTGCTGTTGGCGGAAATAACGCACCAGACGTCGACCAAAGGTATAAGGCTCCGCAAAGCTGCCGCTGATCTTGCTCCACCATTCGTACACATCGGTAAACGAACGCAAGTGATGCCAGCGCAATGCGCGAAAAGGTTTTTCTACGGCATAGAGATCAAGGCTGGGTAAGCGGATTAATTTCACTCGGCTATCGAGCTCGGGATAAGGCGGCCCGGAGATCACGTCCACCTGATGCCCCAGGTCAACCAACGCCTTGCTCAGGTAATGCAGGTAAATGCCCTGTCCGCCGACATGGGGATGGCTGCGATATCCCAGCAGGCAGATACGCAGGCATTGGCTGCCGGAGCTAACAGCGCATGTAGCGGCCTGGATAGCGGGTGCCGCCGGGTGTGAAACAGGGTAATAGGACATAAATAACAGCAGCGTCCGTCAAAAAGGGGGCGCCGCTGAATGCGTATGCCCGTCAAAAGCGTGCGGGCATTATAGGTGTGCTGCTACAGACAGACCAGAGCGGTTATAAACCGTCAATGATGGTGCGATTGGTCCGGGTGAAGGTGGTTATCGATAGGGATGAGCAGCGCTCCACCCAAGGCAAGCAGGGCCAAGCTTCCGGCCAAACAAACAATCGCAATGATACCGGCGGTTTCCATGATGTCCTCCTGTTGATGACGTTTAACGTATCCTGGAGCGGTTGATCCCTGGGCATATTGATCGGGATCAACAGTTGGACAGATGGATGATGGAAGGGTTTAAAGGTCTGCGTCCTTGCAGCGTATTCTTATGTCCATGAGCCTCCCCCGCAGGTCGCCCCGCTAGAAAGAAGATGACAGCTTCAGACGAAAGCCGTTATCGAGGTCACCGGTGAAATATTGGTGGAATTGCAGGCCGATATCGAAATAGCCGAGTTTATGGCCTACGCCCAGTACGCCATAAAGCCCGCCATCAATATCAATATCTTCCGAATAACAGTTGCTGCAGCTGCTGATGCTGCGTTCGGAAAAGAAAATGCCGCTCAGGCCGCCGCGCACCACAAAAAAGCTGCTGTCGTTAGCGCCGAACTTATATTTGGGGCCGTATTCGATAAACGCCTGGCCGCCGGTGGCGTCGGAGCTTTCGTAATATTCATCGCCCCACCAGTCTTCTACATACTGGCTGAACTCGGCATTGTCCTCGTACAGCATGATGCTCAAGCCGATCGACAGGGTCATATCGCTTTCGCTGGTGTAATACTCAGCGGCACCACCAATCGCCGTAAAATAATCCTCTACACCCTGTTCGGCTGCAGCGTCATCATCGATATTGATGTGATCGACATGGGCCGACCAGCTCCAGCCACTGGTGGGGCCATAGGTGCGGCTTTCGTACACATCCTGGGCAAGAACGGGTGTGGCAGCAAACAGCAATGGCAGGGAAGCAAGACGGGCAAAACGGAACAGTGTAGGCATAGGGACTCCTTTGGCGCCTGTTATTGAACGGGATACTAGTGCGAGAAACCTGTACCCAAGCTTAACGGATTTTCGCTGATGCACGCAGGCAATCACACCGATTAAACCGCCAGCGGTGAATTCAGCAGCGCTTATCTATATAATTCGCGCACATCTGTCGCGACACGCCGTCATCACGTTGGTGTGCGCATGCTGGAGTCATTTATGCCTGACCGTATCGCCCAAGTTACCCGCAACACCCTCGAAACCAAAATCAGCGTCAGCCTCAACCTGGACGGCGCCGGCAAAGGGGTGTTCAACACCGGGGTGCCCTTCCTCGAACACATGATGGACCAGATCGCCCGCCACGGCATGATCGACCTGAATGTCACCTGCGACGGCGATACCCACATTGATGACCACCACTCGGTAGAAGACATCGGCATCACCATTGGCCAGGCCATTGCCAAAGCGGTGGGCGATAAAAAAGGCATCCGCCGCTACGGCCATGCCTATGTGCCGCTGGATGAGGCTTTATCGCGGGTGGTCATCGATTTCTCCGGTCGCCCGGGGCTGGTGATGCAAATACCCTTTACCCAAAAACGCATCGGCCAGTTCGATACTGAATTGTTCTGGGAATTCTTCCAGGGTTTCGTCAACCACGCCGGTGTTACCTTGCATGTCGACAACCTGCGCGGCCACAACGCCCACCACCAGATCGAAACGGTCTTTAAAGCCTTTGGTCGCGCCCTGCGCATGGCGCTCGAACTCGACCCGCGCATGGCCGGTATGATGCCGTCCACCAAAGGCACCCTGTAAGTAAAAGGCACCTTGTAAGTAAAGGAACGCTGTAGTTGAAAGCAAATCGGCAATTTTGCCGCGTTGAACCAGAATTTTTGATTAAACCTATGACCAGACAAACAGTTGCCGTCATCGACTACGGCATGGGCAACCTCCACTCCGTTGCCAGTGCGCTCAGCCACGTCGCACCGGACATGCGCGTCATCGTCACCGACGACCCCACCCAGGTCGCCGACGCCCACCGCGTCATCTTCCCCGGCGTCGGCGCCATCCGCGACTGCATGGCCGAAATCAACCGCCTCGGCTTTGGCCAACTCCTGCGCGAACAAATCGCCACCGGCAAACCGGTACTCGGCATCTGCGTCGGCATGCAAGCACTCATGGAATACAGCGAAGAAAACAACGGCGTAGCCTGCATCGGCATCCTGCCCGGCCAGGTCAAATTCTTCGGCGAACACCTGCAAGACGGCGTTCCCCTCAAAGTCCCCCACATGGGCTGGAACCAGGTCGAACAAAATCCCCACCCCCTGTGGGCCGACATTCCTCAATCCAGCCGGTTTTACTTTGTGCACTCATACTACGTGCACACCCAGGACCGCCAACTGGTCGCCGCCAGCTGCGACTACGGTGTACGCTTCGACGCCGCCCTGGCGCGCGACAACCTGTTCGCCGTGCAATTCCACCCGGAAAAAAGCCACACTGCCGGCCTGCAACTGTTAAAGAATTTTTTACATTGGGATGGTAAGGGCTGATGAAGAGCCAGCCAGAGGTAATGGGGACGCGCTTCTGAGACCGTATGCGGCAAGGACGCCGCATCCGAGCCCCCACGGACGGGTTTACGGCGCGTCTCAGAAGCGCGTCCCCGTTACCGACGCACTATCCCAATCCAAACGACGAGATAAATTCATGCTAATTATCCCCGCCATAGACTTAAAAGACGGCCAATGCGTCCGACTCCGCCAAGGCCTCATGGACGACTCCACCGTCTTCTCCGACGACCCCGTCGCCATGGCCAAACAATGGGTCGACCAAGGCTGCCGCCGCCTCCACCTCGTCGACC
>DATJLH010000180.1:0-23899 GCA_035490615.1 Cellvibrio sp.
AGCGGCAGCAACGCCAGCCGCTGAGCGTGATGATAAACATGGTCGCAAGCGCGAAACCCGTCGTGAAGAAGATTTTGATGAAGAGGACAAGCACCGCAAGCGCGCCGGTAAAGCGACCAAGAAAGTAGGCTTACCCAAGAAGGGTGCCAAGGTCGATCTGCTGGAGCTGGAAGGTGACGATGGTGAGGATCTGGATCTGTTAGCACGCCGTCGCAGTGTGCGGGCAAACCACAAAGCGTCCAACAAACACGCCTTCAAGAAGCCAACCACCAAGATCGTGCATCAGGTGGATGTGCCCGAAACCATCGTGGTATCCGAGCTGGCCCAACGCCTGACGGTCAAAGTGGGCGAGCTGATCAAGCGCCTCATGAAGATGGGTGTTATGGCATCCATGAACGAAGCCATTGATCAGGATACGGCGGTACTAATTGTGGAAGAAATGGGGCACCAGGCTAACCTGGTCAGTGAGAACGATATCGAGCACGCGCTGGAGAAATCCCTGGAAACAGAGGGTGAGCTGTTACCTCGCGCGCCGGTGGTGACCGTTATGGGTCACGTTGACCACGGTAAAACCTCGTTGCTTGACTATATTCGCGAAGCCAAGGTGGCCGCCGGAGAAGCGGGTGGTATTACCCAGCACATCGGTGCCTATCGCGTGGCCACCAGCCGTGGTGAGATCACCTTCCTGGATACCCCCGGTCACGCCGCGTTTACTGCGATGCGCGCCCGTGGTGCCAAGGCAACAGACGTGGTGATCCTGGTTGTTGCGGCCGATGACGGTGTTATGCCGCAGACCGAAGAGGCCATCATGCATGCGCGTGCAGCGGAAGTGCCTTTGGTTGTGGCCATCAACAAGTGCGACAAGCCCAGTGCTGATCCGGATCGCGTCAAGAACGAACTGGTAGCCAAAGGTGTGATTCCGGAAGCCTGGGGTGGTGATACCCAGTTTGTGGAAGTATCCGCCCACACTGGTCAAGGTATCGATGAATTGCTGGAAGCTATTTCGCTGCAAGCGGAAGTGCTGGAACTCACCGCAGTGGTGGATGCCGCCGCTAAAGGTGTGGTCATTGAATCCCGTATGGACAAAGGTCGCGGTGTTGTTGCCACCCTGCTGATCCAGCAGGGCACGCTCAAGCATGGCGACCTTGTGCTGGCTGGCCAGAGCTATGGTCGCGTGCGGGCCATGAGTAACGAGCGCGGTCAGCAGGTAAAAGATGCTGGCCCGTCAACACCGGTTGAAATCCTGGGGCTCGATACCACGCCCAGTGCCGGTGATGACTTTGTTGTCCTGATGGACGAGCGCAAAGCCCGCGAAGTGGCGCAGTTCCGTGCCGAGAAAGAGCGGAAGGACAAGTTGGCACGCCAACAGGCCTCCAAACTGGAAAATATGTTTGCCGGGATGGATGCCGGGCAGAAGAAGACCTTGTCTGTGGTTGTCAAAGCCGACGTGCGCGGCTCGTTGGAGGCGATCCTGACTTCCCTGGCCGATATTGGTAACGAAGAAGTGCAGGTCAACGTGGTCTCGTCCGGTGTCGGCGGTATCACCGAGAATGATGTCAACCTGGCATTGACCACCGGTGCCATCATCGTGGGCTTTAATGTCCGCGCTGACGCGGCGACCCGTCGGGTAGCTGAGACCGAAGGTGTGGACATCCGTTACTACAGCATCATTTACCAATTGCTGGATGAGATCAAAGCGGCCCTCAGCGGTATGCTTGATCCTGAGCGGGTCGAAACCATCGTCGGTATCGCCAACGTGCGCGAAGTCTTTACCTCACCGAAATTCGGCCAGGTGGCCGGTTGTATGGTGGTGGAAGGTACGGTCTACCGCAGCAAGCCGATCCGTGTACTGCGTGACAACGTGGTGATCTTCGAAGGCGAGCTGGAGTCTCTGCGTCGCTTTAAAGACGATGTCAACGAAGTGCGCAATGGTCTCGAATGCGGCATCGGCGTGAAGAACTACGATGTTAAAGTTGGCGACCAGATCGAAGTCTATGAAGTTAAAGAGGTGGCGCGTCAGCTGTAATAGCTGATTGCCTGCATCCGCCCCGAACAGCCATTCCGGTGTTCGGGGCGTTGTTATTTTTGTCGACCGCGTATTGGCGTAGGAATCGGCAAATGGAGGTTTAGGGCTATGCCTAGAGAATTTACGCGTTCCGACCGGGTGTCGGATGCTATCCAGCGGTTGCTGGGACAATTGATCCCGCAAGAGATCCGCGATCCCCGGGTGGGGATGGTCAATATCAATGGCGTTACCGTGACCCGTGATATGGCCTACGCCAAGGTGTACGTCACCTTCGTCGGCATGCAGGATGAGCAAGCCAGCCTTGATGCGGCGGCCGTGCTTAACAAGGCGTCGGGTTTTCTGCGTACGTTTCTGGCGAAAGAGCTCAGCATGCGCACGGTACCCAAGTTGCAGTTTATCTATGACAAATCGGCGATTCGTGGTCAGGAGTTGTCGTTCCTGATTGATCGGGCGATTGCCGAAGATCGGGAACATCATCAGGACGATGATGAGGCAGAGCGTGACGATGATGAGGCCGGTAAGAGCTGATGGCCCGTAGAAAAGGCCGTCCGGTGGATGGCGTATTGTTGTTGCATAAACCGGCCGGGATGACCTCCAATCGTGCCCTGCAAATTGCCAAACGCTTATATTTTGCCGAGAAGGCCGGCCATACCGGCAGTCTCGATCCGCTGGCCACCGGTGTGCTGCCGCTCTGTTTCGGCGAAGCAACCAAGTTTTCCCAGTTTTTACTGGATGCAGATAAAGGCTACCGCAGCACGTTTCGCCTGGGGATTCGCACCACCACCAGTGATGCGGATGGCGAAGTTCTGGCAGAGGTGTCGACAGAAGGCATTAGTCGCGCCCAGGTAGAGCAGGCGCTGACAGCTTTTGTTGGCGATATCCAACAGATACCCTCAATGTACTCGGCGCTCAAACACGAAGGGCAACCACTGTACAAGATGGCGCGCCAGGGGGTGGAGATCGAGCGTCAACCGCGCCAGGTCAGAATCCATAGCCTGACCGTATTGGACTTCCGGGGTGGCCCGGCGGCCGAGGTTGATGTGGATGTACGTTGCAGCAAAGGCACCTATATCCGTTCCATTGCGGAAGACCTGGGCGTTGCTCTGGGCTGTGGAGCCCACGTGAAGACCTTGCATCGTTCGGCAGCGGGGCTTTTTGATGAAACGCGCACCCTGACATTGGAGGCCCTGGAGGCGGCGAGCGAGCAGGGCGGTTACCCTGCACTGGATGCCTTGTTGCTTCCGCCGGACGCACCGGTAGCCAACTTGCCCGCGTTGGAATTGCCGCAGAACAGCGGTTATTACTTCTGCCAGGGCAACCCGGTGATGGACCCGCAGGTCTATCGCGTAGGGGATCAAGGTGATATTGTACGCGTCTTTTTATCTGCTTCGGCGGAGTTGCCGGCCCGGTTTCTGGGGCTGGGTGAATTGACCGAAGACGGCCGCGTAGCGCCGAAACGTATTATTGCCAACCGCTCAGCATCAGCCTGATGCGGATTGGCGTGAAATTTGTCGGGACGATTATCGTCACGGCAAAACCAGCGGCACAGGAATGAATCTCGTCCCTGTTGCCATAGCCCACCTGTAAATATGCACGGGTGTGGCCGTAATATCTGTCGCATATTAAATTGAGGAAAACATCATGGCACTGAGTGCTGCTGAAAAAGCTGCTGTAGTAAAAGAGTATCAACAAGCTGAAGGTGATACCGGTTCACCGGAAGTGCAAGTAGCGCTGTTGACGGTCAACATCAACAAGCTGCAAGACCACTTTGCTGGTCACAAGCACGATCACCATTCCCGTCGTGGATTGATCCGCATGGTTAACCAACGTCGTAAATTGTTGGACTACCTGAAGAGCAAAAACACTGATCGTTACTCAGCACTGATTCAAAAATTGGGTCTGCGCCGTTAAGTTTGTCCCGTGCCCGCCTAGTGCGGGCACTTTTTTATTTTTTTATTCAGTTCGCAGGACGCGGCGACAGCGGTATCCGGGTTTAGACATATCGCCTTGGCAGGGAGCAATGACACTACTGTGTATTTTTAAAAAGACATGTTTTTATTACAGGCGCGTGAATAGTTAACGCAAAAGAAGGATAGAAGAGTGAATCCGATTATTAAAAAATTCCAATACGGCAACCAAACTGTCACCCTGGAAACCGGCCGCGTCGCGCGTCAGGCTACTGGTGCGGTCGTGGTTACCATGGGAGAGACTGCCGTTTTATGTACCGTTGTGGGCGCAAAAGAAGCATCGCCCGGGCAGGATTTCTTCCCGTTATCCGTACACTATATTGAGAAAGCCTACGCCGCCGGAAAAATCCCCGGTGGTTTTTTCAAGCGCGAAGGCCGTCCCTCCGAAAAAGAAACCCTGACCTCTCGCTTGATCGACCGTCCTATCCGTCCGCTGTTTCCCGAAGGTTTCCTGAACGAAGTCCAGGTTGTTTGTACCGTTCTGTCCACTGACAAAGTCAGCGATCCGGACATTGCGGCCATGATCGGTACGTCTGCCGCTCTTGCGGTGTCAGGCATTCCCTTTAATGGTCCCATCGGCGGCGCCCGCGTGGGTTACACCACTGAGCAAGGCTACCTGTTGAACCCTACCTATAAAGAGCTTGAAACCTCTGAATTGGACATGGTTGTGGCGGGCACGAAAGACGCAGTGTTGATGGTTGAATCCGAAGCAAAAGAATTGCCGGAAGACATCATGCTCGGCGCGGTGCTGTACGCACACCAGGAAATGCAAGTGGTGATCCAGGCGTGTGTGGAACTGGCGCGTGATGCAGGCAAGGCGCGTTGGGATTGGCAGGCACCGGTTGTGAATGCGGATTTGAAAGCGGCGGTAGAAAAGCATTTTGCGGATTCTATTGGTGTTGCTTACCGCATCACGGATAAAGCCAAACGTTACGATCGTTTGTCAGAACTGCGCACCCAGGCTGTGGCAGAGCTGGTTAACGAAGAAGCCGGTGTATCCGCTGAAGATGTAAAAGATATGTTCGGTCGCGTAGAGTCGAATATTGTGCGTTCGCGCATCGTTGCCGGTGAGCCGCGTATTGATGGTCGCGACAACAAAACCGTTCGCCCGATTGAAGTGGAAGTCGGTGTGCTGCCGCGTGTTCACGGCTCCGCGCTGTTTACCCGTGGCGAAACCCAGGCGCTGGTTGTGGCAACCCTGGGCAATGCGCGCGATGTACAGATCATTGATGCCCTCGAAGGCGAGCGTAAAGATCCTTTCATGTTGCACTACAACTTCCCGCCCTACTCGGTGGGTGAATGTGGGCGCATGGGCTCGACCGGTCGTCGTGAAATCGGCCACGGTCGTTTGGCGCGTCGCGGTGTTGCGGCTATGTTGCCAAGTCAGGAAAGCTTCCCTTACACCATTCGCGTGGTGAGTGAAATTACCGAATCCAACGGTTCCAGCTCTATGGCATCGGTGTGTGGTTCCAGCCTGGCGCTGATGGATGCCGGTGTACCCTTGAAGGCGCCGGTTGCCGGTATTGCCATGGGCCTGGTGAAAGAAGACAACGGCTTTGCCGTATTGACCGATATCCTCGGCGACGAAGATCACCTGGGCGATATGGACTTTAAAGTGGCCGGTACCACCAGCGGCGTTACCGCGTTGCAAATGGATATCAAGATCGAAGGGATCACCGAAGAGATCATGGAGATCGCCCTCGAGCAGGCATTGCATGCGCGCTTGCACATCCTTGCCGAGATGAACAAGGTTATCTCCAAGGCGCGTTCCAGCATCAGCGATACAGCACCGCGTTTTGAAACCATCAAGATTCATCCGGACAAGATCCGCGACATCATCGGTAAGGGCGGTGCGACTATCCGTGCTATCACCGAAGAAACCGGCTCATCTATCGACATCGATGACGATGGTACCGTTAAGATTTATGCCGACAACGGTGACAACCTGAAAGCGGCGATCCTGCGTATCGAAAGCATCGTGGCTGAAGCAGAGATCGGGGCGATCTACGAAGGTACCGTTGTGCGTATCGTAGATTTCGGTGCATTCGTCAACTTCCTGCCGGGCAAAGATGGCCTGGTGCACATTTCGCAGATCGCCGACGAGCGTGTTAACAACGTCAGCGACTACCTGAAAGAAGGTCAGGTTGTGAAGGTGAAGTGTCTGGATGTGGATCAGCGCGGTCGTATCAAATTGTCAATCAAGGAAGCCTTGGCTGACGAGAATGGTTCTGCATCAGACGTTGAAGAAGCTGCCGAGTAATTTGGTAGCTTTTGCAAGTGAAATAAAAACGCCCGCTGTTGCGGGCGTTTTTATTGGTGAACCAGGTTAAAACGTTTTAATGCCACGCCATAAACGGATTAAAGATACGCTGCCAACCGGTAAACTTGATCGGCGCATCCAGTATGGTCAGGCAAATACAATCTTCATTTTGCAGGGCAGTCGGGCTGTGTTTGTGGCTGCCGTCCCGCGCAATAAAATCACCCGCATGGTAAACCCCCAGCTCATCAGAAAAGCCGCCGTGTAATATCACGGTCAACTCATGGCCTTTGTGGGTATGCACCGGCACCTTTGCGCCGGCGGCAATTTTTTGTAACGCCACCTGAAAGCCACGGACGTTGATGATGCCGGTTAAATCGTATTTGCTGATTTCCCGCGTTTGCTGCTGCCAGGGCAGGTTGTGCAGCGGTGCGGGCAAGTAGGCCAGCAGTGGATTGGTGATGTCTTTTTTCGCTTCTAATGACGGACTTTCTTTAACAGCAGCGGCTGTTTTTCCTTTGGTGTCATCGCTTTCCAGCTGCGCCATTAATTGATCAAAAGCGTCATCTTCCAGGCTGGCCGGTTTGGTGTTTTCCAACAGCACGCCACCGATGCTGTTCAACTTTTTCAGTTGATTGCGGCAGTGACTGCAAAAACACAGGTGGACGGATATGGCCAGCGCGTAAGGTAGCGATAAACTACCGGCTGCATAATCCAGCAAAACCATATCGTCGGGGTGATGCGCGCTCATAACTCTGTTGCCTCTAACATAACGCGTAATTTTTTCAGCGAAAGGCGTAAGCGGCCTTTCAGTGTGCCCAAAGGTATATTCAGTTCTTCTGCCACCTCCTGATGGGTTTTTCCTTCGTAGTACACCTTGCGTACGGCAATCATTTGTTCTTCCGGCAAAGTGTCTATGGATTCACGAATACATTTTTCCGTCGATGCATTCTGGATGGAACGTACGGTGGTGTCTTCCATCGGAATTTGCCACAACTCTTCCGTTTCGATCACAACTTCCGCTTTGGTACGGTTCATCTTGCGCAGCAGATCAATTCGCTGGTTGCGCGAGATGGTGAAGATCCAGGTGGAAACGGAGGCGAGGGATTCGCTGTACTTATCGGCATTGCGCCAGACGTTGGTCATCACTTCCTGGACTAATACCTCTGCGTGCTGACCGAAACCCTGGTTGATGGCATAGGCTTTAATCCGTGGAGCAAAATAACTGTAAATCTTACGAAAGGCGTCTTTGTCCCCGTGCTGCGCGACCCGGGCGAGCAGGGCAGGCCATTCCTGGTCGTCGGCCTTGGTTGCATTCCTCTCGTTCATTGGCTTTGCCTTGATGGTTAACATGCAATGCCTCGATTATCGCTGATTGGTTGGAGTTAAACACCCGTTAAGGTCAATAAATAACTGCCTAATTACGCTTGGTCTCTCCGTATGGATCAATCAGCCGCCAGGAGAATCATGATTTTTTTGATTATCAGGTAAATTTTTACATAACGATTTTTTTACTTTCCTGTTTGTGATCTGCAAAAAAAGCTGCGCCGTAAATGGCCCAGTCAGTTAATCGGGATGCGCAGCCTGATGTATTCCATCCCCCGTCCCCCACCGATCAATGCAATCGTTGATCACCAGCACTTTGAGGAAAGGAAAATGAACATAAGAGCGCTATTCAGTGTGTTGTTGATGTGCGTGTTCATGGTCGCCTGCTCCGGCGACGATGACCCACGCGTTAGTGTCAGTATTTCACCGACCACAGCTTCTGTGGTGACGGGCGGAACGCAAACCTTCACCGCATCCGTGACCGGTACCAGTAACCGTGCAGTAACCTGGTCTGTTGAAGAGTCCGGCGGTGGCAGTATCTCCGCCAGCGGTGTGTACACCGCCCCCATGACTGCCGGCACTTACACGGTAGTTGCAACCAGCGAGGCGGATGACAGACGCTCTGCCAGCGCTACGGTTACTGTAACGGCACCGCCGCCGGAAAACGCCATGGTGCGGGTATTCCATGCATCCTCCAATGCACCCAAGGTCAATATCTGGGTGAATGGCGAGGTGGCCGCCGAGATGGTCGACTATCAGGAGTCCACCGGTTATCTGACCGTGCCGGAAGATACTTATGAAGTCGCCGTAGAGGGCATTATTCCCGGTGGTAACGCCGTCGTGATTGGCCCGGTTGATCTTGAGTTCATGGGCAGCACCGACTACGACATCATCGCGGTTAACAGTGTCGATGCCATCGAGCCGCTGGTATTAAGCGATACTGGCAGCCTGAGCGATGCGTCCATGGTGCGGGTGCGTGTAGCGCATCTGGCCTACGCCGCGCCGGAAGTGAAAGTCTTTGTCACTGCCCCGGATGCCGAGCTTGCCGGTGCGGAAGCCTTGGGCAGTTTTATGTTCAAGGACACCCTCGGCCCCGTTGAAGTCGCTGCCGGTGACTATCGTATCCGCGTCACGCTGATGGACGATACCCTGGTATACGACTCAGGCACTGTGTCCCTGGCTGCGGGTAAAGACCTGTTGATCGGTGCTGTACCGAATGTTGGCACCGGTGATTCGCCCATTGAGCTGGCCGTTCTGGACGGCGGTGAAGTCGCGATACTGTCTGACGCCTCTGCCGGTGCTGACCTGCGTGTGGTCCACGCATCCGCCGATGCACCTGCTGTCGATGTTACCGCCAATGACAGTGATACTCCGGCTATCGCCAACCTGGCCTTCCCCGACACCACCAACTACCTGAATCTCCCTGGCGGTGACTACAACTTGAAGGTAACCCCCAATGCAGCAACTGAACCGGTGGTTATCGATGCGGATCTCACCCTGGCGAACGGCGCTGCCTATACCCTGCTGGCGGTTGGTGCGCTGGCCGATATCGAACCCCTCGTGTTGACTGATGACAACCGTTCGGTGGCGACTGAAGCCAAGGTGCGTCTGGTACACGGCTCTACCCTGGCGGGCAATGTGGACATTTATGTCTTGCCGGAAGGCACACCTATCGGCACCAATGCACCGGCGTTTGCCAACGTGCCCTTCAAGGCTGATACCGGTTATGTCTCCCTGGCAGCGGGTGCTTACGATGTGATCATCACGCCAGCTGGTGTGCCGGAAACCCAGGCCATCATGGTGACCCTGGACCTGGAAGCCGGTGGTGTATACACCGCTGTAGCCCGTGACGGTGCCGGTTTGACCGCCCCGCTGGGTGTGATTGCTCTGGACGGCCTGGCGCCCATGCAGGCAATGGTGCGGGTATTTCATGCCTCCGCCGATGCGCCCATGGTTAACCTGTGGGTCGATGGTGCTGTCGCGGTAGAAGAACTGGATTACCAGGAATCTACCGGCTACCTCGCCCTGGATGAAGGCACCTATGAGATCGCGGTAGAAGGCATTATCCCCGGTGGCAACGCCGTGGTGATTGGCCCGGCCAATCTCGATTTCATGACCGACATGAACTACGACGTGATCGCGGTGAACACCGTGGCTGCCATCGAACCCCTGGTATTGCAAGACGACGGCAAGTTGATGGACGGCAGTAAAGTGCGCGTACGCGTTGCTCACCTGGCCGCCGCCGCGCCGGAAGTGAAAGTCTTCGTAACGGCGCCCGGTGCTGACCTGGCCGGTGCCACTGAACTGGGCAGCTTTGTGTTCAAGGAAACCCTTGGCCCGGTAGAAGTGGATGCAGGAACCTACCAGATTCGGGTCACGTTGGCCGACAACACTGTGGTGTTTGATTCCGGCGAAGTGCCTTTGATGGGCGGTAAGGATCTGTTGATTGGCGCGGTGCCGAATGTGGGTACCGGTGACTCACCGATCCAACTGGCGGTATTGGATGGCGATGATGTAGCGATTCTTTCCGACGCCATGGCCGGTGCTGATCTGCGCGTGGTGCATGCGTCAGCCGATGCGCCTGCGGTTGATGTGATCGTTAACGATGCCGGTTCAGCGGCTATCAGCAATCTGGCATTCCCGGATGCGACCGACTACGTCAACCTCGCTGCCGACACCTACAACTTTAAAGTAACTGCCACCGGTACCCTGACCCCGGCAGTGATTGATGCCGATGTGGCTCTGGGCAATGGGATGGCCTACAGCTTGTTGGCCGTGGGCGCCCTGGCGGATATCGAGCCACTGTTGCTGACCGACAACAACCGTTCCGTGGCTACCGAGGCGCGCGTACGTCTGGTTCACGGTTCCACCCTGGCCGGTAATGTGGATATTTATGTGGTGCCTGCCGGTACGGCCATTACCTCCGCCGAGCCGGCGTTTGCTGATGTGCCGTTCAAGGCCGAGACCGGTTATGTCTCCCTGGCTGCCGGTGAATACGATGTGGTGATTACGCCCACCGGTACCACTACAGCGGCGATTAGTGCGACACTCGACTTTGCCGCCGGCGGTATCTACACCGCTATCGCTCGCGATGGTGCAGGGCTGACAGCACCGCTGGGGGTTATTGGCCTGGATGGTCTTGCGCCCTGATTTTTTTTCCTGAAATAACGTCTCCTCTTGGCCCGGCTTTATGCCGGGCTTTTTTATTTCGGGGCAAATAACATTTTGCATTACCCGCTTATGTGTATTAGTGTTCTGATACGCCTGAGCAGGCGTGATCGGTTAAGACCATTTCCAACCATAATTTGTCAGGGACTCGCTTATGAATGACTCATCGCTCGACATTATCAATCCAGACTCCTCCTCTGCAAACGCCTCTGAACCTGCCCTTGCACCGCAAGCGCCGGCTTCTCCACCGGCGCCGCAACCTTTGCCGCGAGTCGGGCCATCATTTGGCTGGCTGATGCTTTTTCTGGTGCTGTTTTTTGCTTCCGCCGTGTTTTATGTGGTGGGGTATGGCGCGGTGCTCGGCTACCAATCTGCTGTGCAAGGTGTCGCTTTACCCGAGCCGGCGCAAATAGAAATCATGATCCAGAAACATCTGGGCGAGCCCGACGGGTTAGCGGGTTTATATCTGTTGCAGTGCCTGATCCTCTTGCCTGTTATCGCGGCTGTTGCCCACTTTCGCACGCAGCATTGGTCTGTCACCCTGGGCTTCAGACGCTTTGCCCTGCAAAGCCTGGCGGTATGGATGCTTGTCTGGCTTGCCTATCTCGCCATCACCTATGTGATCAATTTATTGGCGCAAGTGGACCCGGGCGATTTTATGCGCTCCCTCAATGGCAGCCAACATCTAGGGGCGGCACTGGTATTGGTGATTGGAGCACCCTTGCTGGAAGAAGTCATCTTTCGCGGATATCTGTTTAAAGCCTGGCGCCACAGCCGCCTGGGGTTATCCGGCACGCTCCTGTTAACCTCGGTGCTATTTACCGCGTTGCACCTCAGCCAATACAACTGGACTTACCTTTCGATGATCTTTGCGCTGTCGCTCATCCTCGGTCTGGCGCGCGAGAAATCCGGCTCTATCTGGGTACCCCTGGCGATTCACGCCGCCAATAATCTGGTCGCTACTGTCACGATTATTTATTTGGGCATGCTCTGAGGCGGAATCGCAATCATGTTCATCCTTGACCCGCTTTCCGATATACCGATTTATCGACAACTGGTTGAACAGGTCAAGCGCATGATCGCCAGTGGACAGTTGCATAAAGGCGATGCCTTGCCATCGGTGCGTGACCTCGCCGTCACGCACTCGGTAAATCCCATGACCATCTCCAAAGCTTATGGAGTATTGCAGCGCGAAGGTCTGTTAGTGCGGCAGCAGGGTAAACCCATGCAGGTTGCGGCGCTGAAAACCCGAGAGACCATCAGTAAACGTATCGAACGTCTTGCGCCGCAACTGCAACAACTTATTTTAGCGGCGCGACAATTGGAGGTATCTGACCACATGCTATTGGATGCGTTAAACAAACAACTTATAAAATCATCATCAAAACACAAGGAAGGTTTATGCGAATAATACCTGCCGCCCTTTTGGGCATCCTGTTGGCGAGTTGCCACAATCAGTCAACCGAACAGACACCGGTAACACAAGCGTTGTTGAATGCATGCCCGGATTTTTCGGAAGCCGGAAAACCGCCGATTGTGCAAAATGCGCAGTGCGGTGTCTTGCAGGTAAAAGAAAATCCCGGGGCTGCGAACAGCCGCGAGATCAGCTTGAATATCCTGCGGTTACCCGCGATTAATCCCACACCGCAACCCGATCCACTGTTTATCATTGCCGGCGGTCCCGGCCAGTCAGCAGTGGGCATTGCGGAACACATTTTTTACACCTTCAATGAGGTGAGAAAAAATCGCGATATTATTTTTGTCGATCAACGCGGAACGGGAAAATCCAACCCATTGGAATGCCCGTCGTTTGACGATGTGCATTACCAGTTATCGCTGCTTGAGCAGCAACAACGCCTGAAAGCAACAGTGCAGGATTGTGCAGAAAATCTGGGCGAGCAATTACAGTTTTACACCACGCCCTATGCGGTGCAGGACCTCGATAGCGTGCGACAGGCATTGGGTTATGAACGCATTAATCTGTGGGGCGTTTCCTACGGCACGCGCGTCGCCCTGGCGTATATGCGCCGTTATCCGGAAGCGACGCGCAGCAGTATCCTGGATGGTGTGGCGCCGGTAACGATTGCCTTGCCCTGGCATGGTGGAGAAGATGCACTCGCGTCCTTGCGCTTGTTGAGCGAACAATGCACGGCGATGGAAGACTGCGTAAACGCTTACGGCAATATCTTGCAGAACGCACAAGCCATTGCGCAGCGATTGGCCGCCCAGCCGGTAGACGTTACGATTGCTCACCCGCGTACCCAGGTACCTTTTACGTTATCGATGAATCACCAGATCTTTGCGTCCATGATTCGCATGGCGTTATATACGCGCGATTTGTCTACACTCTTGCCCCTGGCGATTACGAATGCGTACCAGGGTGATTATGATTTGTTGGCATCGCTGATTGCCATGGCGGGCGAGCAAACGGAACTGATGGGTATCAGTTACGGTATGCATTTCTCGGTGTTGTGTAACGAAGATTATCCGCAATACCAGACGCGCACCGAGGCGTCGGTGGATTTTTTATCGGCCAACCTGGCCACAGCCTTTGCTGATATTTGTGAGATCTGGCCGCGTTATCCTTTAAACGAAGATTATTTCGCACCGGTGGAAAGCGCTGTGCCTACCTTGATGTTGTCCGGCCAGCGCGATCCGGTTACGCCGCCGCGCTGGGCGGAGCAGGTCGGCGAGCATCTGTCACAGGCGCGCCATTTGATTGCGCCCGGCGGCCATCATTCGATTACCCACGACGGCTGTGTTGCACAACTGATTGCGCAATTTATCCAGCGCGCTGACGCAACAACGCTGGATGCCGCCTGTGTTGAGCAAATCCAGCCACTTGCACCTTATCTTGCTATTGACGCGGACACGGACGTGAACAGTGATGCATCAGGGGAGTCGGCACCATGATTCAGATCGAACATATCAGTAAACAATTTGGAAAAATCGACGCCCTGAAAGACGTCAGCTTCACGCTGAATGATGGCGAAATTACCGGCCTGCTCGGCGTCAATGGCGCGGGTAAGACAACGCTGATGCGTTTGATTTATGGCTTGCTGCAACCCAACGCCGGCCGCATTCTGGTGGACGGTATCGACGTGTCGCAGGAGCCGGGTATTGCGCGGCAACGCCTGGGTGTTCTGCCGGACGACACCGGTTTATACAAACGACTGACAGCGCGCGAAAACATTCGTTACTTTGGCGAGCTGCACCATTTGCCGCCAGCGGCGCTGGCCACGCATTGCGAGGCGTTAATTGAACTGCTCGGCATGCACAATATTGCTGATCGTCGCGCGGAAGGTTTTTCGTTGGGTGAGCGCATGAAGACAGCCCTGGCGCGCGCCATTGTCCATCAACCGCAACACATCATGCTCGATGAACCCACCAATGGCCTGGATGTTATTACCACGCGTGCCGTACGGCGCATGTTATACGCCCTGCGCGATCAGGGGCGCTGCGTGTTGTTCTCCAGCCATTTAATGCATGAAGTGACCGGCTTGTGTGATCGCATTATTGTCATCGCCCAGGGCCGCATTGTGGCTGATGGCACGGTAGCGGCGGTCATTGAACAGACCCAAACGACGTCGCTGGAAGAAGCCTTTATTTATTTATCGGAATTACCCGCACAGGATGCTGCCCATGTTGAATAAATTATTCTGGCGCTCTGCTGCCATTGTCCTGCGTAAAGAAATTAAAGATGCCGTGCGCGATAAACGCACCATGCGCCTGGCATTTTTGCCCGCGCTGTATTTCGTCGGCATGTTTGCCGCGGGTGTGTTGTTTGCCATCAACATGCAAAAAGATCATCAACAGGATGGCTTGTTGAATGTGCCCGTCGCTATTTCCGGTGCGGAATATTTACCGGAGTTAACCCAATGGCTGACCGAACGCGGCGCTGAACTTAAACCGGTAACCGGCGATGCCTACCAGCAAGTAAAAGATAAAACCCTGGATTTTGTGCTCATCATTCCACCCTCGGCGCAGGAAGAGCGCGCACAGGGAAAACCGGCAACCTTATGGCTGGTTTATGACGCGGCGAATCCCAAGGTGCATTCCGGTGTGGGTTTTGTGCGTGGCCAGATTCACGCCTGGAGTGCAAAAACCGGTAGTCTGCAATTAATGGCGCGCGGCGTGTCGCCCGAGTTGCGCAACACGGTTAACCTGCGCGAAAGCAATGTGGCCAGCGATCAGAAGATGGGCGTGTATATCCTTGGCAGTTTGCCCATGTTGTTATTACTCAGTGCGTTTATCGGCAGC
Organism: Cellvibrio sp.; assembly: GCA_035490615.1. GTDB lineage: Bacteria > Pseudomonadota > Gammaproteobacteria > Pseudomonadales > Cellvibrionaceae > Cellvibrio. The sequence goes on from DATJLH010000180.1 coordinate 15,005, forward strand.
GTGGGATTTTCCGCCGATATGACCGCCGGTGAACGCGAACGCCGCTCACTGGAGTCGCTGCTCATTACACCGACGGCGTCCATGGCCATCATGCTGGGCAAATGGTTTACGTCAGTGCTGATTACCCTTGCGGTACTGTTAGTTACCATGTCGTTGTTGGGGGTGGCGTTAAACCTGTTGCCGTTTAACCAGTTGGGGTTGCGGGTTGATGTCAGTGTGCTGGATATGGTGTACGTATTTTTTTGCTTGTTGCCCGTGATCTTTTTTGCGGTGGCCTTGCAATTGCTGGTGGCGGTTTTTGCGCGCTCATTCAAGGACGCGCAGACCTACATCGGCCTGCTGGTGTTTTTGCCGATGGTGCCGATCCTCTACAGTATTTTTAATCCCGGTGTGTATTACGACTGGTTTTTATGGGTGCCGGTATTGGGCCAGCAGGTGGCGATCAAGGAATTATTTTTGGGTGGCGAGCTGGCGCCCTTCGCGCTGGTAAAATTTTGGCTGGTTGCCGCAGTGCTGTGGCTCATCTGCTTGCCGCTGGCCGCAAAACAATTGCGTCGTCCGCGCATTGTTTACGGCTAGGGCTGCAGTGCGATGTTATCCGTGCGGAATCGTTTGGGTAAACGGTTGGTAAGCGCGTGCACCGGCGAGAAAGGCGGTGAGGTTAGGGTACTCGTCAAAGGTAAAGCGCTTGCGGAATAACACCCAGTCCAGGTAACACAGCAAGCGCAACTCTGCATCATTGTAAGGGCCGGCAGAGGGCCAGCGCATCTCATTGAGCGTCGCAAGACCCGACTGGATGCGCGCCACATGGCGTTGCAGGTAAGCACTCTGTGCGGGCAGGATGCCGTCTTTCTCCAGCATAAATAAACTTACTGAGGCTTCAAGTAAGGTATTCACCAGACAGAAGCGATCGTATTCAAGCGCCGTGAAGCAAAATGCCTGCATGTTTTTTTCGCGCAGGTACTTCACAATGGAACAGGAATCGGTCAGGAATAACTCACCGTCTTCCAGAAAAGGCACTTTCTTGGTGGGCGACTTGGCCGCACTGGCGACGCCGTCGGTCACAATGAATTCACAGGGCAAACCGCTTTCCAATAATAAAATGCGACAGTGGCGCACAAAAGGTGAGGTGTAGCTGCCGTAAAGTTTCATTGTGTCTCCCGTTGATAATGCCAGGTTTCATGCGTGGATGGCTTAAGCGCCTGCAAGTGGCAGGCGGTTAAGTCGGTACTGTTAACCATAGGCCAAAAAAAGCATACATACCTAATCGTTTGTTATTCCGTTGTTACAACTTGAACGCCTGGCGCGCAAGCAGTTTCCATTCACCTTGCTGTTTTTGCCACACCATCATGACACCGATGCGAACGCTACCGGCTTTGCCGCTGTCGTTGGTGTCGCCAGTCAGGATGTGGCGCACGATAGCGACATCATCCATCAGGCTGATCGTCTGTTCCTGCAGGTCAATGGTGACAAAATCCGAGGAGCCATTGGCCAGATTGGCGATAAAGGTTTTCTGGTCTTCCACCCGCCCGCTGGAGTGGCCGTAGTTCAAGGCGGAGGCTGTCAGCGACAGCAGGGCTTTGGTGTCGGCATCGATCATGGCCTGGCTCAAGGCGTTGATGCGTTGTTCAAGCTCGGCGGCGGGTGAGTCGGCCAGCACGCCGTGTGATGCCCATAGAATAAAGAGGAATGACAGTATTTTTTTCATCGTGAGGTATCCAGATAACAGGTTGATAGGAAAGCGGGTTCCGTTGCTTTTTCATAAGGCTATCCATGGTCACCCGGATTCTAACCTGTCCCCGTTATTTTCATAACCCGCGCCAGGGAGGTAAGGAAGTGTTAACTGGCGCTAATTCAGGTGGCATTCAGTTGATACGTCCTAATCTGGCGCCAGGATCTATTGCGGAGGTGCAGGTTATGAAAAAGATAACATTCGGTCTGGTGATCGTGGCGAGTCTCGTGATCGTCGGGTGTGGCGGCGGCAGCAGTTCAGCAGCGCCTGATCCGTCCTATAACTACACGCCGGCTTTGCACAGCTATCACATACTCGACAGCTATGACACAGACACCGACTATTCCAATGCACCCCTGGCTCTGAACCCTTACCTCTACTACGGGCTTTTTGAAGTCTACTGGACCGCCAACAGCCTGGAAGATTATCGCGTGCGCGTGTCTATCAATGACCGCCCGAGCTTGTCCGACAGCGTGGAGATTCACAATGAACGCTGCGGCGCCGGCTTGCGGTGTGACCAGGGCGGCAGTCTGATTTGCGAGTATGGTGCGAATCTCACTCTCTCCTGCGATACCAGCCTTGAGCCGGTGGATATCAGTTATCTTTTTTACACCATTCCTGAAGATCTTTATCTATTCCTGGAGGTTTGCGATATCGATTCGCCCTACTGCGAGTACGACTATTACCCGGTGACCATGGAATAATCCCACGCCCGTGAAAGGGGGTGCAATCTCCACGCGGGAGGCATACTCTATGCCTCCCGCCAGTGTGGAGAATGTGCATGAGTCAGATCGATCCCAATACTGAAACCGACCAAACCGAGCCCCTGTTAAACCACGTGGAAGCGCGCATCCTGGGCGCACTGATGGAGAAGCAACTGGCCACGCCGGATGCCTATCCATTAACGCTCAACAGCCTGGTGTTGGCCTGCAACCAAAAAACCAGCCGCGAGCCCATCACCAACCTGGAAGCCGGCGAAGTCCAGCGCTGCCTCAGTCAGATGCAAGACAGAAAACTGATTGAAGTGGATTACGGCTCCCGCGCCAATCGCTATGACCAGCGCCTGACACGCGTGCTCAGCCTGGATAAAGCCACCCAGGCCATCCTGAATGTCATACTCTTGCGCGGCCCGCAAACCCTGGTGGAATTGTTAACGCGCACGCAACGGATGTTTGACTTTGCCTCACCGGAAAACCTGCAGGAAAAACTGGATCAACTCTGCGCAAAGACGCATCCCATTATTCTGCGAATTCCGCGGCAAGCGGGACAACGGGAGGATCGCTACATGCACCTGTTGTGTGGCAAGCCCGACCTTTCGGCTATCGCCACCATGGGCAGTGGTACGAAAAAAACCGCTGCACCAGAGTTGGAAGAGCGCATAGAAAAACTGGAGGCGCAGGTAGAACAACTGCATAAACTGGTGGAAAAACTCCTCGATCTCAACGGCGTAAGTCTTGAGGATCTTTGTCAATGAATTAATTGCCTGACACGCGTACATTATCGCCCACGCGAATGACACCACTTTCAATAACGCGCGCCGTGATGCCGCCATGGCCGCGCACGGCGTTGTAACCACCGGGGCCAAAACGCGTTTCCATTTGTGAGCAGGGATGACACAAGCCGGTGTACTCCAATAGCGCATCGCCAATAACAAACTGTTTATTCTTCAGCGCCAGTAAATTTAATCCGGCCACGGCGATGTTGCGACGCAATAATTCCGGTGCAATGGCCGCCTGGCCGAGTAAGCTGCCAATGACGGCAAGATGCTCCCACTGGATCAAGGTGACCTGCCGTTTGCCGTTGCGACTGGCGTAGCGATCACCGCGCAAACCTGCTCCGGCTACCGCGTCTACTTCTGCAAGAATATCCATCGCGGCGCCACGTTCGGGGCGCGTTGCTATCCAGCGCACCTGACCGATCTGGGGCAGGGTGTCCAACAGGGTTTGCAGTGAATCGCTCATCGTGTCCGCTCGTTCATCAAGTGACCGAGGATTTTAAAGACACGCTACGTTTATTGCCAGTCAGGCTCGCGTTTTCCCGCCATGCAATCGCGCACATCATCGTCAAGCAAGTTGCCGGGCTTGATGCATTCCTTCAGCGAGCGTTGACGTTGTTGATTATCCGCAAGGCTGGGCGGATGACGTTGCGCATCATCCAGGGCGCGGCACGCCGTATCGCGGTAGGTTTTATTTTCCGGCGATGGTTGGCGGTTGTAGCTGCTGATCCAGAAATTGCAGGTAGCCAACAACTTCTGCACTACCGGATGATCACTTTCAACCTTGCGCAATTTTTGCGTATCGGGTTTGCTGCGTTTGCGTGATGCGGTTCCGGTGGCCCGGTGCATAACCGGTTGCGCACGCAGGCATTCACGATACCGTTCAGAATAGATTTTGCGTTGTGCTTGCCAGCGATTCATTTGCTTGGCGCTACCGCCGGCACGCTTCAATTGCGTGTAGCGGTCCACCTTGGCTTGCAGGTGTTCACAGGCGTGGGATGTCAGGGGGATCAGCAGGCAGGCTGCCAGCCAACAGAGGGTGAGAGAGCGCATACATTCTTCCTTGAGTGGTGAATCCTTGATACTGGCGCCGGCAATACCTGCCGCAGCCGTTTCGCTTCCGAAGGCGAACCTTAAACCAGTTAGTAAAAAAATGCCAGACCTGCCCGGAGACGGACTTTTTATCTCCAGCGTCCCGGGATATCTCCGGCATTTATGAAATAGCCGATCAATTGAAAACCTGAACGAAAATTTTCTCACAAGACACCTTAGGTGCCAGCGATTGTGATGCATATCCTGTTTTGCGTCACGGCAATTTGCATTAAAACATTTCATCCAAAAAATCCGAGGAAAATATTCACGCATTCATCAGTTGGACATGATTCAGCGTTTTAATCCGCTGTGCATCTGGTTCACAGATTAACTTTTCTCTTGCGTTAGTGAGTGGCAGCGAACAGAAGGCGCTAAGCCGTGAATGCAAGCTAGGCCCCACCAATCGATCTGGCGATCAGGTAAACGCGGTGTAAAAAATGCTGACGTTTTTTTGAGGCGCCAAGCGCAAGAAAGTGAGAAGTCCTTCCTGTGTTTTTTTGATGTTCATCGCGTCCATATTCGCAAGGTTTGCTTTACCGGCAAAGGAAAGGTTTGCTATTAAAAATCCGGGTAAGGAAATACGATTGGTATCGAGGCGTAAAAGGTTAACCTGATGATAAGTGGAGGTTGGCGCGTCAAATGTAGTAGAGGTTTCATTAAACAGGTCAGCAGTTTTAAACGTTATGGTTAACAACTCTAACAACAAAATTGAATTCGAATGGTTTCATTTTGTGGGCGTAGGGTCGTAAAAGTGCCTTAAAGTGGGGCGAACGACTTGCAGCGAAATCACTACGGTAAACGGTGGTGGCAGGAAAAGTATTTTAGAACAGTTTTTTTAGTACCTTTTCCGTTGCCGACGAGACTTGTCTCACGCTGTTTGCATACATATCCATCTCTGGCTTGAAAAATGCAAGCTGGAAAGTTAAAGCAGTAACGCGCATGGAGGTAGTTATGGGCAGTCAACAAATACCAGGTATTTCGGGGACCCCGGTTGTATCCAGTCAGCCACCTGTTATACGGCTTCATCATTCAAAAATCCTCGCACTGTTTCGTGCGCTGGATAGTTTTCTGATTGTGTTTATCCTCTGGGTTACGCTCAGCAGTATGGAGCTGGTCTGGACCAATTCCTACACTGCGTTGGGCATCAGTGCGGTCATCATCTTTGGCTTTTTTGCGGAAGGTAATGAAGTGTATTACCTGTGGCGCGGCCACTCTACCGAAAGCCTGGCGTATCGGTTGATGGGTGCCTGGGTGGGCACAGCGTTGGCAGTCAGCGTGGCGGCCTTGACGATTTATATTTTTCGCGATGTCAATCTACAAGCCATCTTCACCTGGATGATTGCCACGCCGGCAATCATGATCGGTTTGCACTGGGCGCGTCGCGCACTGTTGACACGTTTGCGTTCAAAACCCACCGAGCCGCGTCGCGTTGCAATTGTCGGCGCGAATAATCTCGGCTCGCGGGTGGCAAAATCCATGCGCGGTATGCCGTGGATGGGTTATCGCGTCGTCGGCTATTACGATGACCGTCAAGGCACCGAAGATCCGACGCGTCGCCTCAATGAAAATGACACCACTATTCGTGGCGGTTTTGAACAACTTTATGCCGACGCCCGCGATAGCAAGATTGATATTGTGTTTATTACCTTGCCGATGCGCGCTGAATTGCGTACGCATTCGTTAATTGCACGCCTTGCTGATACCACCGTGTCTGCTTATCTGATTCCGGATGTGTTCAACTTTGATTTGTTGCATTCGCGTTTGACCTGCCTGCAAGGGATTCCGGCCTTGAGTATCTACGACTCGCCCATGGTGGATAACGGTTGGGCGAAACGTATGGAAGACATCATTCTCGGCACCGGTATGATGATCGCATTGGCGCTGCCAATGTTGATCATCGCGCTGGGTGTGAAGTTGTCGTCACCGGGGCCGGTGTTCTTCAAACAAACCCGATACGGTATGCGTGGCGAACGGATTAAAGTCTGGAAATTCCGTTCGATGACGGTGTGTGAAGATGGCGAAGATGTGCCGCAGGCGCGCAAGCAAGATCCACGGGTGACTCCTTTCGGCGGATTTTTACGGCGTACATCCCTGGATGAATTGCCGCAACTATTTAATGTGTTGTCCGGCAGTATGTCGTTAGTAGGACCGCGTCCGCACGCGGTGTCGCACAACGAATTTTATCGCAGCCAGATCAAGGGTTATATGTTGCGCCACAAGGTAAAACCCGGCATCACCGGCCTGGCACAAATCAATGGCTTCCGTGGCGAAACAGAAACGCTCGACAAGATGTCCGGCCGGATCGCCTACGATCTGGAATACATTCGCAATTGGTCCTTGCTGATGGATTTGAAAATCCTGTGGATGACGGTATTCAAGGGCTTTGTTGGTCAACACGCCTATTGATATCGGGATATTGTTCAATGCGGGATTCATTAGCTTTTCGTGTATTACCTTTATGTGTAGCGGTGGCGATGCCGGCGGCGGCACAAACTGACCTGTTCTCTGCCGGCGCTTCGGTGCGGCAATTGTGGGACAGCAATTATGCGCGCACGCCCGAGGAAGATTCGGAGCAGATCACCGTATCCTCGGCGTTTGTTGCGCTGGATAAAACCCTCAGCCGCCAGCGTTTTATCGCGCGTTGGCAAGTGTCGCAATACGATCATGCCGACCGTCCCGATCTGGATGCCACGCTCAACGAAGGGCGTGTTACCTGGCAAGGACAATGGGGCAATCGGTTGAAGTCGCGTTTGGAATGGATGCGCGATTCATATCCAGTGGATCGCCTGGAATTCCAGGACAAGGACATCGTGAAACGCGACGAAGCCCACGCACTGATCAGCTATGGCGCCGGCCACCGTTTAACTTTGGGTATTGGCGGTCGCCAGGCAGAGCAAACCCACTCCAATGGTTTGCGCGAAGGTCTGGATTTTGATGAAGAAGAAGGTTATGTCGAGGCGGGTTACAAAACCGGCATTCAGTCAACACTCTTCTTGCGCGTTCGTTACGGTGAGCGCACCTATCCGAATCAGGAGATTGGTTTGCCAGTTGATGATCCGGATATTCTTGAGCCGTTTGAAGACCTGGATTTTGAATACCAACAGGCGGAACTGGAAACAGTTTGGGAAACCTCCGCCAAAACCAATCTCACCGCAACGCTCGCTTACTATAACCGCGATGGTGTGGTGAACGATGGCACGGGTGTGCTCGCGATCCTGGAAGCAAGCTGGGCAGCAACGGAAAAAACCGAATTCAATGGCGGTTATTCTTATCGCGAGCCGGCAGTGGGTGAAACGTCTGATTCTCCGGCGGGTACTCACACCTTATTCGCCGGTGTGCAATGGCAGTGGACTCCCAAGATCAATGTCGGTGCCGATGTCAACTACATTCAACAACAATATCAGGACGACAGCCCCGGTCCGGATCGCGATGAAAAGGTCTATAGCGCGTCACCCTTACAGATGACGTATCAGTTCTCTGACTATTTTTCTATTCGTCTGGATACGCGTTGGGTTGATCGGGATTCACCGCTCGCCTATCGCACCTACACCTCGTCGCAGGCAATCCTGGGTTTATCCTTTCGATACTAGCGATAGGTCATTCATTATTTAACGCATGAATTATTTTTTCCGTTGAGGTGAAAACGTGTTAGCAAAATTGTCCACACTGGCCAAAAATCTCACCCATTCATCGACGCCGTTAGCGGGGCGTTTGCCTTATCCGCATGTGGACCTGTTTCACTGGTCACCGAGCAATGGCAGCGTTAATTTCGGTGATCGATTATCCGATATTGTGACGCGCCAGATGCTGGCGTTTCACGGCTTGAGCCTTGATGACCAGGTGCGTGATCCGGCGCGCTTGCTGGCTATCGGTTCGATCCTGCATTTCGCCCAGAGCGGCGACAATGTGTGGGGCTCCGGCTGGAACGGCAAGATTCCTGAAAAAGAATTCACAGCAACCGATCTGAAAGTGCACGCGGTACGCGGCCCGCTGACAGCGGAATTCCTGCGCAAACGCGGCATTGTTGTGCCGGATGTTTATGGCGATCCGGCACTGCTTTTACCTTACATTTTTAAAAACCGTTTTGCCGCTGCCGCCGAAGACGATTATGTCGTCGTGCCCAACTTGCATGACTTGCCGCTGGTCAGTAACCACCCCAGGCTGGTGTCACCTTTATGGGGCTGGAATATCGTCATCAATAAAATCCTGAAAGCGAAGTTTGTGCTGGCGAGTTCGCTACACGGTCTAATTATTGCAGAAGCCTTCGGCATTCCGGCGCGTTATGTCCGCTTGTCGCAAACGGAAGATTTATTCAAATACAAGGATTACTACTTTGGCAGCGGGCGAACTGAAACGGAATTCAGTTTTGCAAATTCATTGGATGAAGGTTTGGAGATGGGTGGCGCTCCGGCTATCCGTTACGATCATACCGCCCTGATGTATGCATTTCCGCTGGAGTTGTGGAATTAATAAACCGTTGCACCGGCGTTAGCAATGCAGAAAAAGACGCGGGCATTCCGCCCACATTGAAAAGTGTTTCTCCAATTTCAACAATACCTGCCGCAGGTATTGACGC
>DATJLH010000181.1:0-25523 GCA_035490615.1 Cellvibrio sp.
TCTTCCTGTTTAGAAAAATATCAGTACCGATCAAGGCGGTACCCTGGTTAAAAATCGTTACGCGCACATGAGTGCTGCGAAAGGCGCGGTATTCTAAGGGAAAGGATAAGGTTTGTATAGCCTGAGGATTAACCACCACGGATAGCCTGAGAACTGTCCGCAGTGACTAACAACCTGCTGTTAAACCATATCGTCAAAACGGTTGGTGAATCTGAGATCAATGGGTTGCGCAAAGCCCGGGAGGGTCACCGAGGTGCTGTCAATGCCGATCTGGCTTTCATCAATCAACCCTTCGCCAAAATGGTATATGGTCTGGAAATGGCCTTTGAGCGCAGCGGCATCGTAAGCTGCTGCGGTGGCACGCGTTTTCTCGCGCCGCTGCACATATTCGCTGATGCGCTCCACGCCATAACGGCGAGTCAACATTTTTTCCACGACCTGGGGCGCGATCACACCTGCTGTCGCGTTGTTGCCGCCAAAACCTTTGGAATTCAAAAAAATGACATCGAAGGGGGTTTCACGGCGATCCATATCCCTTACAGAAAGCTGCAGTCGCTCAGCAAATACATCGTCCGCCACCTTATCAATCGTCTTGATCCCCGGCACTATGCCATATTTGAAGATCCCCAAGGATGTAATGAGCTGTTCCCCGCTAGCTGGTGAAAGCGAATGACCAACATAGGCTTTCACTGCCGATACGGGCCAATTCTCGATATCAAACACCTTGGCAACCTGATCAAAAATTTGTGATTCAGTCACACGGTTTTGCGGCGTGCTGGAGCCATGCGCCTGAACCATAGAGCGTTGGCGAATCGCTTCATCACCCACAATTGCCCGCGCCGCCGCGACGGCTTTTGCCATGGTAATGTAGTTACCGGGGCCGGGCGCTGAAATAGACTTTTTAAAGCCATCTGCATTGATAAAGACATCACTGACCGCACCGTGAATATCCGCACCCAGCTCAAGTGCGAGCGCATCATTCATCAGCACAATATATTGGCTTGCCTCCGCAATGGTAAAACCGCAGTTTTCACCAAAGGGACGACTCGTACGGCGTGGATCGGCGGTGTCGGAGTCATTGAGCTTTTTCAGCTTGTCTTCACTGGCCAGAGCGCCCATGGTGGCATAGCCATCGATAATTTCCGGGGTGATCGGCGCCTCTGCATTACCTACAATGGCCACCCGGCACTTGCCGCTGTTGATGTCTTCAACGGCGGCACGAAGATTGTACAAAAAGGAAGCACAGGCACCCGCGATAGCGCCGGTATGGCCCACGCTCCCAAGAATATAAGCATTGACGAAGTCTGCCGGCATGCTGCTCAAGCCGAGGGGGCATTGTTTGGTGCTAACGCGACCGCCTTTCAAGCGGGATTGCAACAACCCTCCGAAGCCATTCTCATCCATCTGGCTCATCACGTTGCTGGCATACACACCCACTTCGTCCGGTTTGACCGCATCCACGATCCTCGACCATTCAATACCCACGGAACGCACCGCATCTGAGGCACCAATAACAGCCAATTGCAGAGCGCGAGGATGGAAATGGGAGTTATACAGTGCACCCGGATCAAACCCGCGCGGCAGCTGCCCGGCGGACTTTACCGGCATATCGCGGTAACTATCGAGCTTGACGGCGAGACTGTCCGCCAGCGTTACCCTGACACGACCTGCTTCCAGCTCCTCTATGTCCCATTGCGCGGGAATGGGCTCCGGGAGATCCCTCCGGCTCATTTCAACAACCAGAGGCTGGGTAGCAGTATTGAGCAGTGCACTCTTTTGCCAGTGAACTGCGTCCACATCGAAGAAGCTCTTTTCAATGCGGCGAATCAGCGTGCCATCCAGGACGGCGGGGCCAAACTCCCTCTCAATCTGGTCAAGGGTAAGGGGTTGATCATTATCCAGACGGGTGTACTGGTCCTCAGCTACACCGATCAAGCCCATCATCACCGCCAATCCTGCCAGCGTTTCTTGCCGGTCTTTAGCCGGCAAACTCTCAATAACCATCCGCCGATAGGCATGATGGGCTGAGGCGCGCCCGGCAGCATTAAAACCACCGAAGCCGACGATGACAGGTAACCGTGATGGGGAAGGATGAGCCATAGAACACTCCGCAACAGCAATCGAATAAACGCCAGAATGGGAGCAAAGTGTATTAACAATAAGTGACAAGTGTTATTGTTGATTCAGCCAATATCCGTGTTAATTTGGCCACATTACGAGAATCACGCCATGAACCCACCAAGTTCCCAAGCCACGCAGATCACTTTTCTGTTATGCGAGAATATGCTGGCTACCAGTAGCACGCTTCCGATGGAGATGTTATTGGCGGCTGAGACCGCCTCCCATGGGGCTCAACGCCCCTCGACTCCACACCTCAAACTGCGTACCGCAGCTCTGTATGCAGAGGCAGTGACAACCCGCTCCGGGTTTACCTGGCAGCCCGATTGCTCACTGGAGCAAGCGGCCCACAACGATATTATTTATCTACCTGGATTGTGGCGTAACCCTCGCCCCCTCATCCGGCGTAGCGGATACCTGCTTGATTGGCTGCGCGAACAGTACCAGAACGGTGCCCTGATAAGTGCCGTAGGCACAGGGTGCTGTTTTCTCGCGGAGGCGGGTTTGCTGGATGGGAAACCCGCCACGACCCACTGGCATTATTTCGACCAATTCCAGCGGGATTATCCCAAGGTCGACCTGAAGCGGCAGTACTTTATCACCCAGGCTGGCAACCTGTATTGCGCAGCCAGCGTCAACTCGTTAGCGGACCTCACCGTGCATTTTATTCACCGCTTACTGGGCAAGACGATAGCAAGCCATGTTGAACGTCATTTTTCCCATGAAATCCGCCGCTCCTACGAGAGCAGCGGTTATTTTGAGCAGGATCACAGCCGCCATCCTGATGAGGAGATCGTCCAGGTACAAATCTGGCTTCAGGACAACTACCATCGAAATATTTCGTTTGAGCAGGTAGCTGACCGCTTCAGCTTAAGTACCAGGACCTTGAACCGACGTTTCAAGACCGCAACCGGTCAAACACCACTTCAATATCTACAGGAAGTTCGTATCAATACTGCGCGGGATTTATTAAAAACCAGCAACCTTTCCATTAATGAAGTGGCCGAAAAAGTGGGGTATCAAGACGCGGGTTATTTCACCGCCCTGTTTAAAAAACAGTTGGCCACTACCCCCAAAGAATATCGGGCCACGGTGCGGGCAAAATTATTCAGCAGTGATCACTAGAAACGAAGACGCCGATCATTGGACCGGCGTCTTGTTATTACACAGCAATGAAAGGTGAATTAAGCAGCCGCTGAATCCGATGGTTTGGCTGCCGTTAATTTTTCCTGCGGTTTACCGCTGTTAATTTGGCTGCTATTAATCTGAATGGTACGAGGTTTCATAGCCTCGGGAATTTCACGCTGCAAATCAATATGCAATAAACCATTTCCGATCGTTGCCGATTTAACCTGCACATGATCCGCCAGCTGAAAGCGACGTTCGAAACTGCGTGCCGCTATACCCTGATGCAAATAGGTTCTGGGTTTTTCTTCGGTTGGTTTGCTAGCTGAAACCGTCAGGTTATTTTGATTAACCTCGATATTCAGCTCAGTCTGATCAAAACCCGCCACAGCCATGGTAATGCGGTATTGGTCTTCGCCGGTCAATTCAATATTGTAGGGTGGGTAACTGGGTTGAGCTTGCTCAGTGCGGCTTAAACTATCAAGCAGGTTAGCCATACGATCAAAACCGATGGCGGTACGATACAGCGGAGAAAAATCAAAGTTACGCATAAAAATATATCCTCATTTGAGCAATATAAAGATTGGACTTATCAAAAGATCAAGTCAGATAAGTTTGCATCCCTCTTTAAGAGCGGCTGCAAAGACAAAATGAGGATCACCAAACTATTTTCAAGCCTGGCGATTAATTATTTTTAAGAATCTTCGTTAACGCCCTCTTCAAGTCGGGATAATCAAATGTAAAACCTTGCTGCTCACTAGCCTGGGGGATAACGCGCTGACTCGCCAACAACAGCTCCTCAGCCATCTCACCGAATAACAGACGCAACGCCAACGCAGGCATTGGCAACAGTGCTGGCCGGTGCAGCACCCGAGCTAACTGCTGCGCAAAAACGTCATTCCTTACCGGTTGTGGAGCAACCCCGTTAACCGGCCCCGTCAGGGTTTGATGTTCCAGGCAAAAAATAATTATCCGTATCAGGTCATCTCTGTGAACCCATGACATCCACTGCTGCCCGTCGCCCAAGCGACCACCCAAGCCCAGTCTGAAAGCGGGCAACATTTTATGTAAGGCGCCACCGTCCGGCCCCAGGACAATACCTGTACGAAGCAGACATACTCGCGAACCCAAGGTTGAAAAGCGCAACGCCTCTGCTTCCCAATCCCGGCACAACATGGCCGCATATCCCTCTCCCGCCGGACTCGCTTCCGTTAATACTTCAGCTTGCCGGTGACCATAGATACCGATAGCACTGCCGCTTACCACCACCTCAGGATGTGCATGGTTGGACTGGAAGAAATCTACCAATTGTTTGGTCAACCCGATTCGGCTGGCATAAAATTCATTTTTTCGCGTTTCATTCCAACGACCATTTGCCAGCGGCTCGCCAGCGAGATTCACCACGTGAGAAAAATCCGCCTCAACGCGTGTTAGCGACGCAATCACCCGAACATCTCTCGGCAACACTTTGGCTGCGCGCTCCGGATTCCTGGAGAGTACGGTGACGGCATAGCCCCGCGCAGCCAACTGCTTACACAATGGAATCCCGATGAAGCCGGTTCCGCCCGTCACTAGCAGTTGCTTATCTTGCGACATGTCTCCTCCGGTCGGCTTAGCACAAAACTATCATCCAATATCCAATAATAAATCCGTAACTATTTTTAACATCATACGTAGGAATTCAGCGGGTAGTTCTATTTCGACACTTTCGCAAGTCTTATATGACTATTGATGAACAACCGCACATATTCATTTTTCAGATGAAAATGTTCTTATCAAAAAAGGGGCTTTCACCTTGATATTTTCCTGAGAATCATCAATATAGTTAGTGAGAGTATACGAAAAACTGTGCTGCCACAGACCGCTTTTCAAGTTCTCGTTCATCGCACCGTTAAGGAGGTTAACGAATGAAACCTGCAGTCGATGTTATTTATCGTGATCTGGATTCATCTGCCACACTAAACGAAGTCATTTCCCGAAAAGTTGAAAAACTTAATCGCTTTACCGATCAAATTATCCACAGTCGTGTTGTCCTGGATACACCCCATAATCACAAGCACAAAGGCAAACAGTATCGTGCCTCTATTGAGCTGGACATTAAAGGCGGTGCCGTAACAGTGGCGCGGGATGACGAATCCATTCATGTAGCAGTACGCGATGCCTTTTTAACGGCTGAGCGAAAAATCAAGCAGATGAATGCCAAGCATCGGGATATTCGGCAAGCACATTAAACTTTATTGCTAATCACTATCCAAATTGATAACCAACAAAAAAGCCGGAACCTTTCGGTCCCGGCTTTTTCGATGAACAGTAAATGTATTCTTAAGACTTTGTAACCATTTGCCCTGACATTTTATTAATTAAATCATTCAGGTTTGAAAGCGACTGCATGTGGCTATAGATCAACTCCATACCATCTTTCTTGAATAAATCCAGAATATCTGCATCACCGATTTTCTTCAGTTTCTCACGCTTAACCACATAAAAACCGGTAAGGTTCATATTGGCAGCCTGGTTATCCTTGAAGGTGATGGTGGCTTGCATAGGTTCCAACAAATCCAGCTCGTGCAGCTTTCTGCAAAATGCCTTGGTCATTTCCGCGCGGTATTGATAATCCTTAAGGAATTCCACCACTTCTTTGAGATGGGCAGATTGTTCACCGTTGTCGTCGAACAAGCGCTTGCCTTGGGTACCGTCGGGAATGCATGCTTTGCTGTTCTCATCAATACACAACGTCAAGGTCTCAGCATCTTTTGCTCCCGCCAACACAAAAGGATAGCGACGAATAAAAGCGGGAATGTAACGCGCTGAAAATTTTCCATTGGCGTCAATAAATAAATTCTGACCTTCTTTTAAACCCATTACCGCCAGCGGGAGATATTCACCTTCTGTCGCGGTAGCAGAAAAAATAATGGGGTACTCGCCTGCCGCAAAGGGGATTTCAGTCGCCAACAGAGGGGATGAATTCAAATGCGCGGCAAAATCATAGCTGGATACATTAACAGCCCAGGTACGGTGCTTATCGGACAGTGGTTGAATGTTTTCGTAAATCATCAATTGCTTTGACACAAGTATACCTCTTGTTATTTTGAAGAACGCACCTTAACTGAAGAAACAGGAGCGAGACCAAAGAAGGTTTACATAGTAGCACTTTGATCGGAATGTGCCAGTAGCGGAAAAGCAACATAGATGAAGCGAAGAGGATGGAAAACAAGCAGAAAGGATATGCTGAAAAATGGTCGGAACGGCGGGATTTGAACCCACGACCCCCACACCCCCAGTATGGTGCGCTACCTGGCTGCGCTACGCTCCGACGAGACATCAAAACTTGATGTTGCAGCAATGGCTTGGCTTACACCATCAGCTGCGAGGGACCGGCATAATACCGCAATTTATCGAGATTGCAACTGCCGGTGACACGGAAATTATCTGGCCTTCAATACATCCAACAATTGTTCTAACTCCACAATCATTTGGGAAACCAGATGGGTGAATTGATTGGATTCGTTTTGCTGCGAGTCACTGCTCATTTGCAAACGTGCGCCGCCAATCGTAAAACCCTGATCGTATAACAGGGTGCGAATCTGGCGGATGGTCAGTACATCCTGACGCTGGTAATAACGACGATTTCCCCGGCGTTTTACCGGCTTCAATTGGGGGAATTCCTGCTCCCAATAGCGCAGAACATGTGGCTTTACTGCGCATAGCTCGCTGACTTCACCAATCGTAAAGTAGCGCTTACCGGGAATGACCGGCAGTTCGTCGTTATGACTTGGTTCCAGCATATGCTTCTACTCTGGCCTTGAGTTTTTGTCCCGGGCGGAAAGTAACTACCCGACGCGCACTGATCGGGATTTCCTCTCCCGTCTTGGGGTTGCGTCCCGGACGTTGGCTTTTGTCGCGTAGATCGAAATTTCCAAAGCCAGATAACTTTACCTGCTCGTTATTTTCGAGAGCGTGACGAATTTCTTCAAAAAAGAGTTCAACAAGCTCTTTGGCTTCGCGTTTATTGAGGCCGAGATCCTCATACAGCTTCTCGGCCAAGTCTGCTTTCGTCAGAGCACCATCCGGCATATTTATTATCCCTATCTGAGGGTGGCTGCAAAGTTTGCCTCCAGATATCGAACAACATTGTCTATAGAGGCGCTGATCTCATCCTCTGTAAGAGTGCGTGATGGATGCTGAAAGGTCAACCCCATCGCCACACTTTTTCTATGTGGATCAATACCTTTGCCCATATATACGTCAAATACCTTTAAGTCGACAAGCTGTTCCCCAGCTTTATTTTTAACGGCATCCAGTAGTGCATCTGCAGCCAGGTTGCGATCCACCACGACAGCCAGATCGCGGCGCACCTCGGGGAACCGGGACAACGGGCTGAAACCAGGCACTCGCGCCGCCAATAAACTGCTCAGGGCGATCTCAAAGACATACACAGCCTTGGGAATATCCAACGCCTGTTGCAGTGTCGGGTGCAGGGCGCCCAGGTAACCTTGCAATTCACCATCGCGATAGATGGCAGCGGTTTGCCCGGGATGCAGCGCAGGATGGACAGCCGCTTTAAATGTGAATCCGGCCGCATGACCCGTAACGCCAATTAATGATTCCAGGTCCCCCTTGAGGTCATAAAAATCCACCCAATCACTCGGGTTTGCCCAGGATTCCGGATTCCGGGGACCATAGATCAAGCCCGCCAGCATGGCCTGTTGATTAAACCCGTCCGAAGCCGGTAAAAAACGCAAGCCACTTTCAAAAAGACGCGCCCGCTCCTGCTGACGATTAAGGTTGTAGCGCAACGCACTCACCAAGCCCGGCAAGAGGCTGGTGCGCATAGCCGACATGTCAGCACTGATAGGATTGCGCAGGACAATCGCCTCTGTCTGCGGGTCAAATAACCAAGCCAGTTTGGGTTCAATAAAGCTGTAGGTAATAGCTTCCTGATAACCCCTGGAGACCAGGTGGCGCCGCAGCACGGGCAATCCCAGTTGTACTTCCGGATGAGGCTGAATAGCCATTGGCTTGGCCAGACTGCGTGTGGGCAAGCGGTTATAACCGTAAATCCTGGCTAACTCTTCCAGCAAATCAGCTTCAATGGCAATGTCAAAACGGTAGGACGGCGCAGAAAAGGTCCAGCCCTCGGCGTGTTCTTCCGTCAAGGCCAGGCCGAGGCGGCCCAGAATATCAACCACTTCAGCACTCGCCATATCAAGGCTCAAGCCACTCTGAATACGGGCACGGCGCAAATTGATCTCGCGCTTTTTCGGCAAATGGTCGTTGGTAACATGGATTACCGGGCCTGCTTGGCCACCCACGATCTCAAGGAGTAATGCAGTCGCACGCTCCATCGCTTCTACCTGCAGCTCATAGTCCACACCCCGCTCAAACCGGTGTGAGGAATCCGTATGCAATCCATAGGAACGCGCCCGACCCGCAATGGCGATCGGATTGAAGAAAGCACTTTCCAGGAAAATATCACGGGTAGCATTGCTGACAGAGGTCGCTTTACCGCCCATAACACCGGCGATGGCTAAAGCCTCCTGATCGTCTGCAATTACCAGGGTATCGGCATTGAGTTTGATCTCCTGCCCATCCAGCAGCGTCAGCGGTTCGTCCTGCTGCGCCATCCGAACATGGATGGCACCCTGTAATTTCTGTAAGTCGAACGCATGCATGGGCTGCCCCAACTCCATCAGGACATAGTTGGTGACATCAACCACAGCATCAATGGAGCGTAAGCCAGCACGGGTCAATTTATCCTGCAGCCAGGCAGGCGAAGGACGAGAGATATCAATGTTGCGAATAACCCGTCCCACATAACGGCTGCAAGCAGCGTCAGCCTCAAGGTGAACAGCAAAGGTATCGCTCAGTACCGGCGCAACCGCAGGGATAGCGGGCGACTCAACCGAGGTCCGATTCAGCACCCCAATCTCCCGCGCAAGGCCTTTTACGCTCAAGCAATCACTACGATTGGGCGTAAGATCTACTTCGATCAGCTTGTCGTCAAGCTTGAGGTATTCACGCAAGTCAGCGCCAACAGGCGCGTCCGCGGCCAGTTCCCACAGACCGGTATCGTCATCGCCCGCTTCCAGTTCTGTCTGCCCGCACAACATGCCGAAAGACTCAACGCCCCGCAATTTGGCTTTCTTGATCTGGAAGTCACCGGGTAATTTAGCGCCAATGGTGGCAAATGGTGCCTTAAGGCCCACGCGCGCATTCGGCGCTCCACAAACGACCTGCATTTGCCCTTCCGGCAAACCAGCCACTTGGCAAACACGCAATTTGTCCGCGTCCGGGTGCTGCTCGACAGCAACAATTTCACCGACAATCACACCGGAAAACTCACCGGCAACGGACTCTACGCCGTCCACTTCCAGGCCAGCCATAGTCAGTTGCGCCACCAACTCATCGGTGGAAATAGCCGGATTAACCCACTCGCGCAACCAGGATTCACTTACTTTCATAGTATTCAGTCTCTAGGAGCTAATAATAGTCTCTAGTGGTTTCTCTCCACCGCCGGAAGGCCGTGGCTGCTTGATTAAAATTGCTTCAGGAAGCGCAAGTCGTTCTCGAAGAACAAGCGCAAGTCGTTAACACCGTAACGCAACATGGCCAAACGCTCGACGCCCATACCGAAGGCAAAGCCGGTGTAGGTTTCAGTATCTACACCAGAGGATTCAAAGACTTCCGGATGCACCATGCCGCATCCCATCACTTCGAGCCACCCCGTGTTCTTACACACGCGACAGCCTTTGCCACGGCACTGGGTGCACTGGATATCCACTTCAGCCGAAGGCTCAGTGAACGGGAAGTAAGATGGACGGAAGCGCACAGGAACGTCCACTTCAAAGAAGGCTTTCAGGAATTGATCAACGGTTCCTTTGAGGTCGGCAAAACTGATGTCTTTATCGACGACCAGGCCTTCCACCTGGTGAAACATGGGCGTGTGTGTCAAGTCAGAATCACAACGGTAAACGCGCCCCGGGCAAATAACACGAATGGGCGGTTTCTGGTTTTCCATGGTGCGCACCTGAACCGGTGACGTGTGCGTACGCAGCACATGGTTGTCATTCACATAGAAAGTATCGTGCATCGCCCGCGCCGGGTGATGGGAAGGAATATTGAGGGCACCGAAGTTGTGATAGTCGTCCTCGATCTCGGGACCGACTTCCACGCTGTAGCCGACAGCGGTAAAGATCTCTTCGATACGCTGGAGAGTGCGGGTCACCGGATGCAATCCACCGGTATGCTCACCGCGTCCCGGCAAGGTTACGTCCACAATTTCGCTCGCCAGTTTGGCGGCGATCTGCGCGTCCTCAAGGGCCGCCTTGCGCGCAGCAATAGCGTCCTGAATTTTATCTTTGGCCTGATTGATCTCTGCACCGGCTGCCGGACGTTCTTCCGGAGATAACTGGCCAAGGTTTTTCATCAAGGCGCTGACGCTGCCTTTTTTGCCCAGATAATCGACCCGTACATTATCCAGAGTCGCCAGATCTTGCGCCTCTGCTACCAGTTTGAGTGCCGCTTCAGTAAGCGCAACCAGGTTATCCATCGGTTATTCCACAATTTAAGTTGTTATAGAAAAACAAATACACCATAAAAAAAGGGAAGGAACTTAAACAGCCCCTTCCCTTTCATCGCGTTCGCATCGGTGTTTTACAAACACCTGACAGTCATTGGACGATTAAGCAGCCAGAGCTGATTTAGCCTTCGCAACAACTGCAGCAAAAGCTGCCTTATCGTATACCGCCAGATCAGCCAGTACGCGACGGTCAAGCACGATATTGGCTTTTTTCAAGCCAGCAATCAGTTGACTGTAGGTCATGCCTTCAGCGCGAGACTGGGCATTGATACGAGTGATCCACAATGCACGGAAGTTACGCTTCTTGACGCGACGGTCGCGGTAAGCATATTGACCGGCTTTGATAACAGCCTGCTTGGCTACGCGGAATACGCGTGAGCGTGCACCGTAATAACCTTTTGCAGCTTTTAAAACTTTCTTGTGACGACGACGCGCCTCTACACCACGCTTAACACGGGCCATAATTCAATCCTCTCAAAATTCTCAATGAAGCCAATATTAGTTGGCGCGAAGCATACGCTTTACAGCTGGTACATCGACATCAGCAATAATGCTGGTGCCACGCAACTGGCGCTTACGCTTGGTGGTCATTTTGGTCAGGATGTGGCTCTTGTTGGCGTGCTTGTGCTTATAGCCAGCGCCGGTCTTCTTGAAGCGCTTGGAGGCGCCACTGTGTACTTTAGCTTTTGTTGCCATGGGAAAAACTCCGCATTTGTAGTGATTAATGAGAGACACCGCGTTATTGCTGGCCATACGCAAAACTACTGCCTATGACGATGTCTCTTTAAAGTAGCCTGAGGCAGCTAAAAGCCCGGTTACTTTTTCTTTTTCGGGGCGATTACCATAGTCAATTGACGGCCTTCCATCTTTGCCGATTGTTCTACAGTACCCATCTCAGCCAGGTCTTGCTCGATACGTTGCATCATCTCCATGCCAAGCTCCTGGTGAGCCAGTTCGCGGCCGCGGAACTTTAACGTTACCTTGGCCTTGTCCCCGTGTTCAAGGAAACGTATCAGGTTGCGTAGTTTGACCTGATAATCCCCCTCTTCCGTCCCTGGTCGAAATTTCATTTCTTTGATTTGCTGCTGCTTTTGCTTCTTCTTGGCAGCCGCTTTGGTTTTCTTCAATTCAAACAGATGTTTACCGTAATCCATGATCTTACAGACCACGGGGTCGCTATCAGCAACAATCTCTACCAGGTCAAGGGTGGCCGCCTGGGCTCGCGCCAGAGCGTCAGACAAGGGAACAATGCCAACCTGCTCACCACTTGCATCGATTAAGCGAACTTCTTTTGCTTCGATTTGATCGTTGATCCGCGCCTTTTTGGAATTACCTTTATTCGCGGTAGCGTTATCTCGTTTGATAGTTTTATCTCCAGTTCATTAATAGAAACAAGTCAGGAAGAAATACGTCCCCGGCGCGCTACATCAGCAGCCAGCAGGTCAATAAAGGCTTCCAGGCTCATTACACCCAAATCATTTCCGTCCCTTGTGCGAACCGCAACAGATTGATTTTCAACCTCTTTGTCGCCAATGACGAGCAGGTAGGGGACCCGCTGAATCGTGTGCTCGCGGATTTTAAAGCCGATCTTCTCGTTTCTCAAGTCCGAAATGACACGGAAGCCCTTATCACGCAAGGTTTTTTCCACTTTGCCGACATATTCCGCTTGATTGTCGGTGATATTGAGAACCACCGCCTGCTCCGGCGCCAGCCAGGCCGGGAAAGAGCCTTCGTAATGTTCGATCAGGATACCGATGAAACGCTCAAAGGAACCAAGGATCGCCCGATGCAGCATAACCGGCACCTGGCGCGAGCCATCTTCCGCCACATATTGCGCATCCAGACGGCCGGGCATGGAGAAATCCACCTGAATAGTACCGCACTGCCATACCCGGCCAATGCAATCTTTCAGGGAGAATTCAATCTTCGGACCGTAGAAGGCGCCCTCGCCCGGTAAAAGTTCATAAGGCAATCCCTTACTCTGCAAGGCATCCATCAGGGCTTTTTCGGCCTTATCCCAGACTTCATCACTACCGACACGCTGCTCCGGGCGAGTAGAGATGCGGATAATGACATCACTGAAACCAAAGTCCGCATAAACCTGGTAGAGCAAATCGGTAAAGATTGAAACCTCGTCCTGGATCTGCGCTTCGGTACAAAAGATGTGCGCATCATCCTGCACGAAGGCGCGCACACGCATCAAACCCTGCAAGGTTCCTGACGCTTCATTGCGGTGACAGGAGCCAAACTCGGCCAGGCGCAAAGGCAGCTCGCGGTAGCTCTTCAACCCTTGGTTGAATACCTGGATATGACACGGGCAATTCATCGGCTTCACGGCAAAATCCCGATCTTCCGATGCGACCGTGAACATATTCGCCCGGAATTTATCCCAGTGACCCGAACGCTCCCACAATGTGCGGTCCACCACTTGCGGAGTCTTGATCTCGCTATAACCATTGTTGCGTTGCACATCGCGCATATAGGATTCGAGCGTGGAATAGATGGTCCAGCCGCGCGGGTGCCAGAACACCATGCCCGGCGCTTCTTCCTGTAAATGGAAGAAATTGAATTTCTTGCCGAGCTTGCGGTGGTCGCGCTTGACCGCCTCTTCCAGCATCTGCAGATGCGCCGCTAATTGTTTTTTATCCGCAAAGGCCGTGCCGTAGATACGTTGCAACATCTTGTTGTTGGAATCGCCGCGCCAATAGGCACCGGACACGCGCATTAATTTAAAGTGCGCACAAAAACGCATATTCGGCACATGCGGACCACGACACATGTCGATGTATTCTTCGTGGTGATACAAACCCGGTGTGGCATCACGGGGAATATCGCGTTCGAGGATTTCAAGTTTGTAGGGTTCGCCGCGCGCAGCAAACGTATCGTGTGCCTCTTGCCAGGACACTTTCTTTTTCACGACATCGTATTCTGTTTTCGCCAGCTCCAGCATCCGCTGTTCAAGGGCTGCGATGTCCTCATCCGTCAACATATGGTCGAGGTCGACATCGTAATAAAAGCCATTTTCGATGGTCGGGCCGATAGCCATCTTCACATCGGGCCACATCTGTTTGATGGCATGGCCGAGCAAGTGAGCGCAGGAGTGACGAATAATCTCCAGACCATCTTCGTCTTTCGCCGTGAAGATCACCAATTCAGCATCGTCAGTGATCAGGTCGTGCGCATCGACACGCTCGCCATTCACGCGGCCTGCAATGGTGGCCTTGGCCAAACCGGGACCAATATCAGCAGCAACATCATAGACAGAGACGGGTTTATCAAACTGGCGCTTGGAGCCATCGGGAAGTGTAATAACAGGCATGATCGATCCTTTTCAGTGGTGACCCCTACCAAAGGCCACTTGAGTTAATTAATGCAGGGAAATGCCTTCCTATCGAAGGAAGCTGAAATATAAGAGGCGGGAGTATATAAAAGCGGGCGCCCCCATACCAGACTTTTTTGGACCAGGCTTTTTTGGGATATGCGAAAGCAATAACGTGAAATGGACTGCGCCTGTAACAAAAGCGGCGACTGCGCATCTGTATCGCAACACCACACCAAGGATAAATTGCCATGCCCCAGACCCGCTTGCTGCAAACACAACACCTGTTTGAGCAATACCTGCAAAAACTGCGGCATATCGATGGCCTGGCCACCTTGGCATTGCGCTTTATCCTGGTACCGGTTTTCTGGATGGCGGGTATGCAGAAGCTCCTTCATTTCAACAGTACCGTTGAGTGGTTTGGCAATCCAGACTGGGGATTGGGATTACCGCTGCCGTGGCTGCTGGCGTTACTGGCCACCGCCACCGAGCTGATCGGTGCAGCACTGTTAACCTTGGGCCTCTTTACCCGACTGATCACACTGCCACTGATTATTACCATGTTGGTCGCCATCGCCAGTGTGCATTGGGAGCAGGGATGGCAAGCTATTGCAGATCCACAAGCACCTTTCGCTACAGAATCTGTTATCGCCTCCAGCGAAAAATTGGAGCGCGCCCGCGACATCCTGCGCGAACACGGTAATTACACCTGGCTAACATCCAGCGGCAAGTTCGTCATTCTCAATAACGGTATCGAATTTGCGGCCATCTACCTGAGTATGTTGCTGGCCCTGCTGTTTTTGGGTGCCGGGCGCTATGTCAGTCTGGATTATTGGTTGATGTATTGGTTGCGTCGCAAGAACGCAAGACACACTGCAAATACGGCTGATTAACGGTGATTGATAACCCCACAGGGCGAACGCGGAACCAGAGAATTGATGCTAACCTTGGAGCACGATGATCAGCAGTGTGCAGCCCTTTCAATGCATCTTTCGATAACTGACAACGTCTCACCCAAGGTGCCGGATGATATCCCGTTGATTGAGCGCCTGCTCCAGCGTGATGAACAGGCGTTCCGTGAATTAATCAGCAGCTATCAGCGTTTGATGCTGACGGTTGCCCGTGCCATTGTCGGTGATGTCTTTGCCGAGGATGTAGTGCAGGACGCCTGGGCTTCGATATATACCGCCCTGCCCCGCTTTGAACAGCGATCATCCTTGAAGACCTGGATACTCACTATCGTCAGCAACGAAGCCAAAGCGCGATTGCGACGGGAATCACGCATGGTGTCGCTGGAGATGTTGGATGGCGATACGCCGGGCAGTTATCTGGACGCAGCCAATTTCAGACCTGACGGTCATTGGCGTCACGCACCGGCGCACTGGAGCCAGGAATCACCGGAAGCATTGATGGAAGAGCAACAACTGCAAATCTGTATTACCAACGCACTTGATCTTTTGCCGCCCATGCAGAAAGCAGCCTTTATCTTACGCGATATAGAGCAACAAACGTTTGATGATATGTGTCAGATTCTACAAGTGAGCAGCGCGAATATTCGGGTATTGATACACCGTGCACGCCTGAGCCTGATGCAGGCGATTGATCGTTACCAGGAGACCGGCCAATGCTAAGTTGTAAAGACGTAGCCAACCGTGCCAGTGATTATCTGGATAACCAAGCCAATACCAATCTGCGTTGGCAAATGCGTTTGCACCTGATGATGTGCAGCCATTGCCGCCGTTTTATGCGGCACCTGCGTCTGACCCGCCACCTGGTAAAAACCACCGTTCAGCAAGAAAAAAATGATGTGGACACCGAAGCGATTTACCGGCGGGTTTTGCAAAAAATTGAAGCCGGGAAAAAAACCTGACGGCACCGGCATGGCCGGTGCACATCGTAAGATTAATGCGATTCGGTATGCGGCGCGTTTTCGTCAAACACTTGCAGTGGTTTGTGGCTGGAAGCCAGAAAGGTATACACCACCGGCAACACAAACAAGGTGAATAAAGTCCCTATCGACAACCCCGCCACCAATACCAGACCAATACTGTAACGACTCATGGCACCAGCGCCGGTCGCTAGCAATAAAGGAATCAGGCCGGCCACCATGGCCGCTGTGGTCATCAGAATCGGGCGCAAGCGAATCCGCGCAGCGAGACGGATCGCTTCGAAACGATCAAGGCCATGATGCAGTTGCTGTTCTTTGGCCACTTCGCACATCAGAATGCCGTGTTTACTGATCAAACCCACCAAGGTAATCAAACCCACTTGCGTATAAATATTCATACTCGCCAGCCCGAAGCCCAGCATCAACAAGGCGCCGCACACTGCCATGGGCACCGACACCAGAATCACCAAGGGATCGCGCAGACTTTCGAATTGCGCCGCAAGCACCAGATAAATAATCAGCAAGGCGAGCAGGAAGGTCATATACAGCGCAGAACCTTCTTCGACGTATTGGCGTGACTCGCCGAGAAAATCATAGCTGAACCCCTTGGGTAAGGATTTTTCAGCCTGCGCTTGCAAAAAGGCTACCGCCTCACCCATGCCGGTGCCGGGAAATAGCACCGCACTCATGGTCACTGCATTCACCTGGTTGTATTGCGGCAAACTGCGCGGTTTGCCTGTGAGATCGAAATCTATCAGATTTTTTAACGGCACCGGCGTACCGGTTGCCGACATCACATGGTATTCGCCGATGGATTCCGGGGTCAGGCGGTCGATACGCTCAACCTGGGGAATCACCTCGTAACTGCGACTTTCAATATTGATGCGATTGACATAACCATCACCCATCAACAGCGCTAGAGTTGAACCGATTTCTTCCATGGTGACACCATAGGCACCGGCTTTTTCGCGATTGATACTGACATTGATATTGGCCGCACTGAAATTCAGGTCGAGCATACTAAAAATAAACAGGCCACTGGCTTTAGCTGCTGCCTGTACTTCCTGTGCAACCGCATACAGCGTTGGATAATCCCCGGGACTGGTGATAACAAACTGCACTGGCAATCCGCTCGAGGCGCCTGGCAATGGTGGCAAGGCAAAGGGCGTTGCGGATACACCCGGCATACTTTGTATCGGTGGTGATAGACGTTTTAATAAATCCTGATCGCTCGCTTCGCGCTGACTCCAGGGCACCATGGGCGCAATGGCCAACCCCTGGTTAGATGCTGGCACGCCGGAAATGGTCAACGCGGTGACCACTTCCGGTTCTTTGGTCGCCATGGCACTGGCTTTGGCCATGTGCGTTTCGATGTAGTCCAGGTTTGCATTGTCCGGTGCCGTGGCCATCACGAACACAACCCCGTTATCTTCCGCCGGCGCCAATTCATTGGTGATGATGTTGAATAAAAACGGCAAGCTGCCCAGCACAATCAAGGCAAACACGACGAACACCGGGCGCTTGGCTAACACGGCGTCCAACATGCCTGAATATTTTTGATCGAGTTTATCCAGAACCCGGTGCACCTTCGCTTCAAAATTATTGTCCTGGTTAGTGTGTCGCAATAACTTTGAACTCATCATCGGCGATAAGGTGAGCGCCACAATACCGGAGATAAAAACCGCTCCAGCCAGGGTTAACGCAAACTCCCGTAACAGGGCGCCGGTTAAACCGTCAAGCAACGCGATAGGTGCATATACCGCCGCAAGAGTGATTGTCATAGTGATAACCGGCACCGCAATTTCCCGTGTGCCGATGATCGCCGCACGAAACGGTGTTTCTCCCATCTTTAAATAGCGGTCAACATTTTCCACCACCACAATCGCATCATCGACCACCAGACCAATAGCCAGGACCATCGCCAACAAGGTGAGCAGGTTGATCGAAAAACCCATGAGTTGCATCAACATCGCAACGCCAACCAGTGATAAGGGAATGGTAACCACCGGAATCAACACTGCACGCAATGACCCCATAAACAGGAAGATCACCACCACCACGATGATGACGGCTTCTGCGATTGTCTTTACCACTTCATAGATAGATTCTTCGATCACGAGTGTTGCGTCATAGAGCAACTTCATTTCAATGGTATCGGGCATATTGCGTTGTAATTCCGGCAGCTTTTCGCGGACCGCGTGAGCAATATCGAGCGGATTGCCTTTGGGAGTGGGATCGATGCCGATGAGCACCGCTTCTTTTCCATCCGCCGTCGCACTTAATGACACTCGTCCTGCGGCCATTTCTACGGTAGCGATATCACGCAAGCGCACCACGCCATTGTCCCGGGTGGCTACTATCAAACTGGAAAATTCTTCCACACTGGTGAGGCTGGTCTGCACATCAACGCTATATAAAAACCAGTCGCTTTTTATTTCACCCGGTGCCGCCTGGTAATTATTGGCGCGCAGCGCGCCCAGCACTTCCCGCGCACTGAGGTTCAGCGCTGACATGCGTTGCGGGTCGAGCCAGATGCGCATCGCAAAGGCACTGCCACCCATTAAATTGGCTTTGGCCACACCGGGAATGGTGACCAGCTGTGGTTGGACCACACGATTGAGGTAATCGGTAATTTGACTGGCGTTGAGTTTGTCACTGGAGAACGACAGGTAAACAATGGAGGTAGTTGATCCGGTGCTACGGGTAATCACCGGATCTTGTACATCGGCCGGCAAGGTAGCGCGCACACTGTTTACTTTAGCGAGTGTGGCGGCGAGCGCGGCGTCCGGGTCTGAATCCAATTGCATATGCACGGTGACGGTACTGATGCCTTGCATGCTTTGCGACTGCACAAAGTTGATATTTTCCACTTCCGCCACCGCTTGTTGCAGCGGTTGTGTCACAAAGCCCTGGATCAGATCGGCGCTCGCGCCATAGTATGCCGTGGTCACGGTAATGACCGTGTTGGTCAGCTCCGGGTATTGCCGCACTTGCATCTTGAACAACGCCTGGGTACCCAGCAACAGGATCAACAAACTCACCGTCACCGCCAGCACCGGGCGGCGAATAAACATATCCGTAAAACGCATGTCGACCTCCTGGCCTTAACGCCGCGGTAATTGTTCGCGGGGTGCCAGCGTATCGTCTTGCACAATACTGACGCGCGCACCGTTGGAGAGTTTTAACTGGCCTGACGTTACGACCCGATCACCAATCGATAACCCGTCGGTAATCAACGCATCACTGCCACTGCGCTCATCGACCACGACTGTCGCCAGGCGCACTGCATCGTAAGCTTCGCCGCCCTCTTCCGGTGTAACGGTTTCAATCACATACACCGTTTCGCCGTAGAGCGTGAAGGTAATGGCGCTTTGTGGGATAACGATCTGATTGCTGAGCGTCGGTTGAAAGATTTTGACTTTGGCGTACATGCCCGCGCGCAATAATTGATCGGTATTCGGAATGGTAGCCTGCACTTGTACCACACCGGATTTGTAATCCACCGCTGGCTCAATGGCGGTGATGGTGCCTTCAAACTGTCGTCCGGGAAAGGCCGATATATCCAGACTGATGGGCATGCCCGACTGGATACGCGGATAATCCTGCTCCGCCACAATAAAACGAATACGCATTACATCAATATTTTCAAGGCGCACCACTTCGGCACCGGGCTGGAGATACTGGCCGAGATTAACCTGGCGAATGCCGGTAATACCGCTGAACGGGGCACGGATTTCCCGCCGTGCAATGGTCGCCTTGAGACTATCAATGTCCGCCAGCAACGCATCGTAAGTAGCCTCGGCTTGGTCCGCCTGGCTGCGCGACGCCATGGATTTTTGCGCAAGCTGCACAAGGCGATCACGCTCGCTTTTTACCGAGGCCAGGCGACTCTGGGCACTTTGTAGATCAGCGCGTTCTTTATCCGCGTCCAGTTGCACCAGCAGGTCGCCTTCGTTAACCGTCTGACCCGATTCAAATAAGACATTACTCACCAGGCCAGCAAGCGAGGCACTGAGCGTAACCCCGCGATCCGGCTCGATAAAACCTATGCCGTCAATCGTCGGCGTCCAGTCACTCGCCCTGACTTCCACAGCCGTAACGGGCACGGTGGGAACCGGCAAGGAGGCAAAATACTTACCGATCATGACTTGTTTGAACGCGTAAAATCCGAACACACTGCCAAAGATCACAGTGGCGCCGACCAACATCCACAACATCCATTTCTTCATGATGGTTCCCCTCAGGATTTCACTGTTGTTATCGCGTCCCAACTGGCCAGGATGATGCTTTTGAGCATCTCATCATCAACATTCAGGAGGCCGATCATGGCATTACGTGCCAAAGCAAAAAAATGTTCAAAGGCAAGCGAAAATAAAACCTCATTGGGAAGGCTTTTTAACGCACCACTGTCTCGCCCACTTTCAAAGAAGCTCACTAAAGGATAGAAGATTGTTTTGGCATCTGCGTGGCGATTACGCAATACATCCGGAGGCAAGTGATCAAATTGGTTTTTGCTCAACAGGATTTCCGGATTTTGTTTAAAGAAGTGCCAAAAGCTCAGGCACAACTGTTGAAATTGATCAAACAAGGGCTGACGGGGATTGTGGTTCGCAAAAATATACTGGGCGACCTGCTCCATAATCTGCGCATCCAGTTGCAGGATAAGATCTTCGCGATCATTAAAGTAAAGGTAAACCGTTCCCGCCGCCACGCCCGCCTGATCGGCTACCTGTTTAATGGAAAAGCCGTGAAAACCCTTGTGGGCAAGCAAGTGCAGTGTGGCTTGCAAAATAGCTTCGCGTTTATTCATAGAAAATCCGATGTACTCAAACTCATGGTGACCACTTTTGCTGTGAATGAATCTTCATTCAGATAGTAGTCGAGCCTTGGCAAAAGACATAATTGGTGACAGGGAAAATACGTGATTTGCCATGGCCGCCTGACACGGCGGGCATGGCTATCGGACCTCAAGGGAAGGTATCAAGGGATAAAACTGACCTGCGGGGTTTGCGACTCGACTGAAGCCTCGCGCAGCCCGCCGCCCAATGCCTTGTATAACGTCAGTTGATTGCGCGACTTAGCCAGGCGCATATTGATCAGAGCTTGCTGGGCCGTATTCAGGCTGCGTTGGGAATCCAATACTTCAAGGTAGGAATCCACTCCACGCTCGTAGCGCAATTCCGCCAGTTCAAAACTGCGCGCCGCTGCCATCACCAGATCCTGTTGGGCTTCGAGTTGAGCCTCCAGGGTTGATTGAGATTGCAAGCTGTCACGCACTTCCTTGAACGCGGTCTGAATGGTTTTTTCGTAGACGGCGATATTCACATCCTTTTGCAACTGCGCCACATCCAGGTTAGCCGCGTTGGCTCCCCAGGCGAAGATCGGCAAGGTAACTTGCGGTGAGAAACTCCAGGCACGGGTTCCACTATCGAATAAATTATCCAACGCCGGGCTGGCATTACCGTAGGTTCCCGTCAAGGAAATGCGTGGGAAAAAGGCGGCGCGCGCAGCGCCGATATTCGCGTTAGCAGCGCGCAAACGGTATTCCGCTTGCAAGATGTCAGGACGCTGCAACAACACCTCGGAGGTTACCATCTCGGGTAACTCGGCCAGCATGGCTTCATCATTCCAGAGCGCCTGCACATTACTGGCATCAAGCGGCGTACCCACCAACACTTCCAGCGCAGTAAAACTCGTCGCAAGTTGCCGTTGGTAAAGCGCTGCATCCACCCGCGCCGTGTGCAATGCCGTGGCAGCCTGGCTTAAATCCAGCTCTGATGCGAGGCCGGAATCATAACGACGCTGCACCATAGCGTAAGAGTCCTGGCGCGCCTTCAAGGTGCTTTCTGTCAACGACAGCAGTTCCGTATTGGCAACCCAGGTGAAATACGCATCGGCCACTTCCGCCACCAGACTCAGCTGTGCACTTTTACGGGCTTCGTCGGTGGCGAGATATTCTTCCAGCGCTGCATTTTTTAAACTTTGCACACGACCAAACAAATCGAGTTCGTAGGCTGCAATGCCCACACCCGCGCTGTATTGTTCGGCGATATAGCTTTCGCCAGTTTCAGATAGCGCCTCCGACACACGTTGCCGTGTGCCGCTGCCGGTGAGATTTAACGTCGGCAATAACTGGGCGCGCTGGATACGGTATTGCGCGCGCACCTGTTCAACAGTCAAGGTCGCTACGCGCAGATCGCGATTATTTTCCAGCGCCTGCTCAATCAATGTCTGCAATTGCTGGTTGCGATAAAAATCCCGCCAGCCGATGTCAGCCGCTATCACGTCGGCCTGTCCTGTCTCATTTATTGTTACCGGGGTAGTCGGGCGCTCATACTGCGGCGCCATAGTACAGGCGCCCAGTGCGAGCAAACTGCCCGCACACATCAGGGATATCAACACGCGTTGCATCATACTTGCGCTCCTGAATCTTTATCCGCGGGCGCCGCTGTTGCGTCGGTTTTGCCGAACCAGCGGTGTGACAAACGGAATACCACAACGAAGAATACAGGCACGAAGAAGATGGCCAGGACAGTACCGGATAACATGCCGCCGAAGACGCCGGTACCAATAGCATTCTGGCTGCCGGAGCCGGCACCGGTACTGATCACCAACGGTGTAACGCCGAGCATAAAGGCCATGGATGTCATGATGATCGGACGTAAACGCATACGCACCGCTTCCATCGTTGCCTTGATCAAATCCATTCCGTCTTCGTAAAGCGATTTGGCAAATTCCACAATCAGAATCGCGTTCTTGGAAGCGAGACCGATGGTGGTTAACAAGCCCACCTGGAAATAAACGTCGTTGGACAAGCCACGCGTCATCGCAAATAACACCGCGCCCAGAACACCGAGCGGAACCACCAGCATCACCGCAAAGGGCACCGACCAGCTCTCATACAACGCCGCCAGACAGAGGAACACCACTAAAATGGACAGCGCATACAACAGCGGCGCCTGGTTGCCAGATTCACGCTCCTGCAAGGACATTCCCGTCCACTGATAACCGATACCTTGCGGCAGCTTTTCCATGATCTCTTCGACAGCCAGCATTGCATCACCGGAACTCACACCCGGAGCGCCCTGCCCCAGAATATTCAGGGACGGCACGCCGTTATAACGCTCCAGACGCGGCGAACCGTAGATCCAGCGCCCCGACGTAAACGCAGATAAAGGCACCATCTCACCCTGGTTATTGCGTACATACCAGTTACCCACATCCTCCGGCACCATGCGGAAGCGCGCATCACCCTGCACATACACGCGCTTGACCCGGCCTTTATCAATAAAGTCATTGACGTAGCTCGGCGCCCAGGCAGTGGTGAAGATATTATTGACGTCCGCAATCGATACACCCAGGGCAGCTGCTTTTTCCTGATTCACGTCCAGTTTGTATTGCGGATTATCTTCCTGGCCATTGGGGCGCACACCCACCAGGCGTGGATCCTGCGCAGCCAAACCGAGGAATTGATTGCGCGCCTCCATGAGTGCGTCGTGCCCTAACCCACCCAGGTCCTGCAGCTGCAAATTGAAACCGGATGACGTACCCAATTGCGTAATCGCCGGCGGAACAAACGGGAAAACCATCGCATCCTTGATTTGCGAAAACGCGCCCATCGCCCGACCGGCAATGCTCTGCACATCCTGGCCTTCTTCTTCGCGCTCGCTCCAATCTTTCATGCCCACGAACGCAATGCCGTTGTTCTGGCCACGGCCACTGAAGCTGAAACCGATCACTGAAAACACAGAGCGTACAGTGTCTTTTTCATTTTCAAGGTAATGATTTTCGATTTGATCCATCACACCCATTGAGCGTTCTTTGGTTGCGCCTACCGGCAGCGTCATCTGGGTAAACATAATGCCCTGGTCTTCATCCGGTAAGAATGAGGTAGGCAAGCGGGTGAATAAAAAGCCCAGCAACAACACGATCACACCGTAGACAAGCATGTAACGCCCGGTCCGGCCGATCATACTGCGTACACCGGATTGGTATTTATTGGTCGCGCGATTGAAGTTACGATTAAACCAACCGAAGAAGCCGCCTTTTTCATAGTGATCATGACTGACCGGTTTCAACATGGACGCGCAGAGGGCGGGCGTCAGCGTCAAAGCAACGATCACCGAAAGCACCATGGCCGACACGATGGTGATGGAGAATTGCCGATAAATAACCCCGGTCGATCCACCAAAAAATGCCATGGGAACAAATACGGCCGACAACACCAACGCAATACCAATCAATGCGCCGGTGATTTGTTCCATGGATTTTCGTGTCGCTTCGCGAGGCGACAGCCCGTCTTCCGCCATCACCCGTTCAACGTTTTCCACCACCACAATGGCATCGTCCACCAGCAAGCCGATGGCAAGTACCATCGCGAACATGGTGAGCGTGTTAATCGAAAAACCGAACGCCGATAACACCGCAAAGGTCCCCAGCAATACCACCGGTACCGCAATGGTAGGGATCAAGGTCGCACGGAAATTCTGCAAAAAGAGATACATCACGAAGAACACCAGGATGATCGCTTCGATCAATGTCTGCACGACCGCATTGATCGACAGCTTCACAAAAGGTGTTGTGTCGTAGGGATAAACAATTTCCAGATTAGGCGGGAAAAACTCTGATAATTCACCGATACGCTCACGCACCGCATTAGCGGTATCCAATGCGTTAGCGCCCGAGGCCAGCGTGATGGCCATACCGGCGGCAGGCTGGCCGTTGTATTCCGTTTCAAATGAATAGTTTTCACCACCCAGCTCGACTCGCGCGACATCTTTGAGGCGTATCTGCGAACCATCCTGATTGACGCGCAACAGGATGTTACCGAATTCTTCCGGCGTCGAAAGACGTGTTTGCACCACGATACTGGAATTGATTTCCTGGCCTGGAACTGCCGGAGCTCCACCCAATTCACCTGCAGCAATCTGAGCATTCTGCGCCTGGATAGCACCGGTGATATCACTGGTGATCAGGCCATAGGTAGCGAGTTTGTTCGCATCCAACCAGATACGCATCGCATATTGGGAACCAAACAGCGTAATTTGCCCTACACCGTTGACACGGCTTAACTGGTCCTGGACGTTAGCGGCGACATAATCAGCAATGTCGTATTTATCCATGCTGCCATCAGCGGATACAAAGCCGATTACCATCAGGAAGCCTGCCGATGACTTGGTGACCCGTACCCCCTGCTGCTGAACTTCCTGCGGCAGCAGCGGCATCACCGTCTGTAATTTGTTCTGTACCTGTACCTGTGCAATATCCGGATCAGTGCCAGCCAGGAAGGTAATGGTGACCTCACCGGTCCCGCTGGACTCACTGGTCGATGACATGTACTGCACATTATCGATACCGGTCAAACCCTGCTCGATAATTTGAATCACCGTATCCTGCACAGTTTGCGCAGAAGCACCCGGATAGGTGGCGCGGATACTAACCGACGGCGGTGCGATGTCGGGATACTGGGCCACAGGCAGCTTCACAATAGAAAG
>DATJLH010000182.1:0-14772 GCA_035490615.1 Cellvibrio sp.
GAGCCAGCCGCCGACGGAGCCGATAACGCCGCCGGATAATGCACCTAATAAAAATGAACTACCGCCTAAACCGGCGTCCACAATCAAGCCGGTTGCCGCGCCGGCGGCGCCGCTGACCAATAATAATTCGCGTTGTTTTAAGCCCCATAAATACCAGGTTTCGGTATTCATTAGCGTATCGCTGCCAAGATCCCACTGTGCGTCATTTTCAAACACGAAATGATTGTGGCCCCAGGCGCTGCTTATGTGTTTGAAAAATTGTTTTTCCTGTTCATCCAGTGCGCGTCGTAAACGTTCTTCGGCCTGACTCAATCCACTTTTATCTAACAGCGTCACCGGTTCGCGCCGGTTAATTTGTTCGCACCAATAATTGGCGAGATTAAAACCAACATCTTGCAATCGTTGTTGATCGCGCGCGGCGAGGCCCGTGCATAATTCGCTGATGGACTTGCTCCACTCCGGCAACAGTTCGCCCATGGCACGAAATAAAGTTAAACGTTCCGGCACGCTGGCGGTAAGCGGATTGAATACGCGTACCCACTGGAAAAATTGCGTGAGCGTGCGCTGCCATTCATCCAGTGCGCGCGGCTCGCCCATGGGGTTGATCACGGCCATGCGCGGCTGGCCAGTCCAGCGCAGGATTTCCATCTCTGCTTCATCGGCGGGGCTGACCGCTTGCGCGCCGTCGACAACATACAAGATGCCCGCACCAGCCATGATGGGCGTGAGCAAGGCGACTTCATCGGGAAATTTTTGTGCGTGGCCCGGTTCGCGCAGAAATTGTTTTACACGTTCGGGGCGATTGGCGGAGCTGACTTCTTCGCTTTGCAACCAACTCAGCACCTGGCGCGCGCGCTGGAAGCCGGGTGTGTCAGTCAATTTAAGCAACACGCGTTGGTCGAGCAGAAATTCAAAGGTGTCGGCGCTGGTGGTGGTGCCCGATTCGGCACCGATACGCACACTGTCATTTTCGGTGAGCGTGGAGACGATGGAGGATTTGCCCTTGTTGGGATGGCCCACCACACATAAATGAGGAATAGTCATCAGGTGGTTTCCTTAAGCCAGACAAGTTGTTGTTGATTGGCGAAGGCGCGCCAGCTGGCAAGATGACGCGCCGGGTCCGTGGTGGCATCACACACGGCTTGCAATGCCTGCCGGGTGATGCCGGCGGTGCGCGCCAACTGAATCAAATCGCTCAGTTCTGCCACCGGCGAGCGGCTGGCGTTGACCCGCCATAACAGGCTGTGCGGTTTGTCGGCGAGCAGCGCTTTGAACGCGGCATCATCGTGTTGCCAATCGGCAATGCCTAACACGGTGCCGGCATCGCTGCGAATTTCCCAGTGGATAACCGTCGCGCCTTGCCAGTCGGTCGGTGACGCTTCGCTCGCGACACTTGCTGGCGTTGTGGTCACTGTCATTTGCGGCGCCCGCACATTCACTTCGTGGCCACGCAAGTGTCGCAGCCGCACGGCCAATAATCCGCGCAGCACTAACCGCGGCAACAGGTTGTAACACAACAGGCTCGCCATCAAAAACGGCCACCACTCACCGGCGGCGGTGATGTTGTCATTCGGCGCGATTCTTATATAGCGGGTTGACTCAATAACGCTCGCATCCGGCACTGCCGCCGGCCACAGCCACTGCCAGGGTGTCGCAATCGTTTCCGTGAGAGCGAGGACCGTCTGTTGCTCATCAATCAGCGTCGAACTCCAGCCAAACGCCAGGTCCGTAAACAGCAACAACAACCAATAACCGGCAAGCATGCCCACGCCTATCAGCAACCAGAAACTTTGCAGCAGCGCCAACATCTCCAACCGCTGGCGTTTTGACGGATGCCAATGCACCGTGCGATTGCGCCATTGGAATAACCAGGGCCGGCCACTCCTAAAGAACATCGCCCATAAGGACGCAACAGAACCCAACAAGGGCAAACCCGCCCACAGCAACCAGATCCACAACACATTGATTCGCCCGCTCGGGCTGTAACTGAGCGAACCGGCCGCAATGCCCACCCCCAACAACAGGGCGACGGGCCACAACAACCAGGAAACCTGTGGCGGCAGTGTGAGGGATGGGGAGTTGGTCAATTGCATATCCGGGCCAGTCAGCAAAAGAGGGGATAGTAGCAGTATTAACGGGCGAGAAAACCTTGGTCGCATAGGAAGTATCAGCAACTGCAATGGTAGCTGTTGAGGGTACAAGGGGAGTTGAAACCCTCACGTCAAGGACGACGTGAGGGAGCTACAGGGACGTATTCACCGCGTTTTCAACTCCCCTTGTACCCTCAACAGCGGCGTCAAAGCGACGGTGCCACATACATATCCGGCAACTCATTCTCAAACAACACCAATGCATGGCGGGAAAAATGCAGGAAATCCTCCGCACCTTCGTGGCCCTCGTATGGCACATAGAAATGATCGCGCCCTTCACGTTCCCGGTTGGCATTGCGCCAGACCATCATGTAGGCCAGTTGGCGGGTTGTGGCGTTGGTGTTGATCGCCGGTAAGACGGTGTCTGTCCAAAACCTCGGATTGGGCAATTTATCCTGCCCGCCTTCGGTCAACGCGGCGATTTTGCCTTTCTCGTTAGCGATCTCAACAATCGCTTGCAGGCTGCGCGCGAAGTCCTGCTTTTGTTGTTCTGCCGGGGCCTCGTTGGCGGGGTGGCCGAGATCCCAGTAGTTGTCCAGGCCGATGATGTCGACATAGTCGTCGCCGGGGTAACCGTAGAGATAGTCGCGTTTGAAGTGGTTGATGTCCGTGCGGCTGCGGTCGGGCGAGAAGGCGTAGATCAGGTTGTGCACCTTGTTGTCATCGCGCAGGTATTCCACAGTGAAGCGCCAGAGCGCGATGTAATCTGCTTCGCTGGCGTGGCCCTTGCCCCACCAGAACCAGTCGCCGTTGTGCTCGTGCCAGGGGCGGAAGATGAGCGGAATGTAATGCTTTTCGCCCTGCTCATCGGTCAGCGCCAACTGCTCGTTAAAGACGACAAATGCATCCAGATACGCCTTGAGCTGTTCATGTTTGCTGCCGCCGGGAATGATCTCGGCCACAGTGGGCCGGGTATCCCAAGCATTGCCGCCGGTGGCCGGGCTGTTCATGTGCCAGCTGATGGTGGTCACTCCGCCGCGCTGGTAGGCCGCCTGAATCCAGCGGCGCATACGCTCGAAGTTAACCTTGTCGAGATTTTCCGGCGCACCCAGTTCCAGATTGCCGATCTCCCAACCGTAGAGCGCAGGGTGGGAGCCGGTCACATCGCGGGCGTCGGAGCGATCTTCGTCGCCCTCCCACAGCACGCCATAGGCCAGCGCATCCTGGTGGCCGAACAACACATGTTCGGGGCTTAATCGATGCAAATTCTGGTAGAGCGCGCGGGTTTGGGGGGTAGCTTTTGCGTCTACGAGAGACACAGCGTTAGCCGCGTGCTCCGGATCGGAATCCGCGCAGGAGATAAGAATAAATAGGCTCGCCAGGGCGAGAAAGCAACGGGTGAATAAACAGGGTAGCCATTTAGCAGTAGCAGTGTGGGTTTTGATCATGGGCAAACTCACGCAAGTAGTTAATGTTCTCCAAAGATGTGCTTTATGATTTTTTTTCCGGAGACGCGCACAATAAATCCCCGGATTGGCCTGCTGTTGGACGCCCATACTACCAGCAAGGCCGAGGTGCGGCGCCAACCAAATTGCTAAAAGTTTTTCCTTGGTCCGTTGCGTATTTTTCGCTTGAGCGGGCTCGGTGAATTCCGTAGCCTTGCGGCTTTCACCTGCGGATAACCCCATGGAATTCACCTTCCCCGCCATCGGAATCGTCCATTCCTGCTTCAAGGAAAAATTTGGCATCCCCCGTCAACCGGGATTGGTGCCACTGGCGCGCGCGCAACTGGAATTGCTGCCACCCTATGATGATCCCGCCGCGCTGGACGGCCTGGAAACTTGCAGCCACCTGTGGATTCAATTTGTCTTCCACGCCAACCGCCGTGAAGAGTGGAAACCCAGGGTTAAACCGCCGCGCCTCGGCGGCAATAAAAGCCTCGGCGTCTTCGCCACCCGTTCGCCGGTTCGGCCGTCGCCGATCGGTTTATCGGTGGTGCGCCTGGAAGGTATTCATCAGGAAAAAGGCAAGCTGTGGCTGGCGTTGTCGGGGGTTGATCTGCTCGACGGCACGCCAGTCCTGGATATCAAACCCTACGTGCCGTATGTGGATTGCGTGGCGGATGCGGTGAACGGGTTTGCGGCGGAAGCACCCCCACAAATGCCGGTACGTTTTTCTGCAACGGCACGGGATTTCTGCGCGGATTATCTCCGCAGCAAAGGGCTGGACCTTCAATCATTGCTGACGCAAATCCTGCAACAGGACCCACGCCCGTCGTACCAGGCGCTCGACCCCGACCGGGTGTATGGCATGCGCCTGCTGGACCTGGATATACGCTGGCGTTACGCAGCCCAGAACGCAGAATCCTTCGCCCTCGTAACGGACATCGTCGTCACCGGCTGATCAGCATGTTATTCATTGGACCACTTGCTTATTAGCAACGCCGCATTCACACCACCAAAACCAAAGCCGTTACAGAGCGCATGTTGAACACGCTGCTGTCTGCTGTGCAGCGGGATAAAGTCCAGACCCTGCAAATCGTCATCCACCTGCTCCAGATTCAGCGTGGCGGGTAACCGATCTTCTATGGTCGCCATCACCGTAAAGATACTTTCCACTCCGCCGGCGGCGCCGAGCAAATGGCCGGTGGCTGATTTGGTGGAGGACACCGGCACTTGCGGCAAATGCTCGCCAAACACCGCGCGCAAACTGGCCACTTCAGCACGGTCGCCCACTGGGGTGGAGGTCGCGTGAGCATTCACGTACTGAATATCCGCTGGCTGCAAATTGGCCATCGCCAGGGCGCGCCGCATGGCCGCTGCCGCACCGGCACCGTCTTCGGGTCCCGAGGTAATATGGTGAGCATCGCTGCTGGTGCCATAACCGCTCAATATCGCCAGCGGTGTCGCACCGCGAGCCAGCGCATGTTCCAGGGTTTCGATCACCAATAAACCGGCGCCCTCGCCCATCACAAAACCACTGCGCTGTGCATCGAAGGGGCGCGATGCGGTGTGCGGCGCATCGGCTTCCGTCGACAGCGCTTTCAGTGCATGAAAACCTGCCAGGGACAGCGGATCAACACAGGCTTCTGTACCACCGACCAAAGCCACTCTGGCTTCACCGCTACGAATCAGCCGCATACCATCGCCAATCGCCTGAACACCGGCGGCGCACGCGGTTACCGGCGTGCCCAGCGGGCCTTTAAAACCATAACGGATAGAGACATTACCCGCCGCCAGGTTGGCGAGGAATGCCGGCACGGTGAACGGCGACAGCTTACGATAACCCCGTTCATCCAGCGTTTTTTGTGCCTGAGTAATGATGGAAAAGCCGCCGATGCCGGTGCCGATAACGGTGGCTGTGGCTTGCTGATCGGCCAGACTTTGCGGATGCCAGCCGGCCTGGGCCAAGGCTTCCTGCGCCGCTGCCAGGGCATAAAGTGAAAACCGATCCAGCTTTTTACGCTCTTTCGGCTCAATCACCGCATCGGCATCGAACCCGGCTTCAGCATCCCGGGAAATGTCCGGCACCAGACCGGCGATGCGGATGGGGAAGTCGCTGGTGTCGAACCGATCAATAAAACCGATACCTGACTGACCGGCAATCAACCGCTGCCAGACCAGCTTGACACTACAACCGAGAGGGCTGACCATGCCCATACCGGTGACTACGATGGGTGAATTCATGAAATACCTCTTGTCTCGCTATCCGCTGTGGTGTTGCGCAAAAATCAGACGGATCACTCTACTCACCACCACCTTATGATCAAGATCATATTCAGACACTGACATCCCATGCCCTACCCCAAAGACCAGAAAATCAAATCCCGTGCCCGTATCCTTAAATCGGCCACGGAGCTGTTTTTTCGCTATGGTTTTCAGAAGGTGTCCATCAACCAGATCATGAAAGAAGCGCGCATGACCCACGGGGCGTTTTATGCGCACTTCGAATCCAAGGAGGCACTGTTTTCTGCGTCTTTTCTGGAAACCCTGAAAGATCGTGGACGGGCGCGATTGGTCAAGGCGCCGCTGCCAGTAAAAAAACTCATCGCCCTGGCAACCAGCTACCTCAACCTGCGTCAACAGGAAAACCTGGAACCGGCGCCGGAAACGCTGCTGTTCAATGAAATTGGTCAGCACGACGAACGCATCCGCCAGCTGTTACAAAACTCCTACGACCACCTGCGCAAACTGCTTGAAAACCGTATTACCGCCATCAGCCGTTTGCAAAAACTCGACATTAACCCGAGCCTGATCAGCGACCGCGCCCGCGCGGTGCTCGCCTCACTGGTCGGCGCCATCACCCTCGCCCGTATGCTCCCGGATGAAACCGAACGCTGCGCCATATTAAACGCCGCGCAAACGCAGATACTGGCGTTGATGGGTGTGCAGCCACGGCAGCTTGAACGTTAACGACATACCGGCAGGCGCTTTTATCTGTTTCAATCCCATCGATCCGTTCCATCACAAGGACATCATTATGAAAGCCCTGAAAATCCTGTTACTCGCTGCACCTCTTACGCTCGCCGCCTGCAATGCCAGCATGCCGGAAATCCTCCAAACCAGTGCCGACGTGGCCAGTGCCAGTGGTTATGGTAATCAGGCACAGTTGGTGCGCGGCATCAAGGATGCGCTGGAGCTGAGCAGCGGGCGTGCCGCCGCCAGCCTGTCGCAAACCGGCGGCTACAGTAATAATCCACTCTACCGCATCGAATTGCCGCAATCGGTTCAGCCTATCGCCAGCACCCTGCGCCAGTTCGGCTTGGGCGGCCAGCTGGATAAGGTCGAAGCGCTGATGAACCAGGGCGCGGAAAAGGCAGCGGTTGAAGCGAAGGATGTCTTTATCAGTGCCGTGCGCACTATGACGGTGACCGATGCGTTGGGGATTATTCGCGGTCACGATACGGCGGCCACAGATTATTTCCGCCAGCAAACCGAGTCCACCCTGCGCCAGCGCTACCTGCCCATCATCCAGCAGAACCTGCGGCAGATCGGTTTCTATAACCAGTACCAACAGCTGCTCGGCACCTACAAGCAACTCCCCATCGCCAATAAGCCGGACCTGGATCTAGAACAGCATGTGTTGAACCAGAGCCTGACAGCGTTATTCAAGGAAGTGGCTACCCAGGAAAAGTTGATTCGTAAAGACCCGGTGGAGCGCGGCAGCGCCATCATCGGTGCCGTCTTCAGCAAGTAGCGGTATTCAGGACGTAATTGGCGCCGGGCGGCGCGCAGCCACAGGCTGAGCTGTGCTATCATGCCGCCCGTTTTTATCCCCCCGTTTCCACTCCCGATCAGAGATTCCCGTCAGGCGCGGGCCACAGTATTGCCAGAGGTCAGACTTTCATGAGCAAGACGTCGTTAGACAAAAGCAAGATCAAATTCCTGTTGCTGGAAGGCGTTCACCAGTCAGCGGTCAACACGCTCAACGCCGCCGGTTACACCAACATCGAATACCTGAAGACCGCGCTGGGCGAAGACGAACTGATCGAGCGGATTCAGGATGCCCATTTTGTCGGCCTGCGCTCGCGCACCCAACTGACCCGCCGCGTGTTCGAAAACGCGCCCAAGCTGATCGCCGCCGGTTGCTTCTGCATCGGTACCAATCAGGTCGATCTGAAAGCGGCGCAGGAACACGGCGTTGCGGTGTTCAATGCGCCCTACTCCAACACCCGTTCCGTCGCCGAACTGGTGATCGCCGAAGCCATCCTGTTGCTGCGCAACATTCCCGCCAAGAACGCTGTGTGCCATCGCGGCGGCTGGGATAAATCCGCCATCG
This sequence comes from Cellvibrio sp., assembly GCA_035490615.1. GTDB lineage: Bacteria > Pseudomonadota > Gammaproteobacteria > Pseudomonadales > Cellvibrionaceae > Cellvibrio. The sequence continues at coordinate 7,869 of DATJLH010000182.1, forward strand.
GCTCCTATGAAATTCGCGGCAAGACCCTGGGCCTGATCGGTTACGGCTCTATCGGCAGCCAGACCAGCGTGCTGGCGGAAGGTCTGGGCATGAACGTATGTTTTTACGACGTAATCACAAAGTTGCCCCTGGGCAATGCAACCCAGATGCGCAGCCTGGATGAATTACTGAGCACAGCTGATATCGTCAGCCTGCATGTGCCGGAAACCCATGCCACGCAAAATATGATCGGCGCGCGGGAAATCGGTTTGATGAAGAAAGGCGCGATCCTGATCAATGCATCACGCGGTACCGTGGTGGATATTGATGCACTGGCCCAGGCGGTGCGGATCGGCCACTTGTCGGGCGCCGCCATTGACGTCTTCCCGGAAGAACCCAAAGCCAATGACGATGAATTTATCAGCCCCCTGCGCGGCCTGGACAACGTCATCCTTACCCCGCATATCGGCGGTTCTACCATGGAGGCCCAGGCGAATATCGGGGTGGAAGTGGCAGAGAAGTTAATTAAATATTCTGATAACGGTACCACCACCAGCTCGGTCAACTTCCCGGAAGTGGCTTTGCCTGGTCATCCGGATGCGCATCGCTTGCTGCACGTTCATGCCAACGTGCCGGGTGTGTTGTCATCCATCAACAAAATCTTTTCCGACTTCAATATCAACATCGTTGCGCAGTATCTGCAAACCAATGAGAAAGTGGGTTATGTGGTATTGGATATCAATTCGCCGTATAGCGAGGAGGCGTTGGAGAAGTTGCGCAATGTGGAAGGGACGATTCGGTGTCGGGTGTTGTTTTAATTTTCCTGGAATGACAAACGCAGATTCTTCAGTACTCTGAACGCACTTCGTAATTCGTTTGTCATTAGGGCCTGGCTTTCGAAAACGCATGAATACATCCCTGTAGCTCCCTCAAGTCGTCCCTGACTTGAGGGTTTCGAAAACCAGGCCCTAATGCCAAACTCCCATCGAGCAAACCTGCTGCAAAAAAGCAAAAAGGTACTTATTTCTTCAACCGATGCGCCACGTACTCGGTTAGCACTACCAATAAAACTCCCGCTAACGCACTTAGGCATGCCGCAAACAACATCGGTTCTACGCCAGTTACAGAGAGGTACTCAAACGGACTCAGGTTGGCTTGTTGCAAAACAACGATGTTGCCATCGCTATCTAGCGTCGTGGCCAAAACCTGCTTCCAGGGCCAGGTGACGTAGAGCGAGCCCACCAGAAAGCCGATCAAGGTCGCCAGTGTCGCGCGGTGGTAGCTCGCCAGAAGCCAGGAGAGGAAGCGGGAGAAGATGATCAGGCCGCAGATGCAGCCCAGGCCGAAGGCCAGGAGTTTGCCTATCTCAAGGTTGTGGATGGCGTTGAGGAAGACCGGGTACAGGCCGACCAGCAGAAGAATAAAGCTGCCGGAGATACCGGGCAATATCATCGCGCAGATAGCCACGAACCCGCCGAGGAACAAGATCCAGGCGTAGCCCGGCAGTTGCGCAGGGGCGAGGTTGGCGATGGCATAGATAAAAGCAACGCCGAGCAGCAGTGCAATCCAGTGGGACAGGCGCCAGTTGGTTTGGGATTTACCGAGCAGATAAATTGAGGCTAAGACCAGGCCGGAGAAGAATGCCCATACCAAAATAGGGTGGCTTTCCATGGCCATCAGGACGATGGCGGCGAACGTCTTCAGGCTGACGAGGATGCCGCCGAAGAGGGCGACGAGGAAGTTGCCGTTGATGTAGCGCCAGGTATTGGCGAGGCCGTCTTTCTTGAGCATCAATAAAACGGCGGGAGTGCAGCGTTTGAGGGAGTTTAACCATTCATCGTAAACGCCGGTGATAAAGGCGATGGTGCCGCCGGAAACACCTGGCACAACGTCCGCCGCGCCCATGCACATGCCTTTCAAAAAGATAACCAGATAATCCTTGATACTGCGCTGTTCTTGCGTCAAAACAGTTTCCTCACGTCAGTGAATTCAAGCGGCAGATGCCCCCGCTGGACTCACAGAGGCAAGGCATTCTACCGGTTTCACTCGTTGAAGAAATAGCTTTGGAGATAGGTGAAGAGCTGCGCGCGATATTCTGTGCTCTCGTTAACCAAATGGTGTCCTGCATCGGCGATCAGTTTGATCTCGGCGTTGGGTAATTTTTCGCGTAATTGTTCCAGGTTGTAGCGCCATTCCACAGTTCGATCACCGGTTCCCTGTACAATCAGCATCGCTTTATCCAGTGGTTCGAAATGGCGGAAACCTTCGGCCCAGGCTTTCATGGCAGTAATCCAGACCACCGACAGGTATTGGGATTGCAGTGGGTCGCGGCGCGCGATGAAGTCGGCAAATTCCGGGTCGTGGGAGCTGGGGGTAAACCGGCGCGGCACATGGCTGACGAAACCTTTGAGCAGGCGATAGAGCATACGGCCGGAGCGCCAGCCACGCGGTAAAATCAGCGGCGCACAGAGCGCGAATTTGGCGAAATCATCGGGTGAGTAGCGCCAGCAATAGTTGAGCAATACCGCACCGCCCATGCTCTGCCCCAGAGCAAAACGGTGTTGCGGTAAAAGATCCCGGGTGCGCTTCAACAGATCGGCCAGCACATCGGCGTAGTGGTCAAAGGAATCAATCGACGCGATCATGCCGCTGCTGAGCCCGTGGCCGGGTAAATCAAAAGCCAGTACGGCATAACCTTGCTGCAAGGCCAACTGAATGGGGTGGTGATACACACCGACGTGGTCGTAATAGCCGTGGACAATAACGACGGTGCCTTTGGGGTTTGCAGGTAACCAGTAGTGAGTGGCCACCCGGAAGTCACCGCTATCGACCCGACCGAAGCCGTGGATCACCTCAGGAAATTCCCTGGCAAAGTTGATGCGATAGTAATTGAGATAGGCTTGTGGGTCAGCCTCCAGCGGCCACCGACTATCCTGTTCGGCCACGAACTGAAGTGGCGGTAACTCCTCTGCCAAACGAAACAGCAGTTCTTTATCGAGTATCATGGAATCGGACACTCAGGCCTCTCTGGGTAAAGTAGTGTTAAACAAAATCACAGGCCCGGGCTTCCGCGTAAGACTTGATCCTTTGGATGCAATTCTATGGAGGCAAAGGGCTTCGGTAAAAATTCCCCCATGTCGGGGAAAACAATGATTACCTGACTTATGCCCCGCAATGATGCAGCGCATACTGTAACCGGTTCATAAACATAACGCGACCTGAGCAATCAGCTTGTGTCGCTTCGGTACCGTGATGACACTGACGACAGTCAAACGCGCTTGATCTATAATTCGCGGAGTATAACTATAACGATCACTGACAAGCTGTGGGACTCTCATGAAAGCGCAAATTTTTAATATCCACGACGTCGTCTTGTTGATGACCGTGGCAGAGTGTTTCTTGTTGGCAATCTTCCAGGCAGTACTACCGGTAACCAATCGACTCGCCAGTATTCTCCTCAGTTGCTTTCTGCTCTGCGTCGCCGTCGGCTCAGCGTGCGTCCTGATATTGTGGAACGGTGATGTACATATCCACCCGGTCTTTGATCGTCATTTCCTGCCCTACTTTCTGGTCACAGCACTGATTCTTAAAGGACCGGCGCTGTACCTTTATGTCGCATCGCTAACGCGCGAGTCGTTTCACCTGCAGCCGCGCCACCTGTGGCATTTAACCCCGGTGGTCGGTGCAATGTTGTGGCTGGCAATATTCCGCATCGACAGCCTTGACCTGAGTTTCCGCTCCATTGACTCCACCGAACTGTCACGCAGCCTGGTGGATTGTGTATGGCACGTGGTAAAAGCCCTGCCGTTTATCTACGGCATTGCGGCGGTATTGCTCACCAAAAAATATCAATCGCAGCTGAAAGATCAATACTCGGACTTTTCCACCACCGAGCCTGGCTGGCTAAAGGTATTAACTATCGGCTTTCTGGTGAGCTGGAGTCTGAGCGGCATCGCACACATTATCGCGCAAACCGCCTCACCGGATGTCTCCGACAGCTTCGGTATCGCCGACAATTACGTGACGTTTATTTTAATCAATGCATTATTCACCTACAGCCTGGTGTATGCCCATAAATTGCTGACCACCAAGCATGAACCTGTCAAAGATAAACACGATGAAAAACTGACCGACAGCGCGATTGAAAAAGTGCAGCAGGGAATGGAGGTTCAGAAGTTGTTCCTCAAGCACAACCTGAATATCGAAGAATTTTCCAAACGTATTGATTTGCCGGTGAAGGAAGTCTCTGCGGTCATCAACAAACACTATGGCACCAACTTCTTTGAGTTTATGAACACTTATCGGGTAGAAGAAGCCAAGCGTTTACTGAGCGATGAAAAACATGCAGACATGACCGTGCTGGATGTATTGCTACAATCCGGGTTTAACAGTAAGTCTGCATTTCACCGGTTTTTTAATCGGCTGGTAGGGGTATCACCGACCGAGTTTCGCAAGAACGGAGCGCCGGATGCGGCGTTGAAGAAGGCGGCGAATGAGTAATTCTTCGCCATAATGATTTGTCGGATTACGCCTTTGGCTAATCCGACCTACGGTGGATAATAGGGACTTGTGAAGATGGGATTTGACAGGATTGTTTTGGACGGGAAATTTGTTCGGCTTGAACCGCTTACTCGGGAGCATCTTCCCGGATTATGTGATGCCATCAGGGACGGTGCCTTATGGAACCTCCATTTAACCCTGGTCCCTCATCCCGACAATATCGCGCACTTTTTCGATTTTGCCGAAACCTCTTTTTGCCACGGCGACGGCATCACTTACGCCATCATTGACAAGCAAACCGACAAGATCGCCGGCTCAACGCGATTTATGAAGCCCAACCTCGCCTATAAACGTTTGGAGATTGGTTATACCTTTCTCGGCCAATCCTGGCAGCGTACACGCACCAATACTGAAGCAAAATTTTTAATGCTTAGTCATGCATTTGAGCAAATGCGCATGAATCGCGTGGAGCTATTGACTGATTATTTAAACAACACATCACGCCAGGCTATCTTGCGTTTGGGTGCAAAAGAAGAAGGAGTTTTACGCAACCACATGGTAATGCCGGACGGGCGCGTGCGGGATTCGGTGATCTACAGCATTATTCAACATGAGTGGCCGGGAATAAAACAGCACCTGGCGTTTTTACTTAATCGATAACTTGTCGGATTACGCTTGCGCTAATCCAACCTACAAAAGCGGCACCACCGTAGGTCGGATTAGCGCAAGCGTAATCCGACAAACCCAATTCAGCACTCAGCAAATCCTCAAAAAAAATGCCGGGAAAACCCGGCATTTTTTGTCTTACTTCACTGATATCATTCAACTACAAATCGAATATTGTCAAAAGACACATTCATTGGACCAGACGGTTCTATAACAAAAATATTAGCAACCGATGTGATGTTTGCAATACCTGGACAACAAGGAACGGAGTTACCATTGTCAATCAGGTCTGCAATGCCTATGCGGAACTCACTCCATACACCTTCAACATCAACGGGAACAGGAGCATCGCTAACGTTCGGCCAACCGCTATCGATTTTAATTAACAATGTACTGCCGGCATCTTTGCTGTTGACTTTGTAGTCAAAAACAATCTCGCCTTCTGCAGACCAGGCACTAAGATCTACCGGACCTGCTGGCACATTGAAATAGGCATTACCACTTGCAGCAGTTTTGACAACATTGAATACGTTACCGCGATCTACCTCAGCAGTTGCTGAGGTGGTGACATTAGCAGGTTCAAAAACACCAACCTGAACACCAGCGACTACAGCATCCTCAAAGATGTTGAACAATGGCAGCGGAGCAAATTCATCACCACCGCCAGCATCACCGACTTCCAGACGAATATTATCAAACAACACATCCATCGGACCGGTTGGCTCTATAACGAACATATTGGTAATGCTGGTCAGGTTAGCACTGCCCGGCTCTAAAGAATTTCCATTAGCTATCAGCGTGGCAATATTGATACGGACTTCTGTCCACTCACCAACTTCACCAAGAGCTACAGTAGCATCACTCACATTAGGCCAACCACTATCCATCTTCACCAGCAGATTCGCAGCAGCATCTTTGCTGTTCACTTTCACATCAAAGACCAACTCTCCACCTGCTTCCCAAGCGCTCAGATCGGCAGGACCGTCAGTTACATTGAATGAAATATTACCAGCACCAGCACCTTTGACAACGCTAAACACTTCTCCACGACCTGCTTCAGAGATTGCCGATGATGTAATTGCGCCAGCTGGGTTGTAACTTAGAACTTGAAGCCCTTCAGCGATGGTGTCATCAAAGAGCGTAAACAACGGCGGTGCAGCAAAATCACCTTCATTTTCAGTGCCTTCAATACGAATATTGTCAAAAGACACATCCATTTCACCGGAAGAATCGATAACAAAAATGTTGGTAATGTTAGCGAGGCTTGCTTTGCCGCCATCCGCCAAAGAGTTACCGTTATCGATCAAGTCAGCCAAAGTGATTTCGAAAGGTTGCCACTCGCCTACTGTGGCAGTGGGCAAGCCGACATCGCTCACGTTTGGCCAACCGCTGTCCAACTTAACAAGCAAGGTGCTGCCATCAGCAATGCTGTTGATCTTGTAATCAAACATTAATTTGCTGTCTGGAGACCAGTTGCGCAAATCAGCAGGATCACCGTCAACATTAATGTAGGCGTTACCATTGTTACCTGTTTTAACTACATTGATGACTTCGCCGCGACCGTCTTCTTCAATTTCCGCGTAAGCCACAATACCTTCAGGGTTGTAACTGCGCAGTTTCAAACCTTCGAACAGGTCGTCGCCATAAATGGTGAGTAGCGGTGGGCCGTCCAGATTAACCGGGCCAAGGCCAGGGCGCTCGTTACCGGCAATCAATTCTGCACCTTCATCAATCGTGGCACAGCCTGTACCGGTTGATG
>DATJLH010000183.1:0-5733 GCA_035490615.1 Cellvibrio sp.
CCGAGCCATAATTTAACGGTGTGGATTTACTGGTAAAGGCCCAGCGATCATCAAACTTGCCGCTCTTGAAGCCGGTGGACTCGTGCTCCTTCAAGCCCGCGTCATAGATCAGATTATCTGTCTTGGTCAGGCCGTCACCAAGGTGCGTGTATTGCTCAATATGTGCTTCAACAATGCCTGGAATAGCGCGACCCAATGCGCGATGTTGTGCAATCAAGGCCAAGGTACCGTGCTCAATTTGTTGCAGGATATCGGGCTTGCCGTCGGCTACGTGAAGGTCGACATATTTGCTTTCATAATCAACGCGGGTGTTATCACGCTTAAGCGCAAAATTTTCCCATACTGTGGCCAGGGTGTTGACGACATCGTATTGCGTTTGCGTACGGATATCGTAGTCGCCCGCATCATACCAGCCGCCAATATTCAAACCCGGGATATGTTCACCCGGCTTGTAAGGTGTATCCGTCGTAGGACCCTGCGCGTAGAGATCGAAGTGTTCGTGATTGACCGGTGCCTGCAAGGCATCATCCAGATGCGACGCGCCATGCCATACGCGGTAGGCTTCGTTAACCATCACATGATCCATTTGCACGGGCAGGAAAATATCCAGTGTCGGATGCCAGGCTTCGCGATAGACCTGCGCGTCGATACGGAAAGGCCCGGATTGTTGATCGCCATAGCGAATCATGTAAAGCCCCGGTGTCGTCACACGGCTGAAATCGAATTGACGATACTGGTAACGCAGATAGGTGCCCCAGGAATCCAGACGCTCGCTGAGCACCGATTTTTGGCTACCGTCTGGCATCACGCGCAGCAATTCTGCTTTGGGGTTTTTCTTATCCCGGGCATCCAGCTCGATAACCGCCACTTTTTTCTGCTCAGGATGGTAGCCTACTTGCGAATGCGCAATCATCGGTGGCCGCACCCAGTTTTTAATCGTGCTGGCATTTAATTGCCATTCCACTACCGCACCGGTTTTATTGGCAGGAATTTTACTGCGTACAACAAACCAACCATTTTGCGCTTTTGTGCGCCCATCGTAGAGTTCCAATGGAGCACCAAACGTTTCAATACTCACACGCCGTTCAATATCATCCGGCGCTAATACCAGACGCTTTCCGCTCGCCAGCGTACGCGGTTCAGCAACACCGTTAATTTCTTTCGGGCCATTGGGGTAACGCGGGAAAATGCCGGTGCGCTCTTCCATCATGAAAGATTTATGAAAATACGCTGAGGGCAAAAACTCCAGATTGAAACCAGCCTTACCTTCGAGGGCAGCGGGCAAAGGTTTTGGCAGGTTAACCGTAATGCGCACGCCTTCTGTATTCTTTTTCACTTTGATCGAAAAATCGAAATCGTGATCGGGATAATGAAGGAAGGCTTCGATAGATTGATCATCGCGATCAATCTTGCGCTCCTTAAATTGCGGGATGGCATCCCATTGTTCCGGGGTAGCATTTAAACGAACATCACCATTGGTCGCGGTGCGCAAACCGTGATGAATTAGCTCAACACCGCTGATCTTGGCATCGCTGAACAAGCCGTCGTACCAATTGCTGAACACCAGCACATTTAAACCCGGCTGCTCGAAATATTCCTTGTCATTCAACGCCAGGTTAGCGGAGCTGGAAACAGCGGAAACAGAACCTAACAGAAAACTCACGTGCAGAAAAAAAGTCACTACGTGGCGCAACGAGCGGCAATAACGCATAACAACCTCCTCATCTTATTATCATTGCATTTCTTATAGTCTATGTGAACATAAGAAATGCGCAACGGTCTTTACACTAAATGACGAAGGCTAACGCTTGCTTTCGCGCCGACGATCCCCACCCTGTTTAGATTGTTCAGATTTAAGCGGTAGAACCTCCATGTTGCACACTATTCCCTTTTCATTACTGGAACTTGCCTCAGTGCGTGAAGGCAATTCCATTCATACCACCTTACAAAACTCCCTGGCCTATGCCCAGGCTGCGGAACAGCTGGGCTTCAAGCGATTTTGGCTGGCGGAACATCACAATATGGAAGGCATCGCCAGTTCAGCGACTGCGGTGCTCATCGGATATATCGCCGGTGGCACGCAGACGCTGCGAGTAGGTTCTGGCGGTATCATGCTGCCCAACCACCCGCCACTGGTCATTGCGGAGCAGTTCGGCACGCTGGCAAGTTTGTACCCCAATCGCATCGACCTGGGTTTGGGACGCGCACCCGGCACCGACCCCATCACTGCTCGCGCCCTGCGGCGCGATGATATGCGTGCAGATAATTTCCCGACTGAAGTCAGCCTGTTGCAACAATTGCTGGCGCCTTTACAGGACGGGCAACGCCTGAAAGCTATCCCCGGCGCCGGCACGGAAGTGCCTATCTGGTTGCTGGGATCAAGTTTATATAGCGCCCAATTAGCCGCACAACGGGGCCTGCCCTATGCCTTTGCCGGTCATTTCGCACCGCGCCTGATGCGCGATGCTATTCACATTTACCAAACACAATTTCAGCCCTCGGCCGTGCTTGATAAACCTTATGCAATGTTAGGCATGCCGGTCATCGTTGCAGACACGGAAGAAGAGGCGATTTTTTTATCCACCACCAGCCAGCAGCGTATCCTGGCCTTGCTGCGCGGTCAGCCGCTCTGGCTAAAACCGCCGGTCGATTCAATGGAAGGTTTGTGGAATCTTGAGGAAGAATTGTATGTGAAAGATTTCCTGTCGCTGGCGGCTATTGGTAATCCAGCTCAAGTCAAAGCAAAACTTGAACACTGGGCGAGTGAATTGGGCATCAATGAGTTCATGTTTACGATTGACCTTTATGATCCGCAACATCGAATTCGTGCACTGAATTTACTGGCGACAATGAAGCAATAAATTCATACATCCCCTTTCACCTAATAGTCATAAAAACTTTTAGGTGAAATTTTTCATTCGGCTGCAATACTAGTGAACATGACTAGAATAACTGCTTGTCGAATGACCAGATTTTCGTTAACTCCCATTGCAGATAGTGGTAATATCGGCCAATCAGCGCACCCCAAAACACAATCAATGTGCCTGTTCCGAAACCCCATACTAATTAAATGACCATTTTTGCGGCGGGAGATCCAGAGTGGCTAAACAACCGGTAGTGCTAGCACGAAAACAAGGTGCAGATTCAAAAACGCTTTCATTCGACCGCCCTGTCGCCAACCAGATATATGGTTTTATTCGCGACGCCATCGTCAGCATGGAATTACTGCCCGGCCAAATGATCTCCGAAACAGCATTAGCGGAGCAGTTTGGCGTCAGCCGCACGCCAGTACGTGAAGCCTTGATTCAGTTATCCAATATCGGGTTTGTGGATGTACTCCCCCAACGCGGCACCTATGTATCCAAGTTCAGCATGGATAAAATTCTGGAAGCACGTTTTATCCGCGAAGCGCTGGAAGTTTCCGTAGTAACCTTCCTGGCCGATCATGTGACCAATGATATTGTCCAGGCGGGAGAAAAAATCATTGCGGAACAAAAAGTCGCCGCGAAAGATGACGACCCATTGGCATTTCAAAAACTGGATGACAAGTTCCACCAGACCCTCGCCGGTTTTACCAGTTACGCCCGCGTGGCCTCTCTTATTGAAGCGGAAAAAGCACACATGGATCGCGTGCGTAATTTAAGTTTACATATCAGCGGCCAGTACAAACGTATCATCGCCCAACATAACGCTATCATCAAAGCCATCAAAGCGGGCTCCAGCGCCGAGTCAGCGAAAGCGATGAGTGTGCATATGAAAGATGTGTACAACATTCTGGAAGTGATTCCGCAGGAACATCCGGAGTATTTTCAATAGCAACCGAAACACGTTGTAATCCGTTTGTCATTAGGGGCCGGGTTTCATAACCGCATGAATACATCCCTGTAGCTCCCTCAATTCATCCCTGAATTGAGGGTTCTGAAACCCAACCCCTAACGCCATACTCCCATTGTGCTAACGCCAACACTATTAATGTTTCTTTTGTCTTATTGCCGCAAACGCCACACCCATGGCTATGCCGATAGCGAGTGAAACTGCCATATTCCCCGTCACCGCACCTAGCGCAGCGCCCAGTGCAGCGCCAATAGCCACACCGACACCCATTCGATTTTTTTGAGAAGAACATAATTTCCGCATACTTGCCTCCCATTATTTTTCATTATTCGTCCTGACCTTCATCATCAATCAACTCCACATCGGTCACAACTTTTTGCACTAACTTAACCCGACCACTTTTTACCAGAGCATCACGCAGTACGTATTCGATCTGGGCATTCAGGCTGCGTAGATCGTCATCAGCCCAACGCTGCATAGCCGCAAGAACCTGCTCATTAATACGTAGTGGAAATGCTTTTTTCGACACGATAAAGCTCGCCTCAGTGTGGTTGTAAACTCAATACAAAGTACCTGCGTTGATCACGGGTTTGACCTGATCACCACACAAAACCACTAGTAAATTACTGACCATAGCCGCTTTGCGCTCGGCGTCCATTTCAATAACGCCCTGCGTCGAAAGCTGTTCTAACGCATCCGACACCATACCCACCGCCCCTTGCACAATAATGCGCCGCGCGGCCAACACAGCACTGGCTTGCTGACGTTGTAGCATGGCTTGAGCAATCTCCGGAGCGTAAGCCAAGTGGCTTAATCTGGCTTCCAGTACATCCACACCAGCTTTTTGCAGGCGGTCCTGGACTTCGTTACGCAGTTTTTGGGAGATGGTATTAGAGTCACTGCGCAAGGACAGCCGTTCATCATCGGCATCGTGTTCATAGGGGTAGCTGGTGGCGAGGTTGCGTAACGCGGCTTCACTCTGGATGGTCACGTAATTTTCATAATCGTCCACCTCAAACACTGCTTCAGCGGTGTCCACCACACGCCACACAATCACCGCCGCAATCTCTATGGGATTGCCATTGGCATCATTCACTTTTAATCGACCACTCTCAAAATTTCGTACGCGCAGACTGACTGATTTTTTTGAATAAAGAGGATTCGCCCAGCGCAAGCCATTTTCGCGGTCAGTACCCGTGTACCGGCCAAATAATTGCAACACCTTGCCCTGGTTGGGATGCACCATGTAAAAGCCGAACCAACAAATAAACACCAGGATAGCGACTAAACCGAGCAGGATTTTTAAGAGCGGTGGTAATAAAACAACGCCAGCGATACTGCCAATCTGTGCAAGTAATAACACCAGCAGCAACACATACCCCGAACCACTGCTGGCTTTAAATTCATGAGTCATAACACTCTCCTTTATGAATGACGAGCTAATGTCGCTCTTCTAACGGGCATCAAGTGATTCCTTTAGATATCACTTTGATATCAATCATGCGCTTTTAAATTTTGGTTGTAAAGAGGGCAAAGGGAAAGTTGAGAGGTGCGATGAGAGTCGGGTTCCCGATCCGGGGACGGATCGGGAGCGCCGGTTAGCGTGGGAGGGAGTGGCTTAGCAACCAATTATAGAGATCGTCGCCGGCGTAGATGCGGCGCCAGGCATCGTGGGGCATGTCTTCATGAACGGTGAAGCGGACTTCTGCATCGCTGAGCTGTTCAAGCGCGTTAATACCGGCATAGAAATATGGTTTGCGAACGGCTGTGTCGCGACCAGCAGCGAATAGCCACACCGGCAATTTTGCGGCGGCTATGGGAGGCATTAAATCCGGGTGGCCCCAGCCTACGACCGGTGCAATGGCAGCGAATTTTTCGGGATGCTTGCTGGCCATATAC
>DATJLH010000184.1:0-7234 GCA_035490615.1 Cellvibrio sp.
CCGCCTCTACCACCACACTGACGGGAAAGTTCAACTGGTTGATACCGGTTTGGTATACCTGCAGGGGGTTACTGTCCCAAATCACGACCAACTTGTCATCCATCGGGCGCAGCACTTTTACACTGAACTTACCGGGTTTGGCAAAGTAGCCCCCCACTCCCGTCAATGTGCCGGATGCGGGGATAGGGTTAGCCAGATCGACCAGCAGTAAGGGTTGGTCTTCCAGGCTGCTGCGCTCAACCAGTTCCCCGCCGACATAATCCAACAGCCCGCCCAGCACCATGAAATCCTTGTAGGCATCAATCTGGCTTTGTACAAAACGGCGCACCTGGCTGCGCAATACTGAAGATTCCTGGATACGCGACATTTTCTCGACATCGAGCACATCATTGACCCGGTTCAACTCCGCGATCTCCTCGCGCAAACGCAGCTCCTGGTCTTTCAACTGCGCAATATCCGACTGAGCCCGTTGCAAATCACTGCTCAACTGGCGGTTCTGATCCTTGATCTGCTGGATATCGGGTTGCAGCTGACACGCGCCCAGAAACACGGATCCGAGCAGCAGGATATAGGGTGATTTCATGAAGCGTCCTCAATTAGGGGTGCGGGTCAACGAAGCACTGATTATAGGGGATGCGGCTTTTATAGGGGCACTTCTATAGGGCTCACTTCTTGACGTTGAAACGTGTGGTCACCAGGATCTGGTCATCGAGCATCAGATCAACCTGATAACCACCCTCGGCAAACCCCGCAATAGGTTGCTCAATGCGGAAATACTGGATGCCCTCACTGCCGCTGACGATGACGGGAACCTGCGCCATTTGGATGCTGCGCGCGCCATCATAAAGCACGGCCTGCAGAACCGAGGTGCCATCTTTGAAATTCCGGTATTCAAAGCCGATAAAGATCACACGATCCGCCGGTATGGTCTCGGCTTGCGTTTGCTGGATATCGCTTATCTCGCGGTTGCTGATCACCATGTGGCCGATGGTCGGCTGGTTCTGCTCCAGCAGCTGCTCCGCGCGAACCTTCAGGGCGAGTAACGCTTGGCTGCGGGGAAAGCGTTCGCGCGCACTGGCAATGGCACTTTGGGCATCCAGCAGGCGGTGACGCTCAATCAACCCTTGAATATTATTCACCAGCGTCTGCTCGATGCGGGCAATACCCTCCAGTGCGGCTTGATTCGATCCGTTGCGTGCGAGTATCGAGTGATAGGTTTCATAGGCATTGTCGCCTTGGGGCTCAATGACCCGCCCCGCCATATGCTGGGACTCAGCCTTCCGGAGCAGGGCTTCATCCTGGGTTTCCTGTTGCTGTAACTGTTCGCGCAATGCCACCTGCTGCCGGAGCAGTTCCGAGTCAGCCGGTGCCAGTGCCAGTCCTTTATCCACCAGCGCCAATGCGGCAACCCTGGCGCCCTGCTCTGCTTTCTCCTGCGCCAGTTGTCCAAAGCGCTGTGCTACAGCAAGGATGCCGGCTCTCGCTTCACTATTGGCCGGATCTTCGGTGAGGACGGCGCGATACAATTCCAATGCGTTGGCTCCGGCGGGCTCATCCAGCACGCCCTCGTGCAGATACGCCAGGGCTTGTTGCAGGCGACTTTGCAGGGATTCCTGTTGCTCCAGACGATTCAGTGCGTCGATTAATGCTGCATTGCGCTCCACCTCACTAAACAGCGAGCGCGCCGTTTCACCATACGACTGCGCAGAGGCAAGGTTATCGACGTCCAGCTCACCGATGATACTGGCGGCATAAAAATGTTGCAGTTCCGCCAATCCCTCGCGACCACCCGCTTGCTGAACCGGATCAGTACCAACCATGGCGGCGCGGTAGATGATGGCGAGATCTGAAGCCACCTCAGGGTTGCTGGTCAGTTGTGCTCGCAAATCCCGCGCCTGCTGCAATAAATCCGGTGCGCTGGCGTTCGCCTCGGCGGGCGCTTGCAGTGACGGGGCAGCGGGTATCAACGCCTGCTCCGTCGGTGTACTTGAGGGCGCCAGGCTCGATACGGCTGGCTCACTGACCGGTTGTGGTTGTTCAAACCCCAGCGCCGGCCTGACATGGTCCTGCCAATACAGGCGCAGGTCGTTACGAAAATAGAATACGCCACCAATCACCAATAGCAGCACGACAAAACCCACCCAACCATTGGACTGGGCTGCCGGGGCTACGGCGGTGTAATGACGGTGCTCGGCCCGCTCCTCTTCACTGATGGAAAAGCTCGATGGCAACGCCGTCAGGTTGTCCTCTGGCGGCGCTGTGGATACCGGTTCGTGATAAGGCTCAATGGCCGAGGGCACGTCAGCCAGCGCCGTATTGGGGTGAGTCACTATCTGCTCACCCGTGAGGATTGGCGAGGGGTTGATCATGGTCGGCGACAGCTCATCACCCACCGCCGCATCCAGAACGGCGTCCTCTACGCGTACCGCCGCCAGGATCTGGTCGTTGGTGATAGTGTCGAGGTCAGCGATCAACTCACTGCCGGTCTGGTAACGCTCATCCGGGTTTTTAGCCATCACACGGTCGATGATGGGCTGGAACATGCATAAGTGGTCGGGCAAGCGGGGAATGGCCTCCGACACATGCTTGATGCCTACCACGACCGCTGAATCCGCATCGAAAGGCACGCGCCCGGTCAGCAGCACAAACAACACCACCCCCAAACTGTAGAGATCCGCCCGGCTATCTACCGACAGCCCTTTCGCCTGCTCCGGACTCATGTAATGCGGCGTGCCGATGGCTGTGCCTGTCTGGGTCATGCCGGACGCCACATCCGAAGGCCGGGCGATACCGAAGTCCATCAATACTGCCCGACCGTCTTCCTCGAGCAGCATGATGTTTTCCGGTTTGACGTCGCGGTGGACGTAGCCTTTGCGACCCGCATAATCCAGCGCGCGCGCGATGTCTTTAACGACCTTCAGCGACTCCACCAGATTGAGTTCAAAACGCTTGTGTTTGAGGTCGTGTCCCGGCAGGTATTCCATGGACAGGTAATACAGTCCCTCATGAATACCCACGTCGTAAACCGTGACAATATTGGGGTGCATCAACCGGCTGACGATGCGCGCCTCCCGCAGGAAACGCTCGCCGAAGCTGGCGTCGGTACACAGGTGGGGCGACATGACCTTGAGCGCGACCTCGCGCTCGAAACAGGTCTGGATCGCCAGATAGACCGTCGCCATACCACCCTGGCCAAGCGTGCTGACGATTTTGTAACCAGGAATGTCGATCTGCATCTATCTGTATACCGAGCCTTCAAGAGTCAATGTGGCAACGCATCTTGCCCACTGCATCGTGTGGGGCAAATCCTGTGGCTGGATTTGCCGATTTACATCAGGAAGAGCCCGGCCCTATCGCCGGAGCCCACTAAATATAGCAGCCTTTGCCGCCGACACAGCGAAGCAGCGACGCGCGGACCATGCAGCCTAGCGCGCTGCCACTGGCCCGCGCCACAGCCGTACCAGCATGGCGCACAGGATCACCAGCACGAATGCGGCAGCGGTAGCGACAAGCAATTGCCAACCCAGTTGGTGGTAGATCCATCCGGTCACGCCGGCTGTTACCGTCATGACGGCGTAGGTAGCAAACTCATTGAGCGCTTGCAAACGGCCACGCACATAGCTGTCCGCTACCTGGGTTAGCAGGGTACTGCCGCCCATATACATCAAGTTCCAACCGACACCTACCAGCAGCAGCGCTATATGGAAGTTCACCAATGCCTGCCCCAGCCACGCCAGCACGCACCCGGATGCGAGCACCAGGCATCCGACCAGCGCCACCGGTTGCGGACCAAACCGGCCAATAAAACGGCCGGTGATAAGCGAGGGCGCAAACATGCCGAGCAGATGCCACTGGATAACACTGGCGGCATCCGTGGCACCAAAGCCACAGCCCTGCATCGCCAGGGGACTGGCGAGCATCACCAACATCATCATGGCGTAGCCGCCGGCGCAGAACACCATGGCCGGCTTGATCTGCGGATACCGCAACAGCTCGGCCAGGGGAATGGGTGGCCGTTCAATATCGGCTGGCTGCCGCGCCGGTAAACGGCTGCAAAGGATCACCGGCAAGGCGGCCAGTGCCAGCAGGGCAACAAGCAAGTAGGAGCCCACGTACTGTCGCTCCAGCAAATGAAGGCCGAGACTGCCGAGCATCGGCCCGAAGAGCGCGGCCAGGATACCGCCGCTGAGTACCCACGCGATTGCTGTGCCCTTGTGCGGATCAGTCACCGCATCCGCCGCCGCAAAGCGGTAGTAGAGTGCGGAAGCCTGGTAAACACCAATCAACAAGCCCGCCAGACAAAACAGGACAAACGAGGCTTGCCAGACCGCCCAGGCGGCCAGCAAACCACCGATCAGCCCCATAAACGCGCCCCCTATAAAACCGCCTTGATAGCCCAGGGCGGCAAACACGCGCGGCAATATCAGGGTCAGGGCGGCGGTACTGGCGGTGATAAACAGGTAAGGCAAGGTCGCCAGGCCCGGCGACGGCGCAAGATCTTCGCCCACCAGACCGTTGAAGCTGATCCCCACGGCGACCGAAGCCATAAACAGAAACTGGCAAAGCCCGAGCAACACAGCGCTATAGGACATGTTTAACTCCGCCGATGGCTGACGGGAAAATTCGAAAGTGACCAGACACTACATATTCACCCAGTTGTTCAGGGCGCGCAGCTTGAAGCGGTGTTCGCGGAAACGCAACAACACACCGTCGACGTAAATTTCTTCCAGGTTCAGTTGCCCGCCGACCTGATTCCCCGCGCGACGGGGTTGGCCGTTCAAGACCACATTGCTCGACCCATCGCCGGTGAAATTGTGTTGAGAATAGATAATCGAGGGAATCTCCTGCTGCACACTCCAGGGCAACTGGCGCAAGTCCGGCACGTTGTCGATGGCATCGTAACGCTTGCCTGCTCCGGCGGCCGGCTCGGGTGCCGGGGGTATCTCCGTTGTCGATGGGGTATCGAGCAGCGATACAGAGGTTACTGCCGGTACCTGTACGGGCACAGACTCAACCACCGGCGGTTCTTCCACGGGTTTATAGAGGTCATTAATCTTCTCGTCTACCGCTGGCGCATCGGCTTCAGCGTAGAGCGAATGGACCGCTTCGGAGGCTTTGGCGGGTGATTCAGCAGGCGTGTTATCCTGTGCCGGATCAGCGGGCGCGACCGGTGTGCCCGGTGCCAGCGCTGCAGCTTGCGGGGTTGAGGGCTGCGCAAGGGTTTGCTCTGTTATGGCTGCCGGAGATGCCGTCGGCGTGGTCGGCTGGCGCGCTTGCAGCAACAGGTAAGCCAGCAAGATCACCAGCGCGACCAACAATACCCCACCTACAATCCACAAGGTCGGTACCCGCGTACCACCCGGCCGATAACTGACTTCGTGGACCGTATTGATGTCTGGCGTAGGCTGCGAATTTTTGCGCTCGCGGTCTGCGCGATTCAGGGCATCAAGAATCAATGACATGGTGGTTATTCGCTCTCGGCACGAGAGGAGGCGCTGGACTTGCGATCCTCCAGGGTGATCAGGGCTTTATCGATGCCCAGTACTTCATTGAGCCGCCGCAAGGTCTGCGCGCCCACAATCCCGTCGGGCTTGATGCCCTGACTTTCCTGAAACAATTCCACCCGTTTTTTCAATTTGTCGTTATACACATTACGCGCTAACGGTGAATCCTGGCGATCGAGCTTGGCGAACTGGTCTGCGAGCCAATTCACTGCCGGCCCGCGCTGGCCAGTCATCAGAGGTGTGTCGAAACCGGCGGGACGGAACCAGACATACAGCAATTCATCGTTCCACAGTTCGGCGATGCGGCTCCAGGGCACCGTAAACTCGGTTCCATCACGCAACAACAGTGCATTCTCCTCGCCCAGACCGATAACCAGTACATAAGCCAGCTTCCGGTCGGCGGTGACCAAGGTCAGCACGGCGGGACGATTAAGATCGCGCAACTCATTCCAGGTGGTCATACGAGTGGTTTCGCAGGCGTAGCCCTCTTCGCCCGAGCCGACGCAGCCGGTACCGGCGGTCGCGCCCAGGTAAGTCAACAGCGCCTGGCGCGCGCGCGCTTCATCCCGGCTCCAGAAGACAATCTCCTCCTGAACCGCAGCGGAAGAAGCTGCCGTCGATGCACTGCTCTCAACCACCGAGCTTGCCTGAGCCTGGATCGAGGCTGCCGAGGAGGATTCCGCCGCACTGCTACTGCTAACCGGCACAGCGGCTACCGCCTCGCTCACGGGCCCGGTGGGCGATGAAGGCACCAGGAACCAGATCACCACCGCCAACACCAGGGTTGCGGCCACACCCGCCAGCGCGTAGAGCCATTTTTCCGGCATCACCGGCAGGCGGCTCGGCTTGGTCAGGTGTGCCTTGGTACCCGACACCTCCAGCGCCGCCTGTTCAAAGATTTCGTTGTCAATCACCGTGCGGTTCTTGCCGTAGGCCCCCAACAAAATCCGTTCGCAGATAATATTGATCAAGCGCGGAATGCCGCCGCTGAAACTGTGGATACGCTTGACGATAGGGTCGGTAAAGGGATTGCGGTTATCCGGCATACCGGCAATGCGCAACCGGTGCGCAATATAAGCATGGGTTTCCGCCAGGGATAAGGCTTCCAGATGAAAACGTGCAGTGATACGTTGGGACAACTGACGCAATGAAGGCCGGGCGAGCAATTTTTTCAATTCCGGTTGGCCGACCAGGATAATTTGCAGCAGTTTTTCAGTGGTGGTTTCGAGGTTCGTCAGCAACCGGATCTGTTCCATCACGGTGGGCTTGAGTAGCTGCGCCTCATCAATCAACAACACCGTCTTGCGGCCTTTGCGGTGATTTTCCAGCAGGAAGTGATGCAGCGCATCGGTGAGGTCTTTGGTGCTCCAGCCATCGACAATGTAACGCACGCCCAGTTCGTCGCAGATGGTCGATAACAGTTCCGGCGCGCTGGCCATGGGATTAAGGATGATCGCAATATCGGTGTTGTCCGGCATTTGCTCCAGTAAACAGCGAATAATCGTCGTCTTGCCTGTGCCGACCTCACCGGTCAACAGTACAAAACCGCCGATCTGGATACCGTATAACAAATGGGCAAGCGCTTCGCGATGCTGGTCACTCATATATAAATAACGAGGATTTACCGCGATGGAAAAGGCTTGTTCACTCAGTCCGAAAAAATTGTGATACATGGTTAAGGGTTGTTCTTATGTAGGTGTATTTGCGGCTCGCGTGCGCCGGGGACGAAC
>DATJLH010000185.1:0-4711 GCA_035490615.1 Cellvibrio sp.
ATGTTTGACATTCCGGTGGTGCATCCGGACACCCGCGAATTGATTGTGACCGCACACAAAGACGGTGGCGAACCCATTCAGTTTATCACCCATGTGCGTATCGATACGCCGAATGAATTCGCCTATTTCCAGAACGGCGGCATCCTGCATTATGTGTTGCGTAATCTGGCCCGGTGAGCGTTTTATCAGGACGGATTCCCGAGCGAAAATTTTATCGGCACAAACAACTCCAACTCGCTACTGGCGAGTACCTCAGGCAAGGGCGGGAAAGGCGCTGCATCTTTGACCGCCTCTTCCGCCGCTTTATTCAGCAAAATATAGTCAGAGGTTTCGATAGGTTTTAATGATTTGATATTTCCCTTGTCATCAATCACCAGATTAAATTTCACGCTGCCGGCTTGTTGCAATTGTTGCGCGCGCCGCGGATAACTGACACGAGCGTAGATGGTGCCCAACACTTCGGAGATGTAAAACTGACGCGCCAACAGGGTTTGCGATGTTATCGCTGCACGTTCTTCTTCTGCGTCATCTTTTTCCGCCGCTATTGTCGCCGCTGCTTTTTTAACAGGCTCAGGTTTTACCGGTGCCGGCGGTGCGCTGGCGACAACGATCGGTGCCGGAACCGGAATCGGTGCAGGCTTTTCCAGGCGCGGTTTATTCTCAGCTTTCGGCTTGGGCGCTGGTGCCGGCGCAGGAGCCGCTGCCACGGTAACTTCCGATTCCTCCGCGGAGTCCGTTGATTTTTTCAGCCAATTTTCCACTACCGCGATACGGCTTAAGCGCGGCTCAAGGTGCAAATAGCGATGGCGCAAATCGGGATTGATATCGCCCATCAACAGCAGGTCATCACGGTAGGCAGATGACAAGGGCACACGCCCCAACCATGAACGCAACAAGAGCGCAAAAAAATTATCATCGGGAATATTGCCGAGCAAGGTGTTGTTCACTATCACATCCATCCCCTGACCCGGCGCCACACTGAGTACAATGTGATCGTTGGTTTCAAAGCGCCCGCCAAACAAGCCGTCAAAGAGGACCATGTTATCGGCCTGCGCCATGAGCACGGCAGAGGAGTTGTTGATCGCCGCACCTTCAATCCACATCCGACTGAAACGGCGCAGCGTCATGCCTTCCGGTGCGAGGATTTTTAATTCCATTCGCTTGGCAACAGGACTGGTGACCAGCACCTCGGCATCGCTGCTTAACAACTCGGTATACAGCGCTCCCCAGAATTGATCGCGCCCCAATTCCTTATGCAGGGCAATACCATTTAATAAAGGCTCTGCATGCACCATTCCGGGCAACATCAATAGCAGCAACCAAAACCCTGCGCCGCAAAACCGCTTAAATGATCTACCGAAAAACATGATTTTGTTACCCCACGTCAAAAAACGGCTGACCGGCCAATACCGATCATTCGACCGCGGGATACTAATCAATGAATAAGACAATTTAGCGACAGGCGAGATCAGGAATCCAGGTTGGGCTTACCTGCTGCGGAGGGGCGACCGATATACAACAGGCGACCGTCGGGTAAGGTTCTTATACTGATTGCTCCCTGTTGATGAAGGTATGCCATAGCACGCTCAACCCTGCGACGCTCTTCGTGCAGGCGCTGCCGTAAAATCCACCATTGCAGGATGCCATCCAGCGTATCCGCAACCTGCTCGCGCCCCTGCAGATAGCGGGCAATTTCTTCAGCCAGGGATTGAATGTCCGGTTCCTCCTCATCATTTACCTTCAACTCGCCGCTCCCTGTTAATAGAGATTAGAAAAAACACACACAGGCCACGCGCACGATTAGTGCAGCAGATAGCGTTGAGCAACATTTATACCAGGACGGTTTTATTGGCTAATCGATTGATCAGGCACTACTTTTTTAACAGAAGCCATAACAGGTGGGTCGACATTAACCCGCTGTGCCTGTTGCTGCGCACTGTCACAACATCTTCATATGGGTATTTAACTGGCTTGCGCAGGTGGGTTCTTTTACACCCATAAAATAAAAAAATGTGCGGAGCAGGAAAAAGTAGATGTGCATTGCGTATAGAACGAATCAGAATGAAACAAAAAGCGGCACACCGGGCGAAAGCATACTTATAAAATATTGGCACCTCATCCCCTTGCCCTAACTTGATTTTGACTTGCCCTGTGTTAGTTTTATCAACCCGGTGTTAAAAAATGTATAGACGTTGATATGAATGGATGGAGTCATCAGGACGGTTGTTGATGTAAAACGATAATGACATCACCGGTAGTGATCTGTTAACAAGGACAATGGGAAGCTCACTATGAACAGCACCTCTGTTATCTCTTGTGGTGATAACGACCACAATCATTGTTCCACGACCGACAATTCGCACCAGACCTCACAGGAAAAAATCCGTTTACTGCAAACGTTTACCGGCCTGAATCTTGTCGGCCATTCACCGGTATTTGTCGATACCCTTCAATTAATTCAGAAAATCGCCCAGTGCCATGCGCCGGTATTAATCCGCGGCGAAACGGGCACGGGAAAAGAAAATGCAGCACGGGCAATGCATTATTTAAGCGAGCGGCGCGAGTGCGGTTTTATACCGCTTAATTGCGCGGCTATCCCTGACGAGTTATTTGAAAGCGAACTCTTTGGCCACGAGAAAGGCGCCTTTACCGATGCCAAAAGCAGTCAGGCCGGTTTGGTTACCTTGGCTGATGGCGGCACTTTATTTCTCGACGAGGTCGATAGCCTGACGCCCAAGGCACAAGCAGCTTTGTTACGTTTCTTGCAGACGCGCGAGTACCGCCCCCTCGGCGGACGTGACACCCGTCAAGCCGATGTACGCATTCTGGCTGCCACCAATGCCGATCTCTCGCAACGCGTGGAAGAGAAATTATTCCGCGAGGATTTGTTTTATCGGCTTAATGTACTGACGGTTTTTATGCCGTCGCTGCGCGCGCGGAAGGATGATATTCCGCTGATTGCCAGAGCGTTACTTCACAAATTTTCTGAGGAGTACCGCGCTGCTCCCAAACAATTATCCGGCCAGTTCATTCATTATCTGATGCAGCAATCCTGGCCCGGCAACGTTCGTGAGCTGGAAAATACCCTGCTGCGTGCGTTTTTGCTGTCCCCCGAGACGTTACTGACTTCGCCTGCCGGGATGCCACCGGGCGGTGCTTTGTTTGAAACGGTTTTAGAAAAAAAATCAGGTTTAACAAAACATGCAGCAGTAGAAGACAATTCGGCTTTAACAGGAAAATCGCCAGAGAGCGCAGCGCACAAAGCTGAGCATATGTTTCACTCTATCAATCCCCAGCTCAGCTTTCAGGATGCCAAGGCCGAGGTGATAACACAATTTGAAGAACAATACCTCAAGCAGGTATTGTCGATAGCAGAGGGAAATGTATCAGCAGCAGCGCGAATTGCCGGAAAAGAACGGCGCGCGCTCGGGAAGTTGATTCGCAAATACCGGATCGACAAAAGCCTTTACCAATCGGTACCGGTGTTTTAAAGATAATCCAGTAAATTTTTTGCCCGACTTTCGCCCAGATTTGTTATTAAAACAGATTTGTTATTAAAGCAGGTTTGCTATCAAAAAAGAAAACCCCATTCCTGATAGCAAACCTGATTCATCCCGCTGCAAAAACCCACTTAAGGAGCCAACACGGTCGACGCACTTAAATAAGCTTTGTTATCACTGACATCCACCGTCTTCCCCGCGATGGTAAATTCGCCATTGAGACGGATATCGGCAGAAGAACTGCCAAGCATCAATTCAATCTCGCCCGGCTCAACAATATAACGCATCTCTTGATCATAAAAGCCCAGCTGATTCACCGCCAACGAAAAGGTCAGGGTCACGCTCTCTTTTGCTTTTACATGCACACGCTGAAAACCTTTTAATTCCTTAACGGGTCGCGTCAGGCTTGCAATCGGATCGCGTATATATAATTGCACCACTTCGTCACCGTCGCGCGAACCGCTGTTGGTCAGGGTCATGCGGATGTCTACCGCATCACCGGCCTTGGCCGAGGTTTTGTTCACCTGGAGATTACTGTAAGTAAATTGGGTGTAACTCAAGCCATGCCCAAAGGGATAAAGCGCGCTGGTTTCGGTAAACGCGTAACCGCGCTTGGCGGATGGTTTGTGGTTGTAATAAGCCGGAATATGACCGACTGAGCGGGGAATACTGACAGGCAATTTGCCGCCGGGATTTACATCACCAAACAGAACCCGCGCAATGGCATGACCGGTCTCCTGACCAAGGTACCAGCCTTCGATAATCGCCGGCGCCTGCTGCGCGATCTTGCTGATGGACAATGGCCGGCCATTAATCAGCAGCACAACCGTCGGCTTACCGGTCGCCAACACCGCATCGACCAACGCCTGTTGCTCACCCACCAAATCAAGGCTGGTGCGATCACCGAGGTGGGTTTCCGCCCAGGCTTCGCGCGAGGTTGCTTCGTTATCGCCGACCACCACAATAGCCACATCACTTTTTCGTGCCGCAGCTACGGCTTTTTTAATCATCCCCTGCGTATCTTCCGGTGTAGCCAACACGACCTCATCGGTATGCCAGCGTTCTTTGGAAAACGAATTAGCCGCAATTGAGTCGGCGCCCGGCTGCCAGGTATTCCGCGTTAGCAACGTGCCTTGTGCGTGACGCAGGGTAATCCTGCCATCCAGATACTCCTCCAGCCCCTGTAAAATGCTGACCGTCTGTTTGGGTAC
>DATJLH010000186.1:0-6753 GCA_035490615.1 Cellvibrio sp.
CACGGTATTGATCGACAACCAGCGCTGTAGCGACGCCGGCAATTCAGCATCGCGCCGACTGAGACTGAAGATGATATCCACCGATTCGGCATGGCCTTTGGTGGTTTTTTCCAGGGTGCGTTGCGTGCAAAACGCCTGCAATACCCGCAGGTTTTCACCGGACAGCTTATCGACACTGCGCAAAAACAGTGTGCCGCCTTTGGCGTAAGCAAACAGGGCTTGCAAGATACTGGTGGCGGCATCCTCCTCCCATTCATGGCAGCCCGATTCGATAAAGGGCACTATCTCGGTGTGGCGCTCACAGTGCAGCGCGCGCGCCGCAATAATTTTCCCCGCGCCCTTATTGCCACGAATCAGGATCGGCAGCGCCGATGACGCCAGGGTATCAATCCGTTGGTCCAGTTGCCGTAAGGCCGCACTGTTCCCGATCCAGTAGCATTGGTCGCCATACACGTAGATAGCACGATAGCGGGTCTGGTAGCGTTTGATGACGCCCACCACTTCTTCCGCCACCCGGCTCAAACGGTATCGGATGTCACTCGCTGAAGGATGATCCTGCATCTCGTCACCGGGATCGACACGGGCGTTGCGCACCAGCGCCACCAGATACCCCAGGCGCTGCCCCTGGAAATCCACCGGAAAGGTGACGGCCTCCGCTGCATTCAAACGTTCAGCCGGCGGTGTCATGGGCATCTCGGTTGAAATAATAAATTCTTCTACCCGCCCCACCGCAGCAATCTGGATATCCCGGTCATCATTGACCAAAATAAGATGACGATAACCCTGTTGCGTCACACAGCGCAGGGTTATCGCAAGATTCACCAGAGCAAAACGCTCCAGTGCGGACTTCAGGATGATGCGGGTCAGGGTGATAAAACTTTTATTGATCGGCACCCATTTAGCATTGGCCGCCTGATTGAGCGGATGGATCGCTTTGGCCACTGGCTTATGATGCAGTGGCTTATGCGTGGACGACGTGACGTCCGCCGGCGAAGAATTCGCCGGCAATTTAGGTTCATAGATCATGCCATTATTACCATCAAAGACTAAACTGGCACGGTTAACGGGTGAAACCGGGCCCATCCTGTGGCAATCTATGGCCTGCGCGATTATTTGCCCATTACAAGGAATTACAGGGGCAGCTGTCTGGAGGTCATGGTTTATTCCCCCCGGTTTTCTCACAAGGACTCGCAAAAAATAAGTTTCAACATGCTGTAAGACACGAGCAAACCCTATGGCTTATCTATTTGATGTCGCTACGGAAACTTTTTTCCCCCTGGCTCCACATCACACCTTCGGCAGACTCGCCAGTGTGGATACCCAACTGGATAAGCCTTATATCTCCAAATTACATGCCGCAATCGAATGGAATGGCCGCTGCTGGCGCATTAAAAATCTTGGCCTCAACGGGACCTGGGTGAATGATGTACAACTGGGGCAAGGAGAAGTGGCCGATCTGAATGAGAATGATCACATTCATCTGGCAGAACAGACTGAGCCGGGCTTTACTGTGATCGACCTTGCACCACCATCGGACATGCTCTGGCCGCTGGATATGTCGCCAGAGCAGATGCCGTCCCGCGTGCAGCCTATCCAACTCGAACGCTATCATTTACTGCCGGATACCCAGACACCCGAACTGGCATTGTATTTTGATCACCGGGACCAGGTGTGGTACGCCGAGCTGATGAGCAGCGCCACACACGAGCAGCGCCGTGAAATCATTCAACACGGTGACATATTGCAGTTCGATAATCTGCGCTGGCAGTTTATCAATGCACAGGTTTACGGTCCCACTGAAGCGCGAGTGCGCAGCTCGCACAAACTCAGCGACTTTGAATTTGTGTTCAACCTCAGCCTGGACGAAGAGACGACCCAACTGGAATTGCACCATCCGCATCAGAGCATCGACCTCGCTGTGCGCAGCCACCATTATTTGATGCTGCAACTTGCACGGCATCGCGCCGACGATGCGGCACAAGGGCTGGATGCCAAAAGCCAGGGCTGGGTCTATGCCGATCAATTGGCGAATGAATTGGGGCTGGACTCCACCCACATGAATATCCATATTTTTCGCGCACGTAAACAATTGGCCGACTGCCTGCCGGACTCTTCTGACCACCAGTGCCTGCTGGAGCGACGCGGTGGCAAGATCCGCCTTGGCTGCGAACGTTTCAGAATCTACAAAGGAGACCAACTCACCACGGCATTACCCTTAACCGCCGATACCTCAACCAGATGAGCCTCTCCCCGCACAACATCACGGAGATGACGCGCATAGGACATTACGACATCCTCGACTGTATCGGACGGGGAGGAATGGGCCTGGTTTATCTCGCGCGCGACACCCGCCTGGATCGACAGGTGGCGATCAAATGCCTGCGCATGGAATTATTCGAGCCGCATTACCGCGAGCGTTTTAAACGCGAAGCCCTGTTACTCGCCAAGCTGAATCATCCCAACATCGTCCAGATCTACGACTTTATTGAAACACCGGACCAACTGGCGCTGGTGATGGAATACGTCGACGGACAAAATCTCCAAACGCGTCTGCGCGAACATCTGGTGCCCATGTCGCAACGCATGACCTGGTTGACGCAAATCGCCCAGGGCCTTGCGGTAGCTCACGATTCCGGCATTATTCACCGCGATTTGAAAGCTGAAAATATTCTGATCAACCAACGCAATACCGCCAAGATTTCCGACCTCGGTATCGCCAAGTCGCAAGACTTCAACGCAACCATTACCGATCATGTCGCCGGCAGCTATGCATCCATGTCGCCGGAGCAGGCTATGGGTGAAGCGCTGGATTTCAAGAGTGATTTGTTTTCCTTCGGCATCCTCGCCTATCAAATGCTGTGCGGTGCGCATCCCTTCGGTGAAACCGGTAATAAACTGCAATTGATGCAGCGGATCATCTCTCACCCGCCGGTGCCGCCGACAACACACAACCCGACATTGCCGCCGGAAATTTGCGATCTGCTCGGACAACTGCTCTCAAAAAATGTCGACAACCGCCCGGACAATACCCACTGGGTTGCCAGCCAGTTTGAAAAATTAAGTTCTTTAGTTATCGGTACACAGGAATGGTCCAACGACACCGAGCTGACACCCCGGCAGGCGAGCCTGAGTCAATTGCGCGCAGAACATACAGCGGCTTATATATCGCCGAATAAGGATTCCACCACTTTAGCTGCAGGTTATCTGCATGCAGATAACTCGTATAAAAAAGATTGGGCGAAATTTATCAAGCAGCAGAAAGCCAATATTATTGTCGGCGCCTTTTTTATCTGCGCCTTGATCGGCATCAGTTTCTGGTTACTGCAACCCAAACCACCGCGCTATGTCGCCGTTATTCCACCGGAAATTAACGCAGAGGGAATGCCAAAACTGCAGCAAGAGCTGGTTAATACCGCAATCTACGATGCGATACAGCAAAGCATCATTCAATTAAATGACTATTATTTAATACCGCGAGACGAAATTACCGATGTTAACGACGATAATGAAACCGTGCTGCACGCAACCGGGGCTGACGAACTTATAACCACTTCAGTTCAATGCAGGCTTGAGACATGTACCATCACTCTATCACGGTTGCTACCTGATGCAGACAACAACAAGCTTCGCACTTATGACACCAAGACACTGGATTTATTGGCCGACAATTATGTGTCAGTCGCATCCATCGTCCAGAGCAATGTCAACAGTTTCTACGCCAGAAAATCGGTCAATCTACTTAAAACGGTAGATGAAAATGAATACGCTATTTTCTTGAAAATAAGCCAAACCTTGCGCCACAAAGGTGCCACACCAAAGCTGTTGGATGACCTGGACGCATCCGGCAATCAACTTAAGATGACCGCTGCATTCCAAACACTATATAAAGAAATCGCACTTGATCTTTACTACGAAACGAGAAATTCTGTATTTTTACAGCGACTGGAAAGTTTTTTGAAAAGCCATCAACCCGACGCTGAGAATGTCGTTTATTTATATAATTTACACCGGCTGCAAATCGCCAAAGGTGAGTTTGAGGCCGCGATAGAAACAGCGGAAAAATTAAAATCTGCCAATGTGAGTCAATCGCTGATCAATGAGCTAAATGCGCATACAATGATGGCGAAGAATGATTACCAGTCAGCGATAGATTATTATCAAAAAGCGCTGAGACTTAAGACTACAGCCAATAACCTGATCAATATTGCCAATGCCTACTGGTATTCGGGTAATACGACAGATGCCAAGCATTTTCTTAATGAAGCCATTGCATTATCGCCCAACCAATATAAGGCACATGCGCTGTATGGCTTGATTGCTTTAGTTGAGGGCAACATAGAAACGGCATCGCAATCGTTTGAAAAAATCATTGAACAACGGCCGGATGATGTCACTAATTTAAGTAATCTTGGACTCTGCTATCTATTAACACAGGACTATGACGAAGCATATGAACTATTTAGCCGTGCCGCCAATTTGGCACCGGGTTTTACAACCCTGGCATTGAACAAGGCGGATGCAAGGAGTCTTGCAGGAAGACAGGAAGAGGCTGATGCACTTTACAGAAACATTGTCAGCTCAATTAATGAAGAAGAAGCCAGTATCGGTGACCTGCGCAGCCTTGCTCAAACCCACGCGCACCTGGGAAATTTTTCCAAAGCGTTGACGCTTTTAAAGATTATAGAGAATAAAGATCCACAAAATATAGAAACCAATTATACCGCTGCACTGATTCATACATTGGCCAATAACAATACCTCGGCTATCTTAAATATAGAAACAACGCTTAAAAACGGCATGAATAAAATATGGTTCAGCTTCAGCTGGTTTGATCCGTTGTGCAGTAACGAAGCTTTCGTCGCACTGATGCATCAACAAGGGGAGCCTCAACGATGCGCTCCCCTTAACCTTGCCAATTAACCTATCGGGCGAATTGGCACAAAACCGGGATCTTGGGACTCATAAACTTCCACAACACCAGAATCTGCGTAAGTAAATGAGGCTACGTAGCCGAATCGGATATTTTCTACAGAATTATTCAACACATGTACATGCACAAGCATGGTTAGACCATTATCAATAATATCAATGGCGATATCATTATTCGGATCACTGTCAGCCTGATCAGTCGCTACGCCACCCATCGCAAAACGCCAGGTTCCAGCCGGCCCCGAAGTACCCTGTTTCAGATTAATCACCAGGATGGCTCGCTCAAAATCACGCTCAATAGCCGATGGGTTTTCCGGGAAGCCCACGGTGATTCCAGAGATATCTTTTTGACCAGTGCCACCGACTTCATCCAGAATCCAGTCAGCAGCACATCCACCTACAGGCAGAGAGGGGGTCAATTCAAAAAACCTGATAACCTGCCCGCCTTTGGGAACGCTGATCAGCATATGACTGCTGCCTACTTCCTCCAGCCGTTTGGATTTTTTACCTGCGGGTTTCGCCACTGCTTTTTTTACAGGTTTTTTATCGTTTTTCTTTTCACTCGTTTTCTTTTTCTCAGCTGCCATGATTCTATCCTTCGGTTAGTGATAAAAAATTTTTACGTTACTCAACAACTTACTGCTTACATCGCTAAATCATACTCATTTTCTTTTAACAGCCTATTACACGTGCTTACACCTCAGCACGCTGCTACTAACGAGCGGCAGACGCCAATCAATAACGGTAATCTATCGATATACCGATAGTGCGCGGACGAGTAATATATTCGAACTGGCCTTTTTCTCCATACAGGTATGCATTGCGAGCACCTGTTACTCCACGTGTATTACCGATGTTCTTAACAAAAGCCCCCACCCGCCATTGATCCAGACTGATCGATATATCGGCATTAACGGTAGTAAAACCACGTAGACGCTGGTAATTCACCAGTTCATTATTTAATGCGGTGTAAACTTCGTCGATACGCGCAACATTCACACTGGCATCCAGTTGTGCTGAGCGAATCCTTTGCGAAAAATCGACGCCCACATTCAATTGCTGTTCCGGTGTACCGGGCAAACGATCACCCGCGTAAATATTTTCACCGGCACCGTTGTAGTTCAGCGCATCTTCCGTCAATTCTGCCTTGGTGTAGGAGAAGCCTGACCAGATAGACCAATGATCGGAGATGTCCGCCGCCACCTCCAACTCCACACCTTTGGAACGTGCATCTTTGGCATTAAGGGTGCCACGGTAGCGTTGCTCGATGACACCAGCCACCTGGATACGCTGCCAGTCGATATAGAATACCGCTGCACTGATGCGGAGGCGTTTGTCAAAGAAGTAGCTGTGGGTGCCCAACTCATAATTGACGGAAGTGTCTGGCGAGTAAGTACGGTTTGTTTCTACTGTAGTCGGCAGAGCGTTGGCACCCCCGCGACGGTAACCCTCAGCAATTGTTAAATAGATGTTCTGCTCAGGCGTGAGCTGGTAATTGATACTGAACTTGCCAAGATTGCCACTGTGCTTATCGTCACCGTCAATGCAATCCACTGGCAACTCGGTTCCTTCTATTGCAAAGAAAAAAGGCGCTACCGAACAAGAGGTAAATTCGTCTTTATAATGAAAATTACGCGCACCAATCAATACCTCCCATTGTGGCGTTATGTCATATGCCACTTCCGCATAGACTGAACGTTCACTCAGGTCTTCAGCTTGCGTGTAATAAAGATCGATATCATCGGGGCGATTGAATCCCCAGAAATCAGCAAAACCGGGAACGTAATCAGCGCCTGTCAGAGCGGCGTCATCAGTGCTGTAAAA